>CAZZBH010000148.1:0-7242 GCA_964652605.1 uncultured Planctomycetaceae bacterium
TGCAAAGCCGTCATCCTCTCCGGCGGGCCCGCCAGCGTGTACGGCGAGGGCGCGCCCACCGTTGACCCCAACATCTTCACCTCCGGCATCCCCGTGCTCGGCATCTGCTACGGAATGCAGCTCGGCAGCAAAGCCCTGGGCGGCAACGTGGAGCGCAGCCAGTCCCGCGAGTTCGGCCACGCTGAGCTAGATATCGCCCACGAAAACGTGCTGCTGGCCGGCATGACGCGCGAGCTGCCCGAAAAACCCGACGCGCTGCGCGTGTGGATGTCCCACGGCGACAAGGTAACCAGCCTGCCCGCCGAGTTCGAAACGCTCGCGACCACGCCGTCGTGCGAGCACGCGGCTGTGCGGCACACGAAGCACCCGTTTTACGGCGTGCAGTTTCACCCCGAGGTCAAGCACACGGTCAACGGGTTGCTGATTCTGAAGAACTTCCTGTTCAACGTGGCGCACTGCCGCGGCGACTGGCAGATGAGCAGCTTTATCGACGAGCAGTGCGACCGCATCCGCAAGCAGGTGGGCAGCGGCCACGTGATCTGCGGCCTCTCCGGCGGCGTGGATTCGAGCGTCGTCGCGGCGCTGATCAGCAAAGCCATTCCCGGCCAGATCACCTGCATCATGGTGGATAACGGCCTGCTGCGCGCGGGCGAAGTCGAAGAAGTACGCGCGGCTTTTGAGGGCCACTTCAAGCTCAACCTGATCGTCGCCGACGCGGCTGAGCGGTTTCTGGGCAAGCTCAAGGGCGTGGATGACCCGGACAAGAAGCGCATCATCATCGGCGAAGAATTCGTGCGCGTGTTTGAGGAGCACGCCCGCAACGTCAAGGACGCGCGCTTTCTCGCGCAGGGCACGCTCTACCCCGACGTGATCGAAAGCGTCGCCGCCCACGGCGGGCCGACGGCGATGATCAAGCGGCACCACAACGTCGGCGGGCTGCCCGAAGACATGGATTTTGAGCTGGTTGAGCCGCTGCGCTTCCTGTTCAAGGATGAGGTGCGCGAAGTCGGCCGTGAGCTCGGCCTGCCCGACACGCTGGTCTGGCGCCAGCCGTTCCCGGGCCCCGGGCTGGCTGTGCGCTGCCCCGGCGAAGTAACGGAAGAGCGACTTTCCATTCTCCGTGAAGCCGACTTGATCGTTCGACAGGAGATACGCAATGCCGGCCTGGAAAAACAGATCTGGCAGGCGTTTGCGGTGCTGCTGCCGGTCAAGAGCATCGGCGTGATGGGCGATGAGCGCACGCATGAGTACACGTGCGCGATCCGCGTGGTGGAAAGCGTGGACGCGATGACCGCTGACTGGGCACGGCTTGACTACGACCTGATGAGGCGCATGAGCACGCGCATTATCAACGAGGTGCGGGGGTTCAACCGGGTGGTGTACGACATCAGCAGCAAGCCGCCGGCAACGATTGAGTGGGAATGAGCGAGTTTTCGGGTATCGGGAGTCGGCAATCGGCAATCATGCGCGCGCTTGGGTGCGTGACGCTGGCGTTTTTGCTGGTGGCCTGCCCCGGCGAGGCGAACGAGGGCATCCGCGAAACCACGCTTGAGGGCGAGACGCAGAAGCCCAAGGGCTTTGAGCTGGTCACCATCGCCAACCTCGAGGACGCCCCCACCGACGCGCACCGCAGGCTGGCGAGGTTGCTGCCGCCTTCGGCGCTGGTGCCCGGCAGCGTGGCCTATGGCGGATGGAACGCCGCGCAAGCCGCCATGGACCCGCAGGACCCAGCCAACGCGCCGATGCCCACCACGACCGCCGAGTACCTTTCCAAGGGCTACAAGCTGGTGGCCGGCGAGGGCCGCCGCAACGTCGCGCAGCAGGACTACCCGCAGGCGTGCAGCCTGTTCGTGATCCAGGCGCCGGAAGCACAGGCGACCGAGCCCTTGGTGCAGGGGATCCGCGAGAAGCTGGCAAGCAACGGTTTTGCCAGACGCGACCCGCTTGAGCTGGCACTGGGCCTGCGCCGCAACCTGGACGCCGGCGACGACGTGCCCGTCACGCGCGAGGGCGCCGACGGCAAAATTGAAAAGGTAGTGCGGCCGGAAGACAGAATGGCCGCCAGCATCGAGCGCTACGTGCGCATCGACCAGGACGCCGGGGCAGACAGGGTGTACGTCGCCTACCTGTACCAGCAGGACGATCTGGTGGTGTACGCACTCGAAAACGAACGCCCCAAGGTCATCACGGACAAGGACGGCACACGCATTTCGCCGAAGCTCGACGACCAGCGCGGCAGCCGCGTAGGCGCGCAACTGATCGCGCTGCTGCTGTTCCGGATGCAGGGTTGAACGGTGGATGCCACCGCCTCGGCTTGGCCCCGCGACCGCATTGCAGATGCCGGTGAAGCACCGCGCCGGGGGCATCTGCGACCGCCCCCCGTTGACGGTGCAGGGCGCTGCGATACTCTTTGGCCCCGCAACGCGGCTAGTAGCTCAGGTGGTTAGAGCGCCAGATTGTGGATCTGGAGGTCGCGGGTTCAAGTCCCGTCTAGCCGCCCACCTTCAAACCCGCCCGCCGCCCTCACGGCGGGCTTTTTTTGAACGGCCCTCGGGATATGGTGCGGGGATGGATCCTGCGCCGCTTTCTCACACGCTTCGTGCCAGTGTTCGCTTCATGGAAAGCGACCTGCTGCGCATGGTTTGGCACGGGCACTATGTGCTGTATCTGGAAGACGCCCGCCAGGCCCTGGGAGCGCGGATCGGGCTCAGCTATGAAGATTTCATGCGCGAGCGCTTTGCCTGCCCCGTGGTTGATCTGCAGCTCAAATACAAAAAGCCCGCACGCTACGGCGACAGGCTGGACATCACTGCCAGCCTGCACTGGATGGAGGTGCCCAAGCTTCGCTACACCTACGAGGTGCGCCGCGTCGCCGACGGCGAGCTGCTGACCACCGCCGAAAGCACGCAGGTGCTCGTGCACCCGGACGGCCAGCTTGCGCTGAACTTTCCCTCGTTTCTCCTGGCATTCCGGGAGCGCTGGCAGCGCGGCGAAATCCTGCCGGCCGCCGATGTAGAACTATCCCCCTGGTCGTAGCCGCCCACCTTGGCGCGCGCGGCTTGTTGCAATACCCTGCCCGAATGCCGCCCGTGGTCATCAGCGCGTCCGCCGTTTCCGTGCCCTCGGGCGCGGGCGAGGCCATGGCGCCGACCGACGACCTGTGGTCGATGCTGATGGCGGGCACTCCTCAGTTGCGCCGGCGAGACCATCTTGGCGTTGACGCGCCGGTATGCGCACTGTCGGAAGATTTCGCCGCGCCCCGCGCGACCGCACTTGCGCTGCACGCCCTGCGCCAGGTGCTTCCTCATGTTCCCGCCCAACGCTGCGCGCTGCTGCTGGCGACAACCAAGGGAGAAACCGAGCCGTGGCTTTCCGGTGCGGGCCCGGACGGTTTAAACGCGCTGGCGGAAAGCCTGTCCGAGATGGGGTTTGAACTGCCGTCGCTGCGCCGCGTCGTGAGTTGCGCCTGTGTCAGCTCATCCCAGGCCGTGATTGAGGGCGCCGAGCTGCTGCTCGATGGCGACGCCGACGCCGTGCTGGTGATCGGCGTAGATGCGCTTACGCCGTTTGTGGCCCAGGGGTTTCACGCGCTGCAGGGAGACTCACCGACCGGGGCCAAGCCGTTCGACGCGCGGCGCGACGGGCTGAGCCTGGGCGAGGCGGCCGCTGCCGCGGTGCTGCGGCGCGACGGGGCCGCTCAGCAGGCTCAGGGCAGGCCCGCTCAGCAGGCTCAGGGCGGGCCCGGTGCCCGCGTGCTTTCTTGGGGTTGCAGCAACGACGCCAACCACATCAGCGGCCCGTCACGAGACGGCAGCGGCTTGGCACTGGCAATCGAGCGCGCAATGCACGGCATCGACAGGTCGCAGATCGTGGCGATCTGCGGCCACGGCACCGGCACGATCTTCAACGACAGCATGGAGGCACAGGCCTTTCACCGCGTGTTCGGTGACCGCCCGCCGCCGGTGTTCGGCATCAAGGGATGCATCGGCCACACCCTGGGCGCAGCCGGATTGATCGAGGTGATCGTCAGCGCGCGCGTGGCAAGCGGCGGCATCGCGCCACCGACGATCGGCTTCGAGCAAGGCGAAGTGGACAACGCCCTGGACGTAATTCATGGGGCGGCGCGCGAAGTCGGCAGGGGGCTCGTGTTGACGACCAACAGCGGCTTCGGCGGCATGAACACCGCCATCGTGATCGGGCAAGCCGATTCGACGGCAGGAGGGGGCGCATGACAGCTAGCCTGCTAGCTTACGCCCGCATTTCGGCTTCCGGCCTGCTGACGCAGATTGACGGCCAATTGCGCCGCACGGCCTGGCAGGAGCTGGATGGCGCCCGGCCCGGGCTGCTTGGCGGCCCCGACCTTAAGGCGCGCTGGTTCTTTGATGAGCCCTACCCGAAGTTCGGGCGCATGGATCCTCTCAGCAAGCTGGGGGTCGCGGTGTCGCGGTTGCTTGCACCGGCGATCAGCGGCATGGTTGGCGACGACGTCGGTCTGGTCGGCGGCACGCAACTGGGTTGCCTTGAGGCCGATGCGGCCTTTGAGCAATCGCGCCTGTCCGGTGCGCCGTCGCCTGCGCTGTTCGTGTACACGCTTCCCAGCACGTTCCTGGGCGAAGTGGCGATTCTGCACCGCCTGCGTGGACGTTGCGCGCTGCTTTCGGCCGGCAGACTGTCGGGGTTGACCGCGCTGGCCACCGCTGTCCGCTGGATTGAGAAGGGTCGCTCGCGCCATGTGCTGGCCATCGCCGCGGACGCAGCCGGCCCGGCCGCGCAGGCGCTGGATGCCGCCAACACGCCGCAAAGCGCCGCCGCGGCCTGGCTGCTCAGCGCAGACGGCAACGGGCCGAGGCTGGGCGGTGTTCAATACACCGAGGCAGCGGACGGGCGCCCGCCGGGGGAGCTGCGCTACGGCATGACCTGGGTGGATACGCTTGAGCCCCTGCTGCTGGCGCGCGAATCCGGCCGGTTTACCGCGGCGATCGAGGGCCAGTGCGTGTCGTTCGAAATCGGGTGAAGCACTCGCCGCTACGGGCTCAGCACGATGTTGTCGATCAGGCGGGTGGTGCCGACAAACGCCGCGATGGCGCACAGGGCGGGGCGATCGACGCTTTCGATCGTGGAAAGGTCGTTTGCATCCAGAATTTCGACGTAGTCGATACGGTCCACATTGTCGTCGAGCTCGGCGCGGCAGGTTCGCTTGAGCGTTTCGACGTCTGTCTCACCGGCGGCTAAGCCTGTCGCCGCCGCCTGCAGCGCACGGTACAGGCTGACGGCGCGCTCGCGGTCGCGCGCGTCAAGAAAGCGGTTGCGGCTGCTTAGCGCCAATCCGTCGGCTTCGCGCACGATGGGGCAGGTGATTACCTCAAGCGGCATATCCAGGTCGCGCGCCATGCGCGTCAGCACCAGTGCCTGCTGTGCGTCCTTCTGGCCGAAGTAGGCGCGCGCGGGCCGCACCAGGTTGAACAACTTGGCGACAACCGTGGCAACGCCGCGAAAGTGGTTCGGCCTTGATGCGCCACAGAGCTTGTCGGTCAGGCCCTCAACCACCACCCAACTGGAATAGCCAGCCGGATACATCATGGCGCTGTTGGGCGTGAAAACGGCGCTGACCCCTTCAGCCGCGCACAGGGCAAGGTCGGCATCAAATGTGCGGGGGTACTTGTGCAGGTCTTCGCCGGGGCCGAACTGGGTTGGGTTGACGAACACGCTGACGACCGTGGCGTCGTTGTCGGCCACGCTGCGGCGAATCAGCGACGCGTGGCCTTCATGCAGGGCGCCCAGCGTAGGGATGAACCCCACGCTGCCCGAAAGTTTGCCGCGGTATGCGCGCAGCGCCTCGATGTCTCGCAGGTGTTCCATGGTCTTGAGCCTATTCGTTGCCCGTCGCAAGCCAAGTGCGGGACGAAAACGTGCCCCGCGCGCGTTCTGATTGCCTGACGGCCCCGGCTTCCCTTTATTGACGCATGCTGCCGGATGCCCTAGATTCAAACGACCGGGACGGGACTTTGGCTATGCAGATTGAGATGTTTGTCGGCAAGCTTCATCAGGCTGTGGTGACACAGTGCGATCTGCATTATCAGGGCAGCATCACGATTGATTCCGACCTGCTGGTTGCGGCGGGCATCCTGCCGTACCAGCGCGTCGATATCTACAACGTCAACAACGGCAACCGCTTCAGCACCTACACCCTGCCCGGCCGCAGCGGCAGCAAGGTGATCGGAATCAACGGCGCCGCCGCGCGGCTTTGCAACGTCGGCGACCGGGTGATCATCGTGGCGTTCGGCACGTTCGACAGGCAAGAGATCAAGGACCACCAGCCCAAGGTGGTGCTGCTCAACGACAAGAACGAAATCGTCGGCGAAGGCCACTAGGCATCGTTGAACAGCATTCTCGCGCAGAGATCGCAGAGAACTGCCAATCTTGGACTCACACCAAGTCACGAAGCGCGTGATCAGCGTGGAACCTCCGAACTTTAAGGCGCAATGCAGCAGTGCCGGAACAGCAAGGGCCAGACGGCTCATGAATGCGCACTTCGTGGCTCTGTGGCTTCGTGTGAGACCAGCCGTGCAGACGGGAGCAGACTGAGTTAGTGTGCGCCGCACGCCAGTACCCGGATTGGGAGAGGACTCGATGCCACGCCACGACGAACGCAAACCCGGACAGCTTCGCCCGATCAAATTCACGCGCTGGTTTACAGAGCACGCACACGGCAGCGTGCTGGTGGAAGTCGGTCGCACACGCGTGCTGTGCACCGCCATGTACGAAGATGCCGTGCCGCCCTGGATACGCTCGGCCAACTACGGTAAGCCCGAGGCCGAGCGCGCCGGGTGGCTGACCGCCGAGTACGCAATGCTGCCCAGCAGCACCAACACCCGCAAGCAGCGCGACAAAGCCGGCAAGGTGGACGGCCGCAGCGTTGAAATCCAGCGACTGATCGGCCGCGCCATGCGCGCGATCATTGATCTCGCGCAGATCGGCGAGCGCACGATCTGGATCGACTGCGACGTGCTGCAAGCCGACGGCGGCACACGCTGCGCCAGCATCACGGGCGCGTACATGGCGCTGTGGGACTGCCTGCTGCGCATGAAAGACGAGGGCAAGCTTAAGTACTGGCCGCTGATTGACAGCGTGGCGGCCGTCAGCGTCGGCATCGTGGACGGTACGCCCGTGATCGACCTGGATTACACCGAAGACTTCGCCGCCCAGACCGACATGAACGTCGTGATGACCGGCAAAGGCCGC
>CAZZBH010000149.1:0-7091 GCA_964652605.1 uncultured Planctomycetaceae bacterium
TTGTGGCGCATCATGATCGCGCCGACGCAACGCCATTCGTGCGTCAGCAGGTCCAGCACGAAAGTGTTCTTGTACGCGCGGAGGCCCACGGTTTCGCGGCAAGCCGCCAGCAGCGCACGCGTGACCTCGGCGCCCGTCGCGTCGCCGCCGGCGTGCAGGATACGATGGCCGGAGTGCCCGCCCTCGCGCCCGAGATCAACTTCGCCGTCCGTGCGGGCGTCAAACCGAGCGCCGCAAGTGCGCAAGAACTCCACCGCATGCGGCGCAGCCTGCACGATCTCGCGCACTACCGGCTCAATGCAAAGCCCGTCCCCGGCGGTTAGAGTGTCGCGCACGTGTGCGTCAAACGAGTCGTCGTCGCCCACCACTGCCGCGATGCCGCCCTTGGCCCATGTGGTGTTGCTCTCTTCAAGCTGGGCCTTGTTCACCATCAGCGTTTCGCGGCCCGCCCGCGCAGCCGCAATGGCCGCCGTAAGTCCAGCCACGCCGGTGCCGATCACAAGCACATCAACCGTTTCCTGGCTGAGGTGCTGGGTGTCGAAGGAGATCAGGTAGCGGTCCATGGGCGGCAATGATCAATGGTCCATGTTCAATGATCAATGGAGAGGCACTTCGATTGACTATTGATCATTCGCGGTTCAAAGCCACTCGCCGCCATAGTAGGGTGCAAGCACGCCAGGCAGCCTTATCTTCCCATCCGCCGTCTGCCCATTCTCAAGGATCGCGATCATGGTGCGGGGGCACGCGAGCCCGCTGCCGTTGAGCGTGTGGGCGAGCCTTGTCTTCTTGTCTGCATTCTTGACGCGGATCTTGGCCCGGCGCGCCTGGTAGTCCGTAAAGTTGCTGCATGAGCTGACTTCAAGCCACTTGCCTACGCCCGCCGCCCACACCTCAAGGTCAAAGCAGCGCGCCGCGCCGAACCCTAGATCGCCTGTGCAGAGTTCAAGGCGGCGGTACGGCAGCTCAAGCTTTTCGAGCACGGTTTCCGCGCAGCGCGTCAGCGTTTCGTGCTCCTGCTCGCTCTGCTCGGGCGTGGTCACAACCATCAGCTCGACCTTGTTGAACTGGTGCACGCGCAGGATGCCGCGTGTGTCTTTGCCGGCTGCGCCCGCTTCGCGCCGGAAGCAGGGCGTGAACGCACAGTAGCGGAGGGGCGCCTTCTCGTCAGGGATGATCTCGCCCGCGTGCGCGCTGGTGAGTGGGACCTCCGCGGTCGGGATCATGAAGAGCTCATCCGCAACCCCAAGTTCAGCATCCGAATCGACGTTTTCGGAAATCCACTCGATGGTAGCTCCCGATTTCCCAAGCTCGTAGTGGCGAAGACTGATGTCTCCTTCTCGCCTCGCGTTCCTGATTCGGTACAGATCATCCAGGAACTTGGGGAGCTGGCCACTGTTTTGCAGAGTTTCTCCGCGCACCATGAACGGGGTCCAGCACTCGGTGTAGCTGTGCTCGCTCGTGTGCAGGTCGAGAAAAAAGTTGATCAGCGCGCGCTCAAGCCGCGCCAGCTTGCCGCGAAAGAATGGAAAGCCGCTGCCGGCGATGCGGCCACCGATTTCCATGTCGAAACCCTGGCCGTGGAGCAGCTCCCAGTGCGGCTTGGGCGTGTAGTCGAACTTCGGCGGCTCGCCGTGAGTCTTGCGCACCACGTTGTCGGCTTCGCTCTTTCCGACCGGCGTGTGGGCACTCGGCAGGTTGGGGACGTACAGCAGCTTGCCCTCGATCTGGTTCTCGATCGCCGCGGCTTCGTTGTTCATCTGCGCCTGCTGGTCGCTGAGTTTGCCCAGCGCGGCTTTGGCCGCTTCGGGGTCAGCCGGCGCCGCCGCCAGCACTTCGGTCAGTTCCTTGGGCGCCGGCGCGTCAGGGTTTTTCTTGCGCGCGCCCATCCACGGCCCGAAGGCTTTGCTGGCTTTGTTGAGGCTGGCTTGCTGGGCCTCGGCTGCGGTTTTTCGTTCGCGCCAGTTTTCGTCGAGCTTGAGGATTTCGTCGATGACACCCGGCTCAACGCCACGGGTCGCTAGCCGCTGCTTTGCGCCCTCAGGGTCGTCGCGGATCAGTTTGATGTCCAGCATGGTCGGCCTCTGTCCTAGAACGCTAGCGGGTTGCGTTCGTTATGGGAACAGGAGCCGCGAGCGCAAGCGACCGGCAAATCCACGGCGGGGCCACGAGGTTGCTATTGCCGCGTGCGTTCAAACGCCTACCCGTCGCTGGCGCTCCGGGCTCCTGCTTACTCATACCGCCCTTGCGATGAGTTGACCCTGGCTGAAGCTTGCGATCAGGTTTGGGTGGCGGGCTACCCACTGTTGAAGCAGCTGCTCCAGCGGTGCCTCTCTGGCGCTTTCAGGCAATGACCAGATGGCGATGTCCGCCGCGTCATCAGGAATCGACAAAGCCTTGCGTCCGTTGACCGTGGCCATGCGCAGCAGTTGGGTGAGGGGATCAGGCACCTTTTCGCTTTGCGAAAAAGAGCCCGACCCCTGTGTGATTTCGCCCCACATGTCCAAGCCGTCGTTGCTGGCAAGGCTGTCGGTGCCGAGCACCAGGTTGGCGCCGGTCTCCAAGTATTCGCGCAGCGGCCACGGGTCATGGCCAAAAAACGCGTGACTCCGCGGGCACCAGCAGATCGTGGGTTTCGTGCGCGCGACCCAGCGCAGGTCTTCGCTCTCGGGGTAGTTCCCGTGGACGAGAACAAGTTGCGCCAGGGAGCCCCGTGCGTCAGCGTGGGGCATTCCCGCGACAGGCCCCGGACTCACGTCCGGGGCTCCCTGCGGCAACCACGGCCCCAGCCAATCCCGCAGCAGCAGCGTAATCGGTGAATCGCCGTAGCCTTTGAAGTCGCCGATCCCTACACCCAGCTTCGTCAGCAGCTCGCGCAGCGGACCGCCGCCGTTGCGCATGAACTCCAGCTCCTCCCGCGTTTCGTTGACGTGCGTTGTGCACACCCGCCCGTCGCCGAACGCGCGGCCGCAGGCGTGCTGGTACAGCTCGGGGCTGGTGCTGAACGGCGCGTGCGGCGAGAAACCGTAGTCAACGCCCTGCAATGTGGCCGGTTGATTCGCCCCGCCGGCGTCTTCGCCAAGCCGCTCACTCTCCAGTGCAAAGCGCTCGCGGACGATGTCGTCGGCGCGTTGCATCACCTCTTCGGCGTCGTCGGCTGACCATCCCAGCACCTCAAGCGCCACCACGCCGCGCAGGCCGTGCTTGTGCAGGAAGGGTGCGGAATCGCCGCCCACCGAGATGTCCAGCACAGCGGTCGTGCCGGAGGCCACCATCATGCGGCAGGCGTCGTCGATGCCGGCTTGCACGATGGCAGGATCAACCATCCGCGCGGCAATGATGGCGGGCGCCCACTCGTGGAACTTAAGCCCGCGCGGCACTTGCCGGTGCAGGTGCGAGAGGTCGAGATGCGCGTGGCAGTTGACGAACCCCGGCAACGCGACGGCGTTTTCAAGATCGAGCGTGTTCGCGGCCAGGCCTTTGAGGCCGCCGCTGACTTCGCCACCGACAATGGTCTCGGCCACGCGGCCACCGGCCAGCAGCAGGATCACATCCCGCTGCAACTCAAACGTGCGGGGATCAAGATAGTGGGAAACACGAACAGCCCAATCCATCGCGGCGGTTTACCGCATACGCGACAACAGTCCAGCCCCGCGTGTAGACGCGTGGCATCAGGGGGATGCGGGTCCAGTACGGAATGCAGCCTAGTCAGAGTCTATTGCTTCGGTAAACGACCGAGCCGAGGACGACCCCTGGTCCTTCCAATGACCCGCGTTTACACGCGGGTCTATTCTATGCCGCGTTCTTTGCGGATGCTTTTGTGGCGGCCTGAGTCTTTGGGTAACTGCAGGATGTGGCCGAGTTTGTCGCGCTTGGTCAGCATGTAGAAGTTGCTTTCGTCCGTCGGCGTCATCTCCAGCGGCACGCGCTCCGTGATCTCCATGCCGTAGGCGCTGATTGCGCTGCGCTTGCTTGGGTTGTTGGTCAGCAGCTTCAGCTTGCGCACGCCCAGGTCCATCAGGATCTGGCACCCGGTGCCGTACTCGCGCTTGTCCGGCCTGTGCCCGAGCATTTCGTTGGCTTCGACTGTGTCATAGCCCTGGTCCTGCAGCGCGTAAGCCCTGATTTTGTCAACCAGCCCGATGCCGCGGCCTTCCTGGCGCAGGTACACTACCACGCCGCGCTCAGCCTTCTGCACTTGCGTCAGCGCCGCGTGCAACTGGAACCCGCAATCGCAACGCTGGCTGCCGAAGACGTCTCCGGTCAGGCACTCACTGTGGACGCGGGCAAGGATCGGCTCGTGGCGGTAGTCCTGATCGGCTGGACGCAACTCATCGGGGTGCACGTTCTTGCACAGGGCAATGTGGTCTTTGCCGTCAGCCTGCGAGTGATACACGTGAATGTCGAAGTACCCAGCCGCCGTCGGCATCCGCGCGCTGGAGATGCGCTTTATGATGCGCTCGTGCTGCAAGCGGTGCCGCACCAGGTCGGCGACGCTGCAGATCTTGAGGCCGTGCTTCTCGGCGAACTTTTCGAGGTCCGGCATGCGGGCCATGGTGCCGTCGTCGTTCATGATCTCGCAGATGACTGCCGCGGGCTTGAGGCCCGCCAGCCGGCACAGATCGACACTGCCCTCGGTCTGTCCGTTGCGCACCAGCACGCCGCCATCGCGGGCGCGCAGCGGAAACACGTGCCCCGGGCGCACCAGGTCGCGCGGTTTGGCGTCATCGGCGATGGCTGTCAGGATGGTCTTTGCGCGGTCGGCGGCGCTGATGCCCGTGGTAACCCCCTCGCGGGCCTCAATGCTGACAGTAAACGCGGTGCCAAGTGGGGTCTCGTTGTGGCGGGTCATGGGCGGCAGATCAACCCGATCAGCCATCTCGTTGGTCATGCTGAGGCAGATCAGGCCCCTTGCCTCTTTGGCCATGAAATTCACGGCCTGCGGCGTGACCTTCTCGGCCGCGTAAATGACATCGCCCTCGTTCTCGCGGTCTTCGTCGTCCACCAGAATGACGGGCTTGCCCTGGCGCAGGTCGTCCAGCACTTCTGTGATCGGTGTAAGCATGGGCGCATCATAGCGTGCAGTGACTGGCGCGGTATGCCGCGCCAACGCGCCCCTTTGACACCGGCGCGGCCGCTGGCCAAAGTAGCCGCCCCATGGCCGACGCTCCGAACGTTCTTGTGTTTACCGACGGCGTGTCGGAATCCAACCGCTACGTCACCGATCTGCTTGAGACGTACGGTATCGCCTGGACCGAGCGCAACATCTCCACCGACGCCGACGCCAACGCCTTCATCCGCAAGCTCTGCGGCGCGGTGGTGTCGCCGGTGCTGCATGTCAACGGCGCCTGGCTGCCTGACCCCACGCAGGAAGAACTGCTGCAGGCACTGGGCGTTGAGTACGACGCAACCCTGCTTGAAACCCGTGGCCGCACTGTCTTTGACGTTGTAGTCGTCGGCTTGGGGCCGGCTGGCCTGGCGGCTTGCCACGGTTGCCGCATTGGCGGCTTGTCCGTGCTGGGCCTCGACGAGAACGAGCCGGGCGGCCACCTGATGAAGTTGACCGAGGTGGACGAGTACCTCGGCGTGGGCTTCGATGAATCCATGCCCGGCCCGGAAGTCGCGGCAAATTTCTCAGAGCACGCCCGCTACGTCGGCGCGCTGCTCGTGCAGGGCCGGGTGAACAGCATTCGCATCCAGGGTGCATTCAAGCGCGTACACAGCAGCAGTGGCAACTTCTGGGGCCGGGCAGTGGTGGTCGCAACGGGTGCATCACAGCGCGAGCTGAAAATTGATGGCGTCGAGAAGTTTGTAAACCGCGGTATCCGCTACGGAGCACAGGTAGATTCACAGCACTACGCCGGCAAGCGCGTCGCCGTGGTCGGCGGCAGCACCGAAGCCATGCACGCGGCAAATTTCCTTGCGCGCCACGCCAAGTTCGTGACCGTGCTTTGCCCGGATAGCGAGCCCGACGCAGAAGCCATCCTGGTCGAGCGCGCAAAGAAAAACGGCGTACGCGTAATTCCGTCAACGCGCGTCGTGGCCGTAAAGGGCGACGAGCACCTCGACTTTCTGTTCTTCATGGAGAAGGGCATTCCCGAAGAGCAGGGCCTGCCCGTTGAGGCCATGGTGATCGCGCTCGGCCCCGCACCCAAGCCGCCACTTCCCGGCCTGGAGCGCCTGCCGCAGGACAACGGCTATTTCGCACACGGCGAAGGAGGCAAGACCATGTTTGGTGGAATCTACGTCGCCGGCGACTGCACAAACCTCGAGACACGCACCCTGTTGAGTGTGGTCGCGTCAGGCAGCCTGTGCGCAAAGCGGCTTTGGCAATGGCTCGGAAGCCACCCGCTGCCGGGAATCAGGCAGTGAAAGTGCGTTGAAGGTCAAAAGTCGAACAATACGACTCCCTGCCGACCAGCCGCACCCGATCGCCACTGCCCCTACCAGTTGATCTTTTCGCTCACCAGCTTGGCCTGCGTGAACAGCAGCATGTACTCCTTGCCGCCCGCCTTGCTGTCGGTCCCGCTCATGTTGAAGCCACCGAAGGGCTGGCTGCCAACCAGCGCGCCGGTGCACTTGCGGTTGAAGTACAGGTTGCCGACGTGGAAGTCGCGCCGCGCGAGCTCAAGGTGCTCGGCATTGCGTGAGTACACGGCGCCAGTCAGCCCGTACTCGGTGCTGTTGACGATGTCGAGGCCTTCCTGGAAGCTCTTGGCACGCAGGCACGCCAGCACCGGGCCGAAGATTTCTTCGCAGTGGATGCGCGCGTCCGGCTTCACTTCGCCGAAGATGGTCGGTTGGATGAAGTACCCGCTCTTGTCGCCTTCTTTGCCACCAAGCAGCAGCTTGCCCTCCTTAGTGCCTACGGCGATGTACTTCATGATTGAGTCGTGCGCCTTGCGGTCGATTACCGCGCCCATGTAGTTGGCAGGGTCTTCCGTCTGGCCCATCTTGATCTTGCCGGCCAGCTCAACCACCCTGGGCACGATCTTGTCATAGCTTTCGCCGACAAAGATCGCCCGCGAGCATGCGCTGCACTTCTGGCCCTGGAAGCCGAATGCGCTGGCGACGATTGCCTTGGCTGCATCTTC
>CAZZBH010000150.1:0-6991 GCA_964652605.1 uncultured Planctomycetaceae bacterium
AGGGCGATGCAAGCATCGCCCGTACGGGCGACATTCATGTCGCCCTCGGCTTTGGGTGGATTCGAGGGCGATGCAAGCATCGCCCGTACGGGCGACATTCATGTCGCCCTCGGCTTTGGGTGGATTCGAGGGCGATGCAAGCATCGCCCGTACGGGCGACATTCATGTCGCCCTCGATTTGGGGTGCATGCGACGGCTATGCACGCATTGCCCCTATGTCGTGGCGGGCATGCCGTCGGTGGGCATCTCTATGCCGTGGGCTTGCAGCAGCGCCCGGGCACGCCCAAGCGCGCCAGGCGGGTGAACCTGCATGTCAGGCCAGTCGCGCGGAAAGCCGTCTCGGGCGTCCTTGCGCGTGGCGTCAATGGCGATGTGGGGCGGGAAGCGCTTCAGTTCCCATCGCCCGTCTTCCTGCACCGGCGTCTGGTTGAAAATCAGGTCGCGCTCCGGGTCGATGTTCGCCAGCGTCGCCCAGGCCAGTGCATTCAGGTCGCCCTCGCGCACCAGGCCCGGCTGCAGCACGATCAGCAATGGCAGCGGCGATTCGCCGGCGCGCTTGAACAGTTCAGCCGCCAGCTCGCGCGGCTGGTGGCCTTTCGACTTCTGAAGCTCAATCACCAGCACGTTGTCTGCGGCGCGCCAGGCCTTGACGACGTCCTGCGCTTCGCGTGCCCACTCGTCCGCTGCTGGCATGGTGGCCGCCGGTTGCGCGTCGCCGTCGGGGGAGGTGGCAACCGGCTTGGCGATGGCGGTGATGCCTGTGCCCTGCGCCGTTGTGCCCGGGTCACCGTCCATCGGTCGCGTCGCGTCGATGGCGACCTTGCTGCCGAAGTGCAGGGCGCGCGTTGCATGGTCCAGCGTCTCGGTGGGGCCGAGCACGACCTCAAAGCTGTGTGAGGCGTGCAGGCGCTCAAGCACGTATTTCGCGACAGCCGCTTCGTCGCTTAGCTCGGGCCCGTGCTGGTCAACGATCGCGATCACCTTGGTGAATGCGGCTTGCCCCAGCCCCCAGACCGCATGGGCAACCTTGCGCGCCTGGCCGGGGTAGCTCTTGTGGATCTTCACCAGCATCAGGTTGTGCGCCACGCCCGCAAACGGCAGGCGATAGTCGATGACCTCGGGGATCGTCTGCTGCATCAGCGGCAGAAACAGCCGCTCAATTGCGCGCGTCAGCCAGGCGTCTTCCTGCGGCGGCGGGCCGACCACCGTCGCGAAGTAGGTCGGTTTGCGCCGGTGGGTGACGGCGCTGACGTGAAAGGTCGGGTAATCGTCGGCCAGGCTGTAGAAGCCGGTGTGATCGCCGAACGGGCCCTCGCGGCGCAGGTCGTCGAAGTCAATCCAGCCCTCGATCACGTAGTCGCAGCTTGCCGGCACGTGCAGCGGCACGGTCTTGCACGGCACCATTTTGACCGGGCGGCTTTGCAGAAACCCGGCGAGGATCATCTCGTCCAGCCCCGGCGGCAGCGGCACCACGGCGCTGAAGGTGATTGCCGGCTCGCCGCCGATGCAGACAGCCGCGGGCAGCCTGTTGTCGCCTTTTGCGCGCGCTTCGCGCATGTGCTCGGCGGCGGTGTGGTGCGTGTGGACGTGAAAGGCGGTGGTGCGCTTGTCGTACTGCTGTATGCGGTACATGCCGCAGTTGCGCTTGCCGTCTTTTGGCGACTCGGTGAACACCAGCGGATAGGTGATGAAGCGCCCGCCGTCCTGCGGCCATGTCTTGAGGATAGGGATTTCGTCCAGGTCAATCGCGTCGCCTGTGCGCACGACTTCCTGGCAAGGGCCTGTCCGGGCGTACTTGGGAAAGAAGCCTGACAGCTCCTTGAGCGTCGGCAGCACCTGCAACTTCTCAATCAGCGTGCGGCGCGGAGTCTGCAACGTCTCAAGCAGGCGCGAAAGCCGCCGGCGCAGCCCGTCAAAGCCGCTGACGCCGCAAACCATGGCGATGCGCCTTTCACTGCCCAGCGCGTTGATCAGCACCGGCGCGTCGTATTCGCGCCCGTCGGGGCCTGTCGGACGATGAAACAGCAGCGCCTTGCCGCCCGCGGGCAGCTTGCTTACGCGGTCGGCAAGGCACGCGATCTCCTGGTCGATGCTGACGGAATCATGAAACTCAAGCAGCTCGCCCGCATCGCGCAGGGCGCCGATCAGTGACGGCAGGTCGGGATAACTCATGCGCGCGTTATCCCGTCCCAGGCTCGCCCTGTAAAGACTTTCAGCGCGCGGTGATTGTCACGCGCAGGCGCGAGCGCACAACGTCGTCGCGCTTGGGCGACAGCTCTTCTTTGCCGATGTCGAAGCTCACTTGGCGCAGGGCGTTGCGCGGCCCGCCGGCCTCGACACCCGCCTCGAGCACGCGGCTATAGGTGGAATCGCGCGCATTTTCGCTGCCCACCTTGCGGCCCGCCAAAGATCGCCTGCGTATCGTGAAGCTGTCGCCGGTGACGGCCGCCAGGTAGGAGCCCTCGGGGTCGCCGCGGCCGAAATGCGGCGGCCCCTTGGTCAGGCTGTTTTTCCAGACATAGGGCGGCACGAGTGGCGAATCGCCCATGCCCGCAGTCAGCCCCTCGGCCAGTGCCTGGATGGCCGGGTGCACGACTTCCTCGAACATGCCGACGACCGGCTCTTCGCACAATCCAAACCAGGGGCTGATGATGGCTTCGGTTTTGACTTCGGTCAGCGCGTTCCATTCCGGGCTGGGCGGGTCGGCAAACCCGACAGACAGCTTCCAGACACCGCCGTTGGCCGGCGTGGCCGTGACTTCGGCCAGCATGTCGAACTCGGTCGATACCTCGTTTGCAAACTGTCCGCCGCCCTCGCCGGACACCAGGATCGAGACACGAAAGCGCAGCTTGTCGCCGACGGAATATCCCGCCGAGACGTTGCGCGACCCCGCCGGTTGCACCGCCACCAGGTCAAGCAAATGGGCCTCGCTGGGTGTCGGGCGCAGCAGCACCGTGTCGGGGATGTCGCTGAACAGCTTGCGCATCGCTGCCGATGCCCCGGCATGATTGCCGTTGCTGTGCAGCGAAAGCGCCGCCAGCAGAAGGTCGCCGCCGTCGCCCGGAAGCGCCGAGTACGCGGCCTCAAACTCGCTGATCGCGCGATCAACACGGTTCTGCTTGGCGTACACACGCCCGCGCGTGCGGTGAATCGCGGCGCGCACCCAGTGGTCGCGCACGTTGCGCTGCGCGTGATCCAGCATTTCCATCGCGTCCACGTCTTCGCCGCGGTTGTGCATCAGCTCCGCCAGATCAATCCGCGCCTCCGGGAATGCCGGCGCCGCGCGCACCGCAGACTCCACAAGCCGGCGCTTCTCGGTGGCAGAGATGCTGGCGCTGGTTGAGCGCAGCCACAGCGTGACGCCCTCCTGCGCTTCCTTGGTTGCTGCCGCTGCCCAGGTGCACAGGCTGTGCCAGCGGTCGGCATCCTGGTACCCCGGGCTCAGGTCATGCAGCTTCTCGAACCACCCCGCGGCGGCCACAAAGTCGCCAAGCCACATGCCGGCGTGGGCGGCGTTGTCGATGGCTTCGAGGTTTTCGGGCACCTGCTTCAGTGCCGCGAGCGCGGCTTTGCGGGCCGTCTCGTAGTCCTGCGTCATCAATGCCAGCTTGGAAAGCGCTGCTTGCGCGCGAAAGAAGGCAGGCGAGCGCTCCGTGATTTCCTTGAGCACGGCGATCTTGACGCGGAAGTCGCTGTAGCTGTCTGCCTGCTCACGGAAGGCGTGCCAGTCGGGCGCGGTGTACTTTCCCTCGGCGATGTCAGCGGCTGCGCGGGCGAACTCAAGCGCGCGCGCGTCGGTGCGGTCAAGCTCGGCCACCCGCTGAAATGCTTCAGACGCTTCTTCGTATCGGCCGAGCGTCCAGAAGATGGTGGCGCGCATGCCGTGCCAGTCAGCCAGTTGATCCGCCAGATCTTTGCAGCGCTCCAGCACTTTCAGCGCCGCCTCGAGCGTTGTGGCCCTTTCAGAGGCTGGGGCTTCTTCCAGCGCGTACTCAACGCGCAGGGCGGCGTCCATCACGTACAGTTCCAGGAACTCGGGTAGCTCGCGCGCAAGCGCCTGCGCCGCCGTGATGCGTGCGGGGCCGTCCAGGCCGCGCAGGTCAAGCCAGGACATCCAGACATCCATCGACCATTTGTTGTCGCGCACGCGCCGCGCCGCAAGCACGTCAAGCCGGGTGGTCTCGTTCGGCCATGCGTCGCGGGCGCGCTCCAGCGCCTCAACCAGCAGGTCAAAGTCGTCGGTCTGCTGTGCGATCGCCTGCAGGATCTCGGCAATCCGGCGGCTGCCGGGCGCTACCAGGTCGGCGGCGGCGGCCTGCACACGCGCGTCTTCAAGGCGCCCCATGCGAAACAGGATCTCGCACTTGCGCATGCGGGCATAGCCGGTGAAGCGCTCATCGGGCTCGGCGCGCTCCCACAGTTGCAGCGCGCGCGCGAACAGCTCAAACGCCGCGTGCTCAAACAGCTCGAGGTCAGGGTGCGTCGTGGACCAGTCCTGGAAGCGGCAGCCCAGCAGATCGACATAGCGCGCAGCGAACTCAAGCACGTTGATGTCGCCCGGCTTGACCGACGCGCAACGCGCCAGGTAGGCCAGCGGAAGGTTGGTGCGCAACTCGGGTGACGCGGCAGCGGGCAACTCGCCTTGCGGCTTTAGAATGTAGTCGGCAAGCGCGCGAAAGACACGCATTTCGGCGCCCAGGCGCTCAAGGGCCGGCTCGAGGTTTTCGGGCTGTGGCGGCGCAGGGTCCTGCTCGTTCAGGTACAGGTAGTGTGCCAGCGCGAAGCAGCACTCAAAGTCTTCGGCGTACAGCTTGTGCGCCAGCGCGATCCACGGGCCGATCTGGCGGATATCCGCGCGCGTGCGCGTCAGCAGGCGCAGGTGTTCCAGCACAACCATGCGGTCGGTCGGGTAGCTGCGCGCGGCAATGGCAAGCTGCTCTTCCGCCAGCTCAGGATAGCCGAACTCGCGCAGGCGGCGCGCCCTGTCGGCGTACTCGTGCGCCGAAAGCGGCGCGGCTTGTTCGTCCTGGGCGAAAACACGCGGCTGCGAAGATGCCGACAGGGCGCACAGCACCAGCAGGATGATTGCAGCGAACGACCAGTGTCTCAAAGCCTGACTCCCGGGTGCTGAAGGGGGGCGCGGGGCCTATTAGCGTATAAGACGCGCGGTTTGCGGCAACGGGCCGGGCTTTGCGAAGGCGTGGCCCACGAAGAAAGTGGTGTCATGGTTCAAGCCGTTGAATTTGCCGGTGTCGCCAGGTGCATGAAGCTCACCACAGAGGCGCAGAGACGCAGAGAACTGCCCCAGGGAACTGCCGATCAACAGGCGTCACCGTTTCAAACAGGCAAGTACCCGACCCTTCAGGGAGCATCATCTTTCTTCAACCGTATTCACCTGTGGTTGCTTTGCAGTTCTCCGCGACTCAGCGTCTCCGCGGTTTGCTGTATAGATTCACGAATTGGTGGCCGAGCCAGGGACTACTGATACTCGCCGGTGGCGCCGATGCGGTCAGTGAACTGCTTGAAGGTGACCGGCTGTCCGACCGACATGGAACGTTTCAGTGCGTCGTAAAGCGCACCGCCGTGGCTGGCGCCGGAGTAGGCGAGAAACCACATCGACTTGTTGGAGCGCATGCTGATATGCGTGGCGTGCGACGACAGCTCGCGGCTTAGCTGCGCGTGGGCGTCTTCTACCTGCTGCGCCGTCGTGTAGTACAGCAGCATGACAAACCCGACGACAGGCTGACCGGTACGCTGGTCGCGTGTGCGCACAAGAAAGCCCTGTGCCCGCACTGGTGAGCCCGGGCGCAGGGCGGCGCCGGCAGAAGGCGCGCTGCCGCCGTTGGCGCGGATGGCGGACATGACTTCGCTGAAGTCGGACGACTCTTCAACCTGTGCGCCCGCGACGTTACTGAGCAGCGTGCGTGTCTTGTCAATCGCGACGTTCACGGCTTGCTCATAGGATTGCTGGTCCAGCACCTGTTCTTTCTGCATGCGGGATTTAGCGGCGTGATCTTCAGACAGCGTGGTCACGATAAATGCCAGCACTCCGACAATGCCAAGGCCCAGCACCACCAGCAGCACGCCCTTTACCACGGATTTTGGGTTGCTGCGCGGGCCGTACACTGCCGCGGCCGAAACTTCAACCGGCGCTTCTTCATGATGCGAGTGCTGATGTGCCGGCTGCCGCTGCGCAGCCGGTCGCACCGCGCGCCGCGGGGCAACCGGCCGGCCGCCCGAGGCGGCTAGTTTGCCGTAGGTGCGGCAGCGGGGGCAGGTCGGCTGGCGGGCGATCAGCTCGGGCGCGGCCATGAAGGTGTGGCCGCAGGCCTGGCAGGTGAATTGGCTGGCGCCGGCATTCATGTGATATCCAAAGTCAGCAGTTGCAACGGTTTGGGGCACGCCTCAGCTTGCCTGCATTGCCAGGCATTGTACGCTGGGGCCTTGAGTTGCGTAACCCGCCGCAACCGGAGCTGTATATGACACTTGCATTCCATCTGGGCACGTTTGAAATCGTCGGGCTGATCCTTCTGGGCCTGCTGTTGTTCGGCAGCAAGCTGCCTTCGATTGCGCGCAGCATGGGCAAGAGCATTGTCGAGTTCAAGAAGGGCGTCAAAGACGTCAAAGCCGACCTCGATGACGCCAACGAGCCGCCGAAGAAGCTTGAGGACAAGTCCCGCGAAGTGCCATCCCAGAAGGTCGATAGCACCGAGAAGGTTTCAGGCTGAGACCCTGCCCGGCCCGGGTAGTGTCTCAGTTTGCGGGCATCAGTGTCATTGAGCGACCAAACGGCAAACCGCCGAGGCGCAGAGACGCCGAGAAAGCCTGTCCGGCCCGCCGGCTGACAACAGCAACCAGCAGCGCCTTGCGAACGCGGGCTGAAAAGCGGCCGCAGCGGCCGCGCGTTCTGGGTGCTGCGCATCGCTTTGGCGCCAAGGCTATCACGAACCGGCATGACCTTGCTCGTTGTTCTCTGCGGCTGTGCTCCGCG
>CAZZBH010000151.1:0-6919 GCA_964652605.1 uncultured Planctomycetaceae bacterium
CAGGCCGGGCAGCAATGCCCGGCCCTTCTCAGGCGGCAGCGCGCAAGCAGGCACCTCCGGGGCCTGCAAGCAACAAGGAACGCGGACCTCTGGTCCGTAAAGCGGCCGGGCGTGCCCGGCGAAGCCTAGGCGAAGTCGAAACGGCCGCGACCCCATGCGTCAAAACGCCTGCTATGAACAGAAGCCCCGGCTGGCAGGCCGGGGGTCGCGGCCCCTGGGCCGCGACTTGTGGTTCATGCGCCGGTGCAGCGGCGGAAGCATGATGCGCCACGGCAGGCGTCGCCTCGGTATTCGGCGGTGGCGTGTTGCGCGCAGGTTGCGATTTGCGCGCGCGTAGTGTGTTCGTCGCGGGTTGTGTGTTCGTCGCCGCCTTCAGCGGCGACCCCCGGCGTTCCCGCCGGGGCTTCTGTTGATTGTTCCCGCGCTGGGGAATCATCAATCGGCGCTGCTTATAGGCCTCGTAGTCGTGCTGGTAGTTGCTGCCCTCAGGTTCAGGGTCGCCTGCGTGCGGCGAGCTTGCACCCAGCATGGCTGCTGCGTCGTGCTTGATCAGCAACCCGACGATGCGTTTTGCCTCGATCAACTGTTCCAGGTCGCGGCGCGCGCGTGCGTTGCCCGGTCGCGCTTCGGTCAATGCCTGCAGGTAGTCGATCTGCAAGTCGAGCGTTTCGATGTCGTAGTAGGCCTCAAGTTCACGGATGACTTCAGCGGCAGATTGCATGACCGACTCCGGGTGACAGGGAGAATCTCTCCCTCACCCCCAGGAACCGGCGGATACACCTTAAGCCGAAATTCTGAACGCGAAGCGTAAGCGAGCGCCCTCAACCCAAGCCGCCAAGCCAACTTGCGACAGGAAAGAAAACTTCAGAATTCTTCGGGGAACATCAGGCCTCTCGCCAGGTCCGCCAACAACTACAACTGCAAAGGCATGGGCCCACGAAGACACCCGAAGTTACACAAAGAACGACGGCACGGATTGATCCCCTTCGTGTTAATTCGTGTTTCTTCGTGGGCAAACCGCAGTTGATGGCGAACATTGCAAGCGGCTACTGTTGGTCGCCAGTCAACCCGTCGCTTGCGCTCCCGCCTTTGCTGAAGCTACGGCCGGCAAGCAGGGCTCCTGTTCTCTGCCAGCGCAGCACTTGTGTTTGCCGCGGGCCGTTCAGATCAGAACATTCCCACGATGTTGCCTTGCTCGTCTATGTCGATGTTTTCGCCGCCGGGGCGCTTGGCCAGGCCTGGCATGGTCATCATGTCGCCGCACAGCATGTACACAAAACCGGCGCCGGCGCTCAGCCTTGCGTCCTTTACCGGCAGCGTGTAGCCCTCGGGCGCGCCCAGCAGGCTTGGGTCGTGGCTGAAGCTGTACTGCGTCTTGGCCATGCAGACCGGCAGGTTGCCGAAGCCCGCTTTCTCGAACTGGCCGATGCGCGCGCTTGCCTGCTCGCTGAACTCTACGCCCGATGCGCCGTACACTTTCTGCGCGATGGCTTCGACCTTCTTGCGGATCGGCTGATCGACTTCGTACGTGAACTTGAAGTCGCGGGGCTTCTCGCACGCCTCCACAAGCGCGCGGGCAAACGCCGCGCCGCCTTCGCCGCCTTTGGCGAAGACTTCGCTGATTACGCAGTCTGCGGCGCCGGCCGCCAGCGACGCCTTGCGCACCATCTCAAGCTCTTTCTCGGTCTCGGTGCCGAAGACGTTGATCGCGACCACCACGGGCAATCCGAATGCGACGCAGTTTTTCACGTGCCGCGTCAGGTTCGCCAATCCGGCTTCGAGACTGGCGAGATCCTCCTGCACCAGCCCCTCCGGCAGCGGCTTGCCCGGCTTGACCTTGAAGTTGCCGGACTGGTTTTTCAGCGCGCGGATGGTGGCGACCAACCCGACAGCGTCCGGCACCAACCCGCTCGCGCGGCACTTGATGTTGAAGAACTTCTCGGCACCCATGTCGGCGCCAAAGCCGCTTTCGGTGACCACGTAGTCAGCAACCTTCAGCGCCACGCGGTCCGCCACGATGCTGCTGTTGCCGTGGGCGATGTTGGCAAACGGCCCGGCGTGCACAAACGCGAGCGAGCCGCCGATCGTCTGCAGGATGTTCGGTTTGATAGCGTCGCGCAAAATCGCGGTCATCGCGCCCGCGACCTTGAGGTCTTCGCAGGTTACCGGCTTGCCTTGCTCGTTGAAGCCGACCACCATGCGGCCCAGACGTCGGCGCATGTCGTGGATGTCTTCTGCCAGTGCCAGAATCGCCATCACTTCGCTGGCGACGGCGATGTCAAAGCCGGTGTCGCGCGGGATGCCGTTGGCGCTGCCGCCCAGGCCCGTGGTGATCTGCCGCAGGTTGCGGTCGTTGATGTCCATGCCGCGGCGGATGTTGATGCTCTCGGGCAGGATGCCTAGCTCGTTGCCGAACTTCAGGTGATTGTCGAGAAACGCGCACGCAAGGTTGTTCGCAGCCTGAACGGCGTGGATGTCGCCTGTCAGGTGAATGTTCAGGTCTTCAGGCGGGATGACCTGCGCGAACCCGCCGCCCGCGGCGCCGCCCTTGATGCCGAACACAGGGCCAAGCGACGCTTGGCGAATGCAGCAAGCCGCCTTCTTGCCGATGTGCGTCAGCCCCATCGTGACGCCGACTGTGTTGGTAGTTTTGCCCTCGCCCAGCGGCGTGGGGCTGATGGCGGTAATGTCGATGTACTTGCCGTTGGGGCGTGACTTGAGGCGATCCAGGATGCTGAGCTTGACCTTGGCCTTGAGGTCACCGTACAGCTCCAGGTCGGTGCGGTCGATGCCGTAGCGCTTGGCGACGGTTTCAATCGGTTCAAGGGTGGCTTCGCGGGCGATCTCAAGGTCAGACTTCATGGATTCTCCAGATGGCGTCAGGGCAGGGAATGTAGCGGAAGAATCGAAGTTGTCCACAATTTCAGCGTGGGGCAGGCGGCGCCCGTGACGGGACGGGCCACAGCCGCGGCGCGTAATGCCCTTGCGTCGCCCAAGCAGCAAACCTGCAAATCGCCAACCGGCGTTGTCGCGTGTACGTAATTGAGGGCAGGCTCAGCGTGAACGAGATCGAACATCTGCGCCCACTGCTCGCGCGCGGCGACGCCGAAGCCTGGCGCAGCCTGGTTCACGCGCTGGCGGGGCCGTTGTTCCGCTACGCCCGGCCGTTATCGCTAGACGACGACAGCGCCGAAGAGATCGTGCAGCAGACGTTTGTTCGCCTGCAGCGGGCAAAACTGAAGCCGCAGGGCTCATTGCGAACACTGGCATTTCACGTCGCCACCAACCTGATGCGCGACCGGCGCCGCAACCAAGCCACCCGCCAAAGGCACGAGCAGGAGGCCGCGATGCCCGAAGCCACAACCAACGACCCATCCCGCCAAGCCGAAGCCAAAGAGGCCTGGGACAAGGCACTGCAACTGCCCGTTGAGTTGCGTGAGGTCGTCCTGCTGCGCTACGGCCAGGGCTTCACGGCAGCCGAGGCGGCGGCTGTGCTGGGCATCCCCGAGGGCACGGTGAAGACGCGCCAGCGCAAGGCACTGGAAGACCTGCGCGGCTCGGCACTGGCGGCGCCGGCACTGCTCGCGCTGGAAAGCGACCTGCAAGCGGCGGCCACAGCCACGCAAGTTCCAACCACACTCGCCCCAAACCTGGAGGCCATCGTCATGGCAAGCATAGGCACCAAGACCGGCACCAACGCCGGCATTCTGGCGCTGGCGGCGCTGCTGCTAATCGGCGGCATAGGCACAGGCGCATACTTCCTGACGGGCCACGCAGGCAACGAACAGCCCGGCCAGCCATGGCCGGGCCCGGAAACCACGGCAAAGTCAGTGGATGAGCGGCCCAACGATGCACAGACAGCCCCGCCAGTAATGGCGGGGCCCGACGCCACGGTTCGAACGAACTTGCCCGAAACAAGCAACAACGCCGCAGCCAGCCCGGCAATCTTCGAAACGCCAGAAGGCACTGGAAACGCGGCGAAATCCGCCAATGGCAAGGCTTCCGACGATCACGCCGCAGAAGGCGACGTTGCAACGGACGAAGAGGCCGAGGAAGGATCGGGCTTTCGCGCCCGCATAGCCGGTCGTGTCGTGGACTATCACGGCGAAGGCGTGGCCTTTGCCAATGTTCACATCGACTACTTCGTCGGTTCGATTCGAGATCTTGGCGGTTTCCGGCAACTCACAAAGCAGGTCACGATCCGCGCCGACGCACGCGGGATCTACTCATTTGAAATTGAGAGCGATGGCCACGGGGAAGACCTGAGTGCACACATCACCCACTATGCAATGCCGCCGGACACGCCCCGCGTTATTGATCCGGGAATGCGTGACGTGCACTTAGCGCTCCGCAATGGAGAGGAGCGCGCGGGAATTCGACTTGTGGTTCAGAGACTGCAGTACCAAGGGCGCCTCGACACGGATGCGGACGACCCCGAAAACCCGGAACTCGGCTCGCACCCCTATCGCCCGACGTTCACGGGCCGCGTGGTTGACGATCAGGGCCTGCCGGTCTCGGGCGCGACGGTGAAACTTGTTTACTTGTGGTGGCTGCAGTCGAACCCACGCACGAACCGTGCCTATGAAAAGGGCCCCGAAGGCGAAACCGACGCTTTGGGCACCTTCACTCTCACGCTGGTCGGGAGGGTGCGCGACGAGACAGTTACAGCCCGAGTCATCGTCACGGCATCCGCCGAGGGCATGGCGGCTTCAGAGCGATGGAGCCAACCGGAAGTGGCCAACGGCGCAGAGCATGAAATCAGTTTCGAATTGCACGCCGCAGGCACGGCAAGAGGGCGCGTATTGGACGCAACCGGAAAGCCGGTCCAGCATGCGCGCATTTTCGCCAGCATGGTGAAGACAGACAACTCCCCGCCGGTTTCCGTGCTCGGCGACATTGACGGCAACGGAAACTTCGAACTCAAAGGGCTGGCCCCCGGCCGATGGCAGATTTCGGTCATAAGCCGCACATACCCGTCAGACTTGGGCACACCCCGTGAGCCGGTTGAGTTCGATGTTACCGCAGGTGTCCAACTTCGGCTGCCAGATATTGTGCTCGTCACGCCGACAACAGTCGTCATCAAGCCACTGCAGGAAGACGGCAAGCCCTTCGCGCGCAATACGGAGATCAGCCTGACTGTGCAAAAGAACCGGCCGGGCCTGTGGGGAACTCACAGGGCGAAGATCGACCAGCAAGGCCGCGCGGTTTTCCGCGGCATAGAACCTGGCACGCGCGAAGCCAAGCTCACCGTCACCGGCCACGACTTTGAAGAGCACCGGCTGACACTGAATGTCCGGAAGAACCAGGAGAACGACGTCGGCGAAATCCGCCTGCAATGGGCACGCGACAAAGCCGACTAGGCTGGGAATCGCAAAGCTGGAGCCCCCATCTGGGCTGCAAGTGTCTGCATGGGCGCTGTCGGGTACCCACTCAGTCCCGGAAAAAACCGCAAGCGCCCAATTCGATCACGTGTTAGCAGATGTCGCTGCACACAGTCGTGTTACCGCTTTTCGTGGTGGCGTACTGTGCTATCATGTTCAATTCACCATCTACCGTGGGAGAGCTGTCGGCCGTGGGTGCCTATCAGCCCGTTCCCAATCCGGATATTGGATAATCATGCGCACGACGATCTCGCTTGCTTTGCTCGCGCTTTTGATGCTGTTCAGCGCCGGCCTTGCCGCCCAGGAGCCGCAGCTTCTCTACTACAAGTTTAATGAAGGCACCGGGACCACCACTGCCAACGATGCGGTCCCGGGGGTAGGAACGGCGACAGCGTCGTGGGTCGGCACGACGAACTTTCTGGTTCCCGGCCACATCGGCAACTCGATGAACTTCAATGCGGGGTCCATGGCTACAGGCTGGGCAACCAACATCGGGACCGCGAGCTGGACGATCGAGTTCTGGCTTCGTGTCAACGGCGGCCAATTCGGCTACGCTTGCGGAGACAACACAGCCTCAAGCTGGCGCATGTTTACCGCAGGTGCAGCCGGGACGAACGGCATTACGATGCGAGGTGGCGGCCTCTCGAACGTTGACATTCCGAACGCCGTTGACGGCACCTGGCATCACATTGCCATCGTGCACGATGACGCCGCAAACACCGTAACTGCATACCGGGATGGCACGCAGGTCCTCCAGAATGTCAGCCAGAACCCAAACCTTAGCGGCCCGCAGTTTTATGTTGGTGGGCACACCGCCAGTACCAGCTCAATGGTCGGCGCAATGGATGAATTCCGCTTCTGGTCGGTCGCCCGCACGGCGTCGGAGATTCAAGCCGGCATGAACTCGGAACTTCCACTGGGGCCCACCCTTGCCGTGGCGGCCTCAGCCGGAACGGCGGCTTCCGTGTTTGCCAACGCCGACGGTGGTGGAGATGGCGTTGCCGGCGGCGGGTCTTTCACCATCACCGACAACGACCACCAGGACATCGGCTTGATTACCCTCGACCAGATCGAACTTACCGCATCGGGCTCGGGCGACGATTCAACTGCCTTTGACGAAGTCGCCATCTATCGCGACCACGACACGTTGGGCACGCAGGGCACCTATGACCCCGGCATCGACGTGCTGATTGATACCGTGATTGGCGGCTTTCCGACCGACAACGGCGTGCTGACCTTTGACGTTCCCACGGCTGAGCAAGGCGCATGGGGCAGCAACCAGATCCGGCGGTACTTCGTCGTCGCCAAGTTCGCGAGCACTGCCTTGCCAGGCGATGACTTCCAGTTTGAGGTCACCGACATGACGGTGTCGGGGCCCTCGGCGCAGACGTCAGGACTCCCCAGCAGTGCCATTTCCGGGTTTGAGATCGAAATGCCGGAGTTCAACTTTGTTGACCAGAGCCCGGCTCAGGCTGAGAAGGTCTTCCTTACCTTTGGTGAGGTCTGCCAGGTGTTCACCATCGGTTATCCAGCCGGTC
>CAZZBH010000152.1:0-6896 GCA_964652605.1 uncultured Planctomycetaceae bacterium
CTTTCGCATCAACCTGATGGGCAACCACGATGAGGCGGTGATTTTTGAGCCCGTGGGCTTCAACTATCGCGCCCTGACTGCGATCCGCTGGACGAAGAAGTCGCTAGAGGGCGGGATGTTCGGCTTTCGCAACAAAAAGCGTATGAGTTTCCTGAAGGGCCTGAAGCTCACGCATCGCGAGGATGGCGCACTGCTCGTGCACGGCAGTCCGCGTGAGCCGACTACCGAGTACATTCTCAAGCACGACGCGCAGGGTGCCGCTCAAGGAGTGCCCGAATCCGTGCGCAAGCTTGAAGAGATATTCGGTCAGTTTGAAAGTTTCTGCCTGGTGGGCCACACGCACATCCCCTGCGTCATCGACCAGGAGTTCCGGTACCAGACGGAGAAGGAACTCAACTTTGAGCTGCAGCCCGAGAAGGGCAAGAAATACATCATCAACGTAGGCAGTGTCGGCCAGCCGCGCGACCGCGACACGCGTGCGTGCTATGTCATCTGGGACGAAAAGAAATTCATCTGGCGGCGCGTCGAGTATGACTTCGCCGCGACAGTCAAGAAGATCCGAGCCCTGAAAGAACTGGACGACTACAACGCCGACCGGCTGGAGCAGGGCATCTGATCTCGACCGCACATTGCCAAGCGGCAGCATCGTCGCCACAATCGGCCCGCTGTAAGAACAGGAGAATCCGTTGCGCATTACCATCACAGCCAAGCACGTCAAAGTGTCCGACAAGATGAAGGACTACGCCCGCGAAAAGCTGGGCAAGCTTGAGCGCTACTTCAATCGCATCAACAGCATCCAGGTGGTTCTGGACCGCGACGGGCTGGACAACGTTTGCGAAATCGTGATCCGGACTGACACGCACAATCACCTCTCGTCAATCGTGCACAACCAGGATGACATGCACGCGGCAGTGGACCTTTGCATCGACAAGGCCCAGCGCCAGGTGGCGAAAGTGAAGGAAAAGCTCAAGGGCCACAAGGGGCCCGAAAAGCGCAAGAAACTGGTGCGGGATGTGAAGCGGCTTAGCACGCGCATCCGCAAGGAAAGCACCTACGAAGAGGCCAAGAACGAGTAACGGCCTGCTCTTACCGGCGCCGCGGCGCATCTTAACGGAACCGCCATGGCAATGTTCCCGCGATTGTTCAGGCGCTCGCCCGCCGTGGTCACCATCGGTGGCGGAACGGGCGCAAGCGGCCTGCTGCGCGGGCTGAAAGAACACACCGACAAGCTGTCGGCAATCGTGACCGTGGCCGACGACGGTGGCAGCAGCGGCCGCTTTCGCAAAGAGTTCGGCATGTTGCCGCCCGGCGACATTCGCAGCTGCCTGGCCGCGCTGTCAGACGCAGGCCCGGTGCTTGAAAAGCTGTTTCAGTACCGCTTTGAAGACGGCGACCTGAAGGGTCATCCCTTCGGCAACATCTTTCTTGCCGCCATGACCCAGGTAACCGGCGACTTTGAACAAGCCGTGCGCGAGGCTAACCGCGTGCTCAATGTCCGTGGCCGCGTCCTGCCCGCAACGGGCACCAAGATCAGCCTGATCGCCGAGCACCAGGACGGCAGCAAGACCACCGGAGAGTCGCTGGTCGGCCGTGTCAGCAAGCCAGTGAAAAGGCTGTCCATCAAACCCGAGGACGCACCGCCCGCGGCCGACGTGGTAGATGCCATTCTGGGGGCTGACCTGGTGCTGATCGGGCCAGGCAGCCTGTACACCAGCGTGCTGCCTAGCCTGCTGATACGCGAGCTGCGTGCCGCACTGCAGGAAACGGAGGCCGTGGTGGGTTATGTCTGCAACATCATGACCCAACCAGGCGAAACGCAGGGCTTCAGCGCCTCGCGCCACGCCGAAGTGGTAACCGAGCACAGCTATGAAAACCTGCTGGACTTTGTGCTGGTCAATACCGGCAGCATCCCCGGCAGGCTGGCCCAGGCCTATGCGGCCGAAGGCGCCCAGCGCGTCGAGCCGGACTTGGATGCCCTCAACCGCCTGCCCGGCCGGCCTCGTATCGTGACTGCTGACCTGGTCAGCGCCGACCATCTTGTGCGCCACCACGCCGCGCGCACTGCCGAGCTTGCGTTGCAGGCGTTTCGCGATATCGGTCGCCGCCGCGCCAAGGCAGGCTGAAAAATTGCCCAAGCATTGTGAACTTGCGGCGCCGCGCCGCATCGGTAGATTCTGGGTTCTGCATGCGAACCACCGCACAAGTTGAGTTGCTGAACAAGTACGGCCTGCACCAGCGCCCGGCGATGAAAGTGATTGAAGCGTCGTCGCGCTTCAAGTCGGACATCTTTCTGGTGAAGGGCGAGCAGCGCTGCAACGCCAAGTCCATCATCGACGTCATCATGCTGGCCGCTGAAAAGGGCACGCAGCTGACTGTGGAAGCCGAAGGCCAGGACGCCGCCGAGGCGGTCAGTGCCTTGGTTGAGCTGTTCCAGAACAAGTTCTTTCTCGGTGAAGACTGACGATTGAAGACTGAGTACGCCTATCCCCCACGCGCGGCGATGTCGTGGTAGCGGTACGCCAGCAGGATGCTTGCCGCAACCGCCGCGTTCAGACTTTCCACCTTGTCGCTTTGCGGGATGCTGACCTGGATGACGTCGCGGTCGCTCCAGAACGGCTGCACACCCTCGCTTTCGCCGCCGATGATGAAGGCTGTGCGCGGCGGAAAACTGACTTCAAAGGCATTCTTGCCGCGCGTGCCGGTAACGTATGGCCACACGCCGGCTGAAGTCAGTTTGTCCATCACATCGTCCGGTGTCAGGTCAGCAAACACGGGGACGTGAAAGATGCCGCCCATGCTGGCGCGCACCGCCTTGTGGTTGAAGGCATCTACGCAGCCCTTGAGCAGCAGTAGGCCGTCGCAATCAAAGGCCGCGGCCTGGCGCAGAATCGTTCCCAGGTTGCCGGGATCGCGCAGGTTATCCAGCACCAGCAGCGACAACCGTGGGCGGGCGAGCTGGGCCGCAAGGTCGTACACAGGCATGGCGAACACCGCCAGCAAGCCCTGGCTGTTGACAGTGTCGCTGGCGTTCATGAACTCGCCGACGTCCGAAGCATAGCAGGATACGCCTTTGTCACCGCAGCGTGAGAGCAAGCCGTCAATCAACTCGCGCGAGCTTTCCAGCAGCTCTTCGCACACCACGACATAGCGCGGATCTACGCCGGCCTTCAGCGCCTCCTGCAGCAGCAGGGGGCCTTCGGCCACGAACAATCCCGCCTCATCCCGCGCCTTACGCAGCTTGAGCGATCGCAACTGCTTCGCGCGTGCCTTTGGTAGCTGCTCCATGCTGCCGGAGCGTACAGCCGACATGCCGAGCCCGAAAGTGGGTTGAAAATGCCTTATGGCGCAAGCAGCACAGCCAGCGTCGTGCCCTCAATCCGCCGCAGCCCGGCAAACCATTCGTCGGTGCGCTGCAACTCATTCAGCGCACTTGTCACGCCGTCCCATGCGCCGTAGTCGTGCCAGAAGATGATGCCGCCAGGCGCCAGTACCCTGCGCGCGACGGCGGAGTCATTCAGCACGTATTCGTGCGAGTGGGCGGCATCCACAAACACCCAGTCGCAGCGGCCTTCCAGCGACGAAAAGTCGAACGTCGCCGTGTCGCCGTTCAACTGCACGATGCCGGCCGACAGCGCGTGCCCGGCAAATCGTACGCCCGGGGCCGGCTTGTCCACGTAGGCGTGATCGCCGGCCGCCTGCGGCAACGCGACGACGGAATCGGCCGGAAGGTCAAGGGTATGCACTCGCGCACCCTTCGGCGCGTTGGCGGCAAGGTTCAGTGTTGTGCGCCCATCGAATGTTCCCAGCTCAAGCAAACACAAAGGTCGGCGGGCAACCACGCTGCGCATCAGTACAGCCAGCTCATACAGGGTTACATTCCCATCGGCGACTTGCGGTGAAAGCAGGCGGACAGGCAGGTCTTCAGCAAATAGTTCGCCCGCGTGCACCACCGGCAGTTCCACCTGGCGTGGTTGTGCGCGCCACCCGAAGTGCACGGCAATGATGTTTATCAGGGCGCGATGGCGCCGCGAGACTACACCGACAGTGAATAGAAACGCCGATGCCGCACCTGCGAACAGATACTTGGCAGCGAATGTCAGCGCGCGTTTCAAGCGGTCTCCGTCAGGGTGCAGGGCACACGATACGGCATGGTGCACGCCGGTACAGTCCGACGTGTTGCCGCGCCGGTATGGCATGAGCTACACTGTGCTTGCTCACACCGGGAAGACTCTCCATGCCGATGGTGCCATTCACGCTGAACCGGATTGTGCTGGCCGACACGCAACCCTCCCAGAAGATCATCCTCAAGGAGGCAGGCGGCGGGCGGCACTTCACCATCGAGATCGGCGAGCAGGAAACGATTGCCATCTATCGACGCGCCATGAAGCGCTACCACTCCCGCCCTCTGACGCACGACCTTCTGGATAACGTCATTGCGGGCATGGGCGGTACGGTCAAAGCCGTCGAGATCACGGACCTCAAGGACCACACCTATTACGCCAACCTCGTGATCGAGACTGCGGACGGCGAGGTGCGTGTGGACGCGAGGCCCAGCGATGCGATCGCGATTCTCGTCGGCGCCAATGTCAGCCTGTATGTTGACGACGAGCGCGTGCTGCAGCCGTTGTATGGCGACATTCCCTGAGCGGAGCAACTCATGCACAACGGCAATGTTCGGCGAACGTCGGTCGGTATTTGTAGCCTTGTCTCGCGACACCGCTGCGCACTGCGGTCGGCTTTCCTGCTTGGGCTTATGCTGCTTGCGGCACCGTTGTGCGCCGAGGAGTGGCTGGACTTTTCAACGCCCGCCGTTGGACGCGGCGGGACCGGCATGGCCACGCGCAGCGCGACCGGCGCCTACTACAACCCGGCCAACGCCGCGCGCCGACCGTGGGAAGACAGCATCCTCAAGCTTGAATTCGACCTGCCCGTCACCGTCACCGCCGGCCTGCACGGCCAAAGCTACCGTCTGATGTTCGATACGGTGGACCTGGCCAATGAGTTGTTCGATCGTTTTGAGTCCGGTGCGTTCGACAGCGGCGGCGGAGTCGATTCAGACGACATGCTGTTCGCGCTGCGCGTATTTGAGCGCCTGGACAACCTGACCAGCCTCAACGGTGACGGATTGTACGTCACCAGCAGCATTGGCCTTGGCGTGAACTTCGCCGGCGGCATCGGGTTGCCCCGTGACGGCTTCAGCGCCTATCTGGGCGGGTTCGGCATTGCCGCCGCATCGCCGGTAGTTGATCTGCAAAGCCTGCGAGGCTACCGCCTGGCGGACGAAGCCGGCGCGCAATGGGAAGCGCTGGTCAACGAGGCCATAATCAACTCCGGCGGTACTGCACCTACACCTGAATCCGCGGCCGCACAGCAGTTCAGCGCCGACCTGCAAGCCGGCGGGTACAGCCCCGCCACGGCCGACGCGCTGGCGGCTTGGGCCGAAGACGCAAATGTAAGCTTCGGCGGCGAGGCCGCGGATATTCTGCTGGACTTTCTGATCAATACCTATGACGGCAACGGCGAAAGCCTGGAAAGCGGCGCCAACCCGCTGGCGGGCAACAACTCGGGCTTCCTGATCCGCGGCCTGGCCTGGTATGAGCTGGGGCTGAGCTATGGTGCGGGCGTTCCGGTCATGGGCATGTCGGACTGGCTGACTTTCGGCGTGACGCTGAAGTTCATGCAGGCGTATGCCTACAGCGAGTTGCTGCGCGTCGAGGACATGACCTCCAACGGCATCGAGGACACGCTAAGCCGACTTGGCGAGAAGATTTCTGACGCCTACAGCCTTGAGGCCGACGCCGCGCGTTTCAATGTCGGCCTGGACATCGGCCTGGTATTCACGCCGCAGATCGGCCCGGTCAACACGCTCGCCATCAGCCTGACGGCGCGCAACATCAACGGGCCGGAGTTTCGGTGGGAGCCGTCAACTCGCACAGCCGGCGAACCGACACTGGTACGCTTTGACCCCCAGTTTCGGTTGGGCGCGTCCTACATCTTCTTTGACACGCTCAACCTGCCGTTGACGGTGGCCTTTGAGCTGGACCTGAACAAGGTCAGCAGTGACATCATGCCGCGCTACCACCACCAGTTCTTCCGCATGGGTGCAGCGTGGGAGCCGCAGTTCGGCGGGTTCGGTTTTGGATTGCGGCTTGGCGGGTTCAAGAACATCGCCGACGCGAATGAAACGTTCACAATGACCGCAGGGCTGGGCCTGCGCGCGTTCTTCTTCTATCTGGATGTCGGTGGGCACATGTCGTTTGAGAACCGCGAGTTCGGCACCAGCGTTGATTTTGAGCCGGTGCCGCAGCGTGCAGGCCTGAGCGTACAGCTTGGTTTCAACTTTGAATTCTAGGGCGACCGTGCGCGACAGGCACTACGCCCCGAACTTCTGCATTACTTCGAGCAGCACGTCCTCTTCAATCTGGCCGCAGTACGTCGTGGTGGTGCTGCCGCCCTTCATAAACTTCAGCGTAGGAATGCGTGAGATGCGGTGTGCGGCGGCGATCAGCGGCTGTTGGTAAATTTCCACACGTCCGACCTTGACCCTTTCGCCGAACTGGCAGGCGACTTTCTCTACCAACGGCTGCATCTGCTGGCAGGGCTCATGCCAGTCCGCGGCAAAGAAAAGCAGTGACCGCCGCGTGTTGAACTCGTCGATGTTCTCTGCCGTGACTTCCACTGTCTTCGGAGTCTGCAAACCGGTTCCTTTCGCGCCCCCTGACAAGAACAATGCCTGTGGTCCGAATCACAGGCGTGGGCTAGAAACGAACGTGTGAACAACATCATTCCCGGGAACGAAAACGAGGCGAAGGCAAATGCCTTCGCCTCGCCAGATACACGGGGCTGCTGCGGCTTGAGCTGGTGGTCTGCGACGAGGCTCGGGCTGTGGTTGCGGT
>CAZZBH010000153.1:0-332 GCA_964652605.1 uncultured Planctomycetaceae bacterium
GGGCGCGCAAGTTCTTCTACGGCACACTCAGCATGGGCTGGCGCGGCTCGGTGCGGCACTGGAACCACTACGAAACCTCGTACATGATTTTCGCGGGCCTTGCCACGCCGCTGGTGTTCAGCGTGCACAGCATCGTGTCGATGGACTTCGCGACGTCGGTGCTGCCGGGATGGCACACGACGATCTTCCCGCCGTACTTTGTGGCGGGCGCGATTTTCAGCGGGTTTGCAATGGTGCTGACGCTGCTGTTGATCGCGCGCGAGACCATGAACTTGAAGCAGTACATCACTACCAACCACCTCGAGAACATGGGCAAGGTCATCATCCTGACC
>CAZZBH010000153.1:342-6728 GCA_964652605.1 uncultured Planctomycetaceae bacterium
CGAGATGTTCATCGCCTGGTACAGCGGCAGCGTGTACGAGATGTACGCCTTCATCAACCGCGCCACCGGCCCGTTTGCGTGGTCGTACTGGATCATGGTCAGTTGCAACGTGATCAGCCCGCAGATTCTGTGGTTCAAGAAGCTGCGGCGCAGCCCCATCGTCCTGTTCATCATGAGCATCTTCGTCAACATCGGCATGTGGTTTGAGCGCTTCGTGATCATCGTGACCAGCCTTCACCGCGATTTCCTGCCCAGCAGCTGGGCACACTATTACCCGACGTGGGTGGAGATCCTGACGCTTGTCGGCAGCTTCGGAATCTTCTTCTTCCTGTTCTTCTGCTTCATCCGGCTGCTGCCGGGCGTTGCCTTCGGCGAGGTAAAGGGCGTGCTGAAGTTCGGCCGCGGCAAGAAGGTCGGCCAGGAGGTGAACCATGCCTGAAGAGCATGAAAACCCGCTGTTCATGGGCGTGTTCACCGATGACGACGACTGCCTGGCGGCAACCAAAGCCTGCCGCGATGCCGGCTTCACCTTTCATGATGTGATTGCGCCCTACGCCGTGCACGGCCTGGACCGCGCCATGGGCCTGCCGTTCAGCAAGATCACCTGGGTTACCTTTTGCTGCGGCCTGCTGGGGATGAGCATCGCGCTTTCGGGCATGTGGTACATCTCTGCCTACGACTGGCCGTTGAACATTGGCGGCAAGCCGCCGCTGCCGCTGCCGGCGATGATCCCGATTACGTTCGAGCTGACGGTGCTGATCGGCGGCTTGTGCACGATGCTTGGGTTGTTCGCGTTCTGCTTTCTGTTTCCGGGCAAGCGCGCGAGGATTTACCACGAGCGGCAGACGGACGACCGGTTTGTGATCGTGCTTGAGATGGATGAAGACTTCAACGAAGAAAAGGCGCGCGAAATTTTCAGCGCCGCCAACGCCGAAGAGACCAGGCAGGTGGACGCCGACTTTGATTTGAATCGTCCAGAGGAGGACGAGGAGTAATGCAGAAGGTGTTCGACAAGGTCATTGACGCAAACGTCGAAGCGCTGGAAAAGTCGCGCGCGTTTGTCATCAAGCACAACAAGCGCCAGCCGGCCCGCGTATGGATCGGCCTGGGCGCGCTGATTGGCGCGACCGTGGCGGGCATTCTCGCCGGCTTCCTTCTGCGGGACTACGGCAAGCGCAACTTTGAGTACATGCCGGATATGGCCTACAGCAAGGCGTGGGAGTCGCAGCAGCTTCACCACTACCCGGAATGGGATAACGACAACCTGCCCAACCCCATGTACTACTGGCGCACTGCCGACATGGCGCCGCCAGAAGGCACCGTGTACCAGGGCCAGGTAAGCCTCGACATTCCGGCGGGCAACGATGGGCTTGAGCAGGCCCGCAGCCTTGTCAACCCGTACGCCAACGCCACCGGTCAGGAGCGCGAGGCGATTCTCAAGCGCGGCAAGCGCCTGTTTTTGATGAACTGCCAGGGCTGCCATGGCGTGGACGGCATCGGCAACGCGCCTGTGACCAGCTATGGCGTCGGCGCGCCCGCCATTTCAGGCGAGTTGCGCCTGCCGTTCACCGACGGGCAGATCTTTCACATCATTACGCACGGATACATGACGATGCCCGCGCATGCCTCACACGTGGATTATGATGACCGTTGGAAGGTCATCGCCTGGTTGCGCCACGTTCAGGAGGGCGGCCGGTAATGAGTACGCAGATGTCGAGCGAGCCCGAACAGTTCAGCTTTCCCATCCTGGCGAAGATGTTCTGCTTCGGATTGATGGCCCTTGGCGCCGTCGTGTTCGGCCTGAGCTGGCTGGGCGGGGCGAGCATTGCCATGTCCGGGTGGGTAATCGGCGCGTGGTATGCCGTGGGCCTGGCGTTGTTCGGCGCGATCTTTCTTGCCTTCAGCCATCTGTCGGGCAGCGCGTGGCATGCCACGCTCAAGCGCATCCCCGAGGCCATGACCGGCTACTTCTGGGTAGGCTTGCTTACCTTCATTGTGCTGGGCGTCGTAGTAGCCGCCGGCGGTTACTACGAATGGACGCACGAAGAGCACCACCCCGGCCTGCACGGCGAGTTGATTCACCACAAAGAGCCCTGGCTGAACGCGGGCGGCTTTCTGGTGCGGATGGCGCTGTACTTTGCCACGTGGATGGTCTGCTCGGCGCTGCTGGTGCGCTACTCGCGCCGACAGGACGTTGACGGTGACGTGCGCTGGACGGTGCTTGGCATGCGCGTGTCAGCTATTTTCTGCTTCCTGTTCGCCATCACGCTGACCTTTGCCAGCATCGACTACGTGATGAGCATTGAGCCGACCTGGTTCAGCACCATGTTCGGCGTGTACCAGTTCGGCGGCATCATGGCCAGCGGCTTTGCCATGCTTGCCCTGCTGATTGTGTTTCTGCACGGCAGTGGCTACCTGCGCAACGCGGTCAATGAGAACCACTTGCACAACGTGGGCATCTGGCTGTTGTCTTCGGCGACTTTCTGGGCGTATGTGTGGTTCTGCCAGTTCATGCTGATCTGGTACTCAAACATCCCCGAAGAAACGCAGCACTTTCTGGCACGCTGGGACGGCCCGTGGTTCTGGGTTTGCTTTGTAGTGAACCCCCTGATTAACTGGGTCATCCCGTTCCTGCTGCTGCTGCCGCGGCCCAACAAGCGCAACCCGAAGATCCTTGTCATCGCGGCCTGCTTTGTGCTGCTCGGCCGCTTCATTGACCTGTGGCAGTTCATGCTTCCCCAGCCGCACCTTGAGGGCGGCGTTCCGGTGGCAACCTACGGGCCGGGCACGTTCTACCTGGTCGGGGTGAGTGTTGGCATGATCGGCCTGTTCGTGTTCGTGGCGCTCAAGTCGCTCGAAAAGGCAAAGCTGCTGGCGACCAAAGACCCGTACTTCGAAGAAGGCCTCCACCACCACCTGTAAGCCGCGCCTTCTTCACATTGCTTCCACGCCGGCGCAGAAACGAGTTGCCTCGCGGCCTGCGCTGCTACAATCCCGCGCACGGAGGTCAGTCCATGGCGCGTGTTGTTGCAGTGTTGCTTCTGCTGTGCGCGACTGCCCACGCGCAGGACCAGAACTACTGGACCAACCAGTTCGGCACGCGCTCGCACCTGATGGGCGGCGCCGTGGTGGGCGGGTGCGATGACACCAGCGCGGGCTACTACAACCCGGCGCGCCTTGCGTGGATTGAAAACTCCGCGCTGTCGGTCAGCGGCACGTTGTACCAGTTTGACCGCTACTTCGTTGAAAACGGCGCCGGCGACGACCGCGACCTGCTGGCGACCAACTGGCGCGTGATCCCCACGCTGGCCAGCGGCGTGCATATGTTTGACTTTGCGCCGGGACACGTGTTCACGCACATGATCATGGCGCGCAACTACACCAGCAACTCTGTGTCGGCCCGCGAGCAGCGCGTGATTGACGTGATCGCCCGCAACCCCGGCAACGAGGACTACACCGGGCAGATTCTCTTTGATTCAAGCCTGCAGGAGTACTGGGGCGGCCTGGGGTGGGGGTGGCGTCTGACCCAAAACTTCGCGATCGGCGCGTCGGCGGTTGGCGCGTTCCGGATTGAGCGCAACTCGGTTTCAGTAAACGTGCGCGCAACTTGGTTTGACCAGGGCCAATCGACCTTCGAAGCCGCATCCGTTCGGTCGGACCAGTACATCAGCTACTGGGATCTCAGGCAGTTGTTCAAGTTCGGGCTCGCATTTGAGTGGGAGGGGCTGAAGCTCGGGGCCACCGCGACCACAGTGGGCATCCATATCTACGGCCAGGGCACGGTCTCGCGCGACATTGAGATCAACAACGTCGACTCCAACGGCGACAACCAGGGTGAAACGATCATTCTGAATGACCGGCAGGATGGCTTGTCCACGGACTTTCGCTCCCCATGGTCGTTCGCACTTGGTGCTGAATACGAAATCGCCGCTTCACGCACGCGCCTTGCCGCGTCTGCCGAGTACTTTCTGAGCATCGGAAACTACACCGTGATTGAGCCCGACAGCGAGCCCTTCCTGCAAGGCGCCGCGGGAGCGGGCGGCGCAAGCAACGAGTTCCTGCGCGTGCGCGACACGCGCGAGGGCGTGTTCAACGTGGCGGCAGCCGTCACCCAGTACTTCGGCACCTGGTGGCTGGGCGAGTGGACGGGCTACTGGTCGTTCTACACTGACTTCACAGCCGACGTGCCCAAGCGCTCGCTTGAACTGCACCTCGGCACAACCGACTGGGATCTCTACCACGGCGTGACCGGCGTGGCTGTGAAGGGCGAGCGGCATGAGTTGGCGCTCGGCAATCACTTCACCTTCGGCAGCGACAGCATTGAGAGCAACGTTGACCTGAGCGACCCCACGGAGGCGGGCCTGCTGTTCGGCGCGGGCAAGCCGACGCGGGGCGTGTTCTGGTCAATCGGCGTGATCATCGGCTACACGTACTTCATCTGAGGCAACTGTTCTTGGGGGATTGCATGTTGCGAGTTGCCGCGATTCTGCTGCTCGCCTGCGGCGCCGTTTACGCGCAGGACAATCACTACTGGACACACCAGTTCGGCACCCGCAGCGCGCTGATGGGCGGCGCGGTGGTCGGCGGGGTGGAGGACACCAGCGCCGTGTACTACAACCCGGCGCGCCTTGGCTGGGTGCTGAATGACTCGCTGAAGGTCAGCGCGGATGCATACCAGCTGAGCATCCTCTCGATTGCCGATGGCGCGGGCACCGACCTGGCGGTCAACTCGATACGCGGCGACATCATCCGGTTGACCGCATCCGGCGTGTTTCTCTTTCGGCAGCCGCGCATCGGGCTTGGGTTTCAGGTGCTGGCGCGCCAATACTTCAACGCCCGCGCCAGCAACCGCGTCGGCGTTGGCGCCCATCCATGGGGCGCCATCCGGCTTATCGCGACGATCTTACGGTATGCGAGCGCAGCAATGAGAGACGGCGCAGACATTCCTGTGCCGTGCTCCGTCTGGATCAAGTGCACCGCCGACAAACGCTTGAAAGCAAATCGGACGAAGCTTCACTAATGAATAACTTCAGTGAATCACTTCACCGACTGCCGGGAGTGGGCCCGGTCCAGGAGAACTATCGTGAATCAGGTGCGCTTGCGGGTGCTTGGCGTTTTTCTAGCCGCATCGATGGCTGGGGTTTTGTGTGGGCAGACTGTCGTCACGATTGGCGGGGTGCAGTCACCTACCGGGTCGGGAAACATTTTTCCGTTCAACTGGACAAGCGGGCGCTATCAGCACGTGTACACCGCCGCCGAAATCAGCGTGCAGGGCTCGATCATTGAGGTGCGCGCAAGCCAGAACAACGGGACTATTCCCCAGTTCAACCAGTTTCGGCTTCGTCTGGCGCACTCCAACGCGAATCCGACCGCGCTTTCGACGACATTCGACCAGAACTTCACCGGCTTTACTCTTGAGACACCGCTGGGCCCGACTGACATTACGCCCCAGCCTATTGCATCGGGTGGCTTCAACTATGCGCGTTTTCCGCTTACCACGCCGTTTCAGTACAACGGGACGAACAACCTTCTGATTGACTGGTCCTATGACAGCAAGACCGCCGGCGGATGGGCCGTTCCAACCAGTGGCCTCGCGCCCGGCCGGCAGCGCATGTATTCGTCAGGCGGCAACTGGTCAACCGCCACCGGAAGTGCCGGCAACGGCGGGGATTGGGTTGTCCAGCTTGTTGTGCAGGTCGGCCCAGGGCTGACCGTCGTCGTCACGCCGGGTGCGCCGGTGCCGGTATTTGCCAACGCCGACGGCGGCGGCGATGGCGTGCGCGGCGGCGGTTCGTTCACCATCACGGACAACGATGATCCAAGCATTAACCAGATCACGCTGAGCCAGATTGAAGTCACCGCGTCTGGCTCGGGCGATGATGCCAGCGCATACGACGAGGTTGCCATTTACCGCGACCACGACACGCTGGGCACCTTGGGGGTGTACGATCCTGGCATCGACGTGCTGATCGACAGTCTTGCCGGCGGCTTTCCTACCGACGATGGGGTGCTCGTCTTCGACGTTCCTACACCGGAACAGGGCGCATGGGGCGGCAGCCAGGTGAGAACCTACTTCATGGTTGCCAGCTTTGCCGGAAACGCACTTCCGACCCACACGTTCGAGTTCACCGTCACCGACCTCATCGTCGTTGGACATCCTCAGGCACAAGGACAGGGCTTACCCAGCGCCACCATGGCTGGATTCGAGATCGAAACGCCGGAGTTTCAATTCGTCGATCAAAGCCCGACGCAGGCCCAGACCGTTTTCCTGACGTTCAGCGGGGTGTGCCAGGTGTTCACTGTCAGCTATCCGGGCGGGCCGGATGACAAGCCTTCTTCTATCAACCTGACCAGTCTTGGCACAGCGCACGAGGTAGATGACCTGC
>CAZZBH010000154.1:0-6557 GCA_964652605.1 uncultured Planctomycetaceae bacterium
GGCGCTGTCAAAAGTCTCGACCATGCCCAATGCGATCAGGCTGTCGTTGAGGCCCAGAAGCACAAGGTTCAGGCTTGCGGTCCAGGCGTTCTCGCGCACGACGTCCTCAGGCGTGGTCCCGTCCACGAAGGTGGCGAACTGCTGAAGGGGCAGCAGAAAGTTGAAGCGCTCACAGCGAAAGTGGCTGATGCATTCGCTGCGGCGGCGGAAGAGTTCCTGGATGGAGAAGTAGTGCGCAGGCAAACGCTCCACGAGGCGCGACTCCGCAGCCTTGAGCTTGTTCTGCTCAAGCAGGAAGTCCACCCGGGACAGGAACTTTCTGGCGTTCGCAAGGTGGTTCGGAACGCCCAGGACCCTGGCATCAAACTTCATTTTGACTCAGCCGCCTGACTGTGCTGGGGAGATGCTACCTCTTTATACGACTGGCTCACAGTCCTGTACCCTCTATTGACACCCAAGGTGCCACTGCTATCTTTCCCGCCCCCTGAGGGGGACAGCCCTTGCATCCCGGGTACGGGACGCGGGGGCTGTGAGCTTGTGGCTGGACAGACCAGAGGGATTTTATGATAGCGCAGTCGCAGCGTACCTGGCAGGCCAAGCAGACCGACGTCAAGGCGGACTGGCACCTGATTGACGCCACCGGCAACAATCTCGGCCGCATGGCGAACAAGATCGCCGTCCTGCTGATGGGCAAGCACAAGCCGGGCTACACCGCCCACGTCGATACGGGCGACTTTGTCGTGGTTACCAACGTCGGCAAGCTGGTCGTGACGGGCAAGAAGTCGAAGCAGAAGCTGTACCAGGATTTCTCGGGCTACCCCAGCGGGCGCAAGCTGCGCACGTTTGAGCAGGTCATCGAAAAGAACCCTGAGAAAGTGCTGCGGCTGGCCGTAAGGCGTATGCTGCCCAAGACCAAGCTGGGCCGCCACATGCTGGGCAAGTTGAAGATCTATGAAGGCAGCGAGCATCCGCACGCTGCCCAGAAGCCCCAGGCTTACACCGTGAAGTACGGTCAAAAGGCCGGGCTGGAGAACTAAACGCATGGCAGATCAGGAACACACATGGGGCCTGGGCCGCCGCAAAAGTGCGGTGGCGCGCGTTCGTATCCGTGCCGGCTCCGGCAACATCACCATCAACAAGCGCCATGCCGACGAGTACTTCGTCAGCCCGCTTGAGCGCCGCAACGTGCGCAAGCCGTTTCAGGTCACTGAGTTGAACGACAAGTTTGACGTGTTCGCCAACGTGCACGGCGGCGGAGTGGTCGCGCAGGCTGAAGCCGTTCGCCTGGGCATAAGCCGCGCGCTGATCAAGGTGAACAAGGAACTTGAGCCCAAGCTCAAGGAACACGACCTGCTGACCCGCGACAGCCGCATGAAGGAACGCAAGAAGTACGGCCTGCGCGGCGCCCGCCGGGGCACCCAGTTCAGCAAGCGCTAGATTGCCTGCGAATCACAAACCCACCGCGACACTGCGGTGGGTTTTGCTTTTCCGGTTGCTGCATAGGATACATCGAACCGTATGCCGGCAGCGGAAACCACCAAGACACGCGGCGATTCAACCGTGGACCCGCGCGACCCCGCAAAAGGCCGCGCAGTGCGCGACATGTTTGCGGGGATTGCGGGCCGCTACGACCTGCTGAACCGCATCATTTCCGGCGGGCGTGACCAGGCTTGGCGGCGCCGCACCGTTCGCATGGCTGGCCTCAAGGGCGGCGAAAGCGTGCTGGACATATGCTGCGGCACCGGCGATCTGGCGTTGATGTTCGCGTTTGCCGACCCGTCGCCGGCGCAGGTCATCGCCACCGACTTTACCCGCGAGATGCTGGTGATTGCAGACCGGAAGGCAGCCCAAGCCGGCACGCGCATCCCGCTGTGCCAGGCCGACGCGTTGCGCCTGCCGTTTGCCGACGCTTCGTTCGATGTGGTCAGCGTGGGCTACGGCGTGCGCAACTTTCAAGATCTCGACGCCGGCCTGCGCGAAATGGCCCGCGTGCTCAAGCCGGGCGGACGCGCCGTAATCCTGGAATGTACGCCCGCGCGCGGGGTGATCGGCCGCTGCGCCAACTGGTACATCAACCGCGTGGTGCCCTGGGTGGGCAACCGCCTGACACGCTCAAACCACAAGGCGTACAGCTATCTCGCCGACAGTATCCAGCTTTTCCCCGACGCCGAGTCGCTCAAGCAACGCATGGAAGCGGCCGGATTCACCAGCGTCCATTACCGCAAGCTGAACATGGGGACCATGGCGGTTCATGTCGGCGAGTTGCATTGACCGATCGACCGGTCTGGATTCATGGGTCCATTCACGCTAGGCTTTGCCGCTGACAGGAGCATGCAATGACTGGTGTAGATCGCCTTAATGTCCCAGAGTTTGAACGCCCGATCGTTGAGCTTGAGATGAAGATCGAGGGCCTGCGCATGGACCTCGGCAATGCCGACGGCGAGCGCCGGGCCTTCATTGAAAGCGAGATCGGCGAGCTCGAGAAAGACCTCAAGAAGCTTACCGACAGCGTGTTCGCCAACCTCGACCCGTGGGATCGCGTGCAGCTTTCCCGCCACCCGCTGCGCCCGCTGGTCACCGACTACATTGCCGCGCTGTTTGACGACTTCCAGGAACTCAAGGGCGACATGGCCTTCAAGGACGATCCCGCCATCGTGTGCGGCTTCGCCACCTTTGAGGGCAACAAGATCATGGTGATGGGCCACCGCAAGGGCCGCACGCTGAAAGAGCGGCTTGAATGCAACTTCGGGTGCGCGCACCCGGAGGGCTATCGCAAGGCGCTGCGCAAGATGAAGCTGGCAGAGAAACTGAACCTGCCGATCATCAGCTTCATCAACACTCCCGGCGCCTACCCGGGCATTGAGGCGGAAAAGCGCGGCCAAAGCCAGGCCATCGCTGAAAACATCCGCGAGATGACATCACTGCGCGTTCCCATCATTACCCTGACCATCGGCGAGGGTGGCAGTGGCGGCGCGCTGGGCATCGGCGTCGGTGATCGCTACCTGATCATGGAGAACTCGTACTACAGTGTGATTTCGCCCGAGGGCTGTGCCGCGATTCTGTGGCATGACGCGCGCAAGGCAAGCGACGCGGCGCGCGTGCTTCGGCTTACGCCGAATGACCTGCTTGAGCTCGGCATCATGGACGAGATTGTGCCTGAGCCCTACGGCGGCGCGCACCGCGATTCGCGCAAGGCATTTGAACTGGTCAGGGCGTATCTGCTTCGGCACCTCAATCACCTCAAGGCCCTGCCCGTGCAGACGCTTCTGGATGAGCGGTACAAGAAGCTGCGCGGCATGGGCAAGTACATCGAGGTCGCTGCATAGCCGAAGTCGCGAGCGACCGGCAGAAGCTCAGTCGTCGGCAATGAACGCACTCGCCTTGATCCCGCCGTCCGCGCCAAGCTCGAACGCGACCGCGCCATGCTGCCACGTCTTCCAGACTCGAGCGCCGCTGTCTTCGTAGGCTTGCAGCGATTCCTCAGCGGGGAAAGTCTCTCGCGCACTGATCACCACGTGCTTCGGCGCCAGTGCGCGAAGAATTTCCGGCAGACCTGCAACGAGGCTTCCCTGGTGCGGAGCGAACAGAATGTCGGCGCGCCCCAACTCCGGCAGCACAGCCGCAAGGCCGCGCGTTTCCACATCTGAGGGCAACAGCACCCGCGTCGGCCCGGCTTGCAGCTCAAGCACCAGGCCGCCCTCGTTGCGTTGCTCGCGGTCGCTGATCATGCCGCGCACAAACGCGGCATCCGGCCACAGGCAGTGAATGGCCAGGCCCGGGGCGACATCGATGCGATCGCCCCGGGCAAGCACCTGCACGTCGGCGTGGCGACGCAGCCATGGCGCCAGGGCCTTGCCCGCGTCGTCGTCCTCGAAAGTCTCAGGCACGTACACGACGCCGACCCGGAATCGCTCAAGCAGTTGCGGAAGGCCGTTCACGTGGTCCGCATCCGCATGTGAGATCAACAGGACATCGATAACACTGCGCCGGCGATGCCACAGGTAGGGCGCGAGCACGCGCTCGCCAGCCGCGCCAAGGCTGGTGCTGCCGCAATCCAGCACCACACACGGCCCGCCCGGAACCTCCAGCACCACACACTGTCCCTGGCCGACATCCAGTGCCGTGAGCTTTGCCGGCCCCGGCCCCTCGCCGCCAACCAGCGCCGACGCCGGCAGCGCGCACAGCCACAACAGCCAAAGCGCCGCGCCACTCACGCGCGGCAACCCGATTCGCGGCAGCAGCATCACCCCCGCCAGCAGCACGTAATACGGCAGCAGCCACCACAGCGGAGGCTCAGCAACGAACAGGTGCCCGTAAGGCACTGAGGCGAATGTGCCCGCCATGCCGTCCAGCAGCCCAGCCAGCAAGGACAGCAGCCACGCCAGCGCAGCCCCGACGCCGGGAATGATCGCCAGCGGCGTCAGCAGCCCCAGCACAAGCAGCAGACCAAGCAACGGTGACGCCGCAATGTTGGAGAAGATCATGATCGGGCTGAACACGTGCACCGTCGCCGCAAGCAGCGGCCACGTGCAAAGCCCCACTGCCAGCGAGATGCGCACAGAGCCGCCAAGCCAGTCCAGCGCGCGGCGACGCCAACCCTCCGCGGCACGCTCAGACGCCGTCGGCGGGCGACGCAAACGCAGCGCCGGCGAAAGCACAAAGATGCCGATCACGCTCAGGTAGCTCAGCTGGAAACCAAGTTCTGCCACGTCGGCTGGGTCGATCACCAGCAGCACCAGCGCGCTGGCCGCCAGCACGTTCAAAGCATCCGGCCGCCGCACAAGCACCCGGCCCAGCGCGTAAATCACAAGCATGACCGTCGCCCGCGTCACGCTGGGCTGCACGCCGGTGATGATCAGGTAGAGCACAGCCGCCGCGGCGCCGGCCACCCACGCACGACGCGGGTCCATGCCCATCACGCGCAGGAAGAACACAAGCGCGCCCGCCAGCAGCCCGACATGAAGGCCGCTGACAACCAGCAGGTGCACCGTGCCGGAGCGCACGAACCGCGCGCGCTGTTCGTGCGTCAGGTTGCCGCGCTCGCCCAGCAGCGTGGCACCAAGCACAGCCGCGCGGTCGCGCGGCAAGCGGGAGCCAACCAGGTCGTGAAATGCAACGTGCACCGAGTAGGCAAGGTTGTGCAGTGACAGCGCGGGGGCCTGTTGAACGATGGTAAGGTGATCGACGCGCGGCAATGTCATCGTGTGCGTGATGCCGCGCAATCGATAACGCGAAAGGCTATCGACTTCGCCGGGGTTTCCCGCGCGGCGCGGCATGCGCAGGCGGCCCAGCACTTGTACCCGCGCCCCCGGTCGGACATCTGTACCCGGCGCGGCGTACAGCTTGACGAATCCGCCTGCAACCTCGCCCAGGTCCGGCAACGCCTCGGCGCGAAGCAGGTAGCTGACGTTCCGGCGCGGGTCGGCGCCGATGGGAAAGCCCTCCTGCGGCTCGGGCGCTTCGGGGTACTCAAAGGCTGCCGGGTCACGGCGCACGTAGTCGGCGCCCTCGACGATGGTGCCCTCGATGCGCACCAGATCTGCCCCGGTTGGAAATCTGACCTGCAACGAATCCGACGCCGGCAGGCTGCGCCACCCGCCCCAGGCAAACATGGCGCAGGCCACGGCACCGGCGATCAGCCACGGGGCAAGGTGCAGTCGCCGCCGCATCAGCAGCGCCAGCAGCAGCAGGATCGCCGTCGATACCGCGCCCACGGGCACGGCAAGCATGCCGGGGTCAAGCAGGATAACCGCGCAACAGCCGCTGACAGCCGCCACACCCGCCAGCAGGGCCGGGCGCCGCGGACGCGCGCGAAGCTTTGGTGTGTCGCCATCCATGTTTTCAGCGCACGCCCGCCGCCAGGTTGGCGGGGGGTGCAGCGCGGCAATCTACCGGCTGTCGGTGGCTGCGTGAAACGATTTCAGGCAGCAAGGGTACTCGGATGTTGGGCGGCATCGGCACAGCCAGCTTTTCCGGATCGGGCATTCAAAGAATTCTGCTTGCCGCCGCAGCCGGATGGCACAACACTGGAACCGGCAATCAGTTGGATGCGTTAAGCCTATATGCCCGAAGATATGCCCATCGAGCACGAATCTCGCATTTCTGCTGCGCTGGATCGGGCGCGTCGGCGCTGGCTGTTCGCCGCTACGATCAGCGTCGGCGGCCGCTGGGCGGTGCTGCCCGCGCTGGCAGTTGCCTTTGCCGGCATGGCGGTGGGCGTGCTGCTGCAGCCGGGATGGATCTGGCTGCTGATGATTTCGGCATTCGGAATGCTGTGGATTGCCGCGACAGTTTCCTGGATACGCCGCTCACACGCGCGGGCGGGCACGCCCGGCACGCCGGACTGGGCGCTGGCGCTGGATCAGGCAATGGGCATGCAGGATGCGCTTCCGGCGTATCTTGAAAGCAAGGGCGGTTTTCGCGACGCGCTGGCAGGGCGCGTGTCTGCGGCCCTTGAGCCCGTGCTGACGCCGCGGGCACGCCCGCTTGCGGCAGTCTTTCCCAGTCACTGGGCGCCACTGATTGTCGCGTTGCTGCTTGCGCTGATGCCGCTGGCG
>CAZZBH010000155.1:0-6507 GCA_964652605.1 uncultured Planctomycetaceae bacterium
GTTGCCCGCGATCAGGTCGGCGAATCCGTCGCCGTCCAGGTCAGCCAGCAACGGCCGCGTGGACACTCCTGACAACTGCTCGGCAAGATACAGGGCGCCAGTGGAGTCGCGGCGCATGATCAGCAGCGCGCCGGCACTGGTGCGCAGCACGAGGTCCACCTGCCCGTCCAGGTCAATGTCATCGTGCGCCCCCGCAACGATGTCGTGGCCCGCAAGCAGGGTGCCGGCGGCGACCAGGTCGCCGTTGCCGGTGTTGGCAAACAGGTAGAGTCCGTCGCTCGTGCCGCAGACCAGGTCGAGATGGCCGTCGCCATTGAGGTCAATGGGCGCAACGTACTTGCCCTGGCGGTTCGTCACTCCCCAGGTGCCGACAGCGTTGAAGACGCCCGCGCTGGGTGTGGCGCCCGCGCGAAAGCGCCAGACTTCCGGGTGAGTCAGCGGGTTGTTCAGTGCATCAAGCAGCGCTGTCGTGATGGAAACGGTGACGACCTCTCCTGCAAGGAAGTCCGCGGCCGGGTCAAACTGCAGCGTAGCGGTGCTGGCGCCGCTGTACGTGCCGCTTCGCCCACCGCTGAACGCCCCCGACACACGGAAGTTGCCCGCACCGGGCGCACCCATATTCATCGAGAATGTCGCAGACACATCGCTGCTGCGTGCCGCTCCGGGTGCGTGCCGCGGCGGGGAGACGCCTAAGACTGCCTGAGCCAGCAGGTTGAGCTGCGCCGTGTTCACTGGGGCTGCAGAGAGATTGATCGATCCGCCGGCGTTGTCCGTCAGGATGAGATGGATTGCCGGCGCCGCGGGCAATCCGAGCACGACTGCGCTCGCGCCCGAAAAGGCGGCAACACCGTTCACCGCGGGTGCGCTGGTGCCCTGCACGACCGCGCCCGCATCGCTGCGCGTTGCCGTAAGCAGGTCACCCTGAATATCCATGTCCAGGTTGCCATTCGCATCTACGTACCGCGCCTCAACCGGGAAGGGCGCGTTCGTTTCGATGCTGGCCGGCGGCTGGGTGGATACGGCGAGCGCCGTGGCAACCGCGCGGTAGGTAAGGGGGGAGGCTGAAGCGACCGGCGACTGCGACGGTGCAAACTGCGATCCGCCGAGCTGGATGTCCGCAGCCTGTACCAGGAATGAAAGGGTCTTGTTGTCCTGCGGCTCGGTCGGCGTCTGTGCCAACTGCACAGCCACCAGCAGATTCACGCTGCCTGCACTGCCGGCGGAGACTCCAGTAGGGCTGAAAGTGATTTTCTGCGTCCCGGGCGTGCCAGAAACGGTTCCGGGAAAGTCGCCAAAACCCGGAACGACCAGCTTCCACGTGTGAAGCGCGGCGTCGGCTGTACCCGACACGTTGACGGAAGCGCCCCCCACCGAGAATCCGTGCCCGACGGCGGAGCCGCCATCGGTGAGCTTGAACTCAAAGACACTTGTGAAACTCACCGTGCCGGCTACCGAGTCGATGTTCGTGGGCGCAGTCAGCGTGCCGGCCGAAAGCGTAACGTCCGGGTCGAGCACCCTGTTGAGCAATACTTCAGAAAAGTTGGAGCTGCGGGACACCACCATGTCCAAGTCGTGGTCGCCGTCGAGGTCTGCAAGCAGCGATGCAGTGTTGCCGGACGCGCCTCCGGATGAAACAGTGTGAAGCATTGAAAAGACGCCCGCGCCGTTGTTGCCCCAGATCTGGATGCCGAAGGCGGCGTTGCCGACTCGCATCAGGTCCAGGTGGCCGTCGCCGTTGACGTCTCCCAGTGCGATGCCGTTGCTTCCACCCGACATCACCTGCCCTGCGTTGAATCCTCCCGTAGTATTATTAAGGAAAATACGGGTCTCGCCGGTTGAGACGCTGGTCGTGACCATGTCAACGAAACCGTCCGAGTTCAGATCAGCGATGGCTGGTGCGCCAGCCGAGTTCACCAGCGGGAACGGTGTGGAAGTTGTCAGCGCGCCGGTGCCGTCGTTGTAGAACCACTCCCTGTCGGTGGCAGCGTCCAGGTAGCCGTCGTTGTTGAAGTCTCCGAAAACCGCGTCAGACCGGTTGCCCGTGCCGTATCCCTGGGGCGCGGCAAAGTTGCCGGTCCCATCGTTACGGTAGACATACACCGCGTACGGCGCGTTCCAAAGCGGCGCAACAATGTCGAGGTCGCCGTCATTGTCGATGTCGCCAAGGTCAGGGTTGCCATGAAAGATCGTCGACCCGCCGATCGGCGTAACCGTGAAGTTGCCGCCGCCGTTATTGAACGCAATCCACGGCGGCGCGTCACTTACGGTGAACACCACATCGAGACGGCCATTGCCGTTGAGGTCGCCAATCCGGACATAGTGCGACGTCGATGGGCTGCCCAGCGTGGTGTAGTTTGTCGTTGAGAACCCGCCCGATCCGTCATTCCAGTAAACGCGCGGCGCGTTGTTCGTGCGTGTAAAGACCAGGTCGAGATGCCCGTTGCCGTTGAGATCCGCGGCTTCTACGTCGCCGCTGCCCAGGTTGCCGAGACTTTGCCGGAACTGCGAAAATTCCGCGGGCCCAGCCGCGGATGCAGCCACAAACTCCCAGGTTGTAGGGTTTGTGAGCGCGACACTCCCAGTCGACAGCATGCCGCCTGTCAGGGTCACCGACACGCGTTCGTTGGCTCGAAAGTCAGCCGCCGGGTTAAAGGTAAGTGTGGAGGTGCCACCCCCGCTGATGCTGCCGGAGCGGATTCCGGTCTGACTTCCGATGACCTGAAAGGCGGTGCCGGTGGGCGCCTGCATCGGCGAGTTGAACGTGGCGACAGCGTTGGCGTTGCGCGGCGCATTGGGATCGCCCCGTGAGGGCGCGACGCCTGTAAGTGCCTGCGCCGAAAGGCTTGCGCCAACGACCAGCACAACCATCAGCATCAAAGCCCGAGTCGCGGTCATTGTAGCCTCCGAGCAAACTCTCAAAGGCTAGTGGCGACCGTAAGAATTGCCAGCATAATCCGCCGGCGCAGGCGCGTGTTGATTGGCTCGCAACATCGGAACGGCATGGGGCCAGTTTCGGCATCCCGATCCGCTATTCGGCTGCGGGCCTGAAAGCAGTGGCAAGGCGGAGATCCTGTTGAAGCGGGCAGGTTGGTGAGGGTTTAGACCGGGCGCACACAAAACCACCAACCTCGACCAAGCTGCCAAGACGCACGGCCACACAGATCAGCGCCCGGCGTTGGCCGGGCGCTGATCTGTTGGTAGCGGGGGCACGGGTGTGGGATCAGGCTGGACGGCGGCAGTTTGTCCTTGTTGTAGCGGGATAGCGCGCAAAATCCGAGGACTGACTGGCCTTGGGGCGCTGCGCAACTGGTCAGGGCTGACCTTGGATGACCCAGAAATCTGCCAAATCAGGTTGTTCCCGTACTTTGCTCCGGGTTTAGACTATTGTGCATGGCGACGCTTCTTAGCCTGGTTGCCGTTGTTCTTCTGTCTGTGGTGCCCTATGTGCGGCCCTGCAGTTGCGGTGAATTCACCCTGTTCTGCGCATGTCCCGTTCAGCGTACTTTGCAGAGTGACGCCGGGCGGCCCGCTGACCACTGCTGTACAGCGGGCGACTCCAAGGGGTGCCAGGCCCCGCGCGGCAAGGATGACCGCCCGTCAAAGCCCGAGCACATGCCCAATGACAAACCCTGCAAGCAACCGCTTGCCCCTGAACTCGGGACCGGGGTGATCGCGCAGGACGCCCCGGGGCTGCTTGCCTCGGCAGTCGCGGACGCGGTCGACAAGATGCCGGTAGCCCGGGTGGCTCGCGATGCGAACATCGCCCGTCGTCCTGCGCCCCGAGCCCCGCCCGATCCAGTGGCATTGATCGTAGTTCGCATCCAGTTCCTTCTTCTCTAACTCCCCAGCCTGCGGATCGTCGGTTGAACCGACGGCGTTGTGCATTTGAGAGAGAAGGTGGAATCATGCGTATTTTACCGTTCCTGTGGGTGACTGTGCCGGCTGTGCTCGCGCTGTCAGCGTGCACGTCGGCTGCACGGCAAGAACGCTCGGCCTTTGGGAAGTTCGATGAACAGCGCGTCCACGCGCTTGCCGAAGCGCTGCGTGAGCTCCCTGCGAAGGCCGACGGCGGCGACGTGCCGGCGCCCGGATTGTCCGGCACGCTCGAGCTGCAGCAGTTGATTCGCCAGGCGGAGGCCCACAGTCCAAGGCTTGCTGCGGCGTACGAGCGCTGGCGGGGCGCGGTGGCCGGCATCACGGCGTCCACGGCGTGGCCGGACGGCATGTTCACTTACGCCGAGTTCATCCGCTCGATTGAAACGCGGCTGGGACCCATCGAGCGTCGCTTCATGTTCCAGCAGGGCGTGCCCAACCCGGGCAAGCTCGTCGCCCGCGAGGAGCAGGCCGCGGGACGCGCCACGGCGATGCGCGCGAACTTCGAAGCCACACGCATCGGGTTGCGCGAGTCGCTGATGGTGGCGTTTGCCGACCTGCAGGCGCTGGATGCGCGGGTGGCGATCATGAACGAGCTGGCGTCCACACTGCGCTCCATAGAGGAAGTAATCGAAGCGAGAGTAACGGCCAACCTCGCGCCTCAATCGGCATTGCTGCGCGTGCAGGTGGAAGCTGAGCGCCTTGAAAGCGACGCGAAAACGCTGGAAAAGCGGCGCCCCGCGCTGGCTGCGACGCTGGCTGCAATTGTCGGCATGCCGATTGCACAGGACGCCCGCGCGCCGGAGCTGGCTAAGGGTGCCCCGGCGGATTTGCCCGCGCAGGGCAAGCTGGTTGCACTGGCCATCGATCATCCCTCCGTGCAGGAGGACTTCGCGCGCGTGCTGATTGCCGACGCCAAGGTCAATGAAGCCGGGTGGATGTGGGTGCCCGACTTCTTCTTCGGCATCGAGTACCAGATGATCGGCACGCCCGACATCCCCGAAGCCATGCGGCCGGCTGAGCAAGGCGAGGACGCGATCGCCGTGAGTGTGGGCATCAGCATCCCCTGGCAGTTTCACGTCAACGCCGCCCGCGGCGACGTGGCACGCGCCGAGCGGCAAGCCGCGCGCTTCATGGTGGAGCAGCGGCGGCTGGACATCCAGGCGCGGCTGGAGCACGAGATCTTTGCCTATACCGATGCTTCGCGATTGATTGAGCTGTTCGATGCCACAGTGCTGCCAAAGGCGCGGCAGACGCTGGAGCTGATCCGCGGCGACTTCACCGCCGACCGCGCGACCCTGACCGACGTGCTGGACGCCGAGCGCAGCCTGCTGGCCGCTGAGCTGTCGCAGGTCAACGCCCGCATTGAACTGTTGAAGGCGCGTGCGCGCCTGGAATCACTGGTAGCAACTGACCTGGAAACCATACCGTAAGGAGAAAACCATGAGATACGCACTTGCATTCATTGCCTCGTTCGCCGTGCTGGCGGGCGCGACGGCCTTCGTCCGCGTGCAGGCCGCTGAGCCGCCGGTCGCGCAGGCCGATCCGAAGAAGGAAGAGAAGAAAGATGAAAGGAAGGAAGAAAAGAAGGAAGAAAAGAAGGACGGCCACGATGGCCACCACGCGGGTGACAAGACTGACAACGCCAAAAAAGAACAGCCGGAGTGGGGCGGCGAGGTCAAGACCGACCTGAAGAACGCCAAGGACCCTGTATCGAGCAAGGAGATCGCCCAAGGTGTGGATCACCATGTAGTGTACCACGGGTTCAAGATTCGCTTCGAGGGCGAGTCAACGCTTAAGCGCTTCAAGCGCCGCCCGGTGCAGTACTTCGTTCCGCTGGGCCTTGAACTGACCGCCGAGCGCGAGGTCAAAAAGGTCAACCCGGAAGACTTCAAGGACCCGCCGGTGATCCCCGCCACCTGCCCCTTCATGGGCGGCGACATCATCAAGGAAGACGGCGTGTACATGTTCCATCGCGGGTACCGCATCTACTTCTGCTGCTGGAACGGTTGCTGGGAAGACTTCCTGAAGGACCCCGCCAGGCACTACGGCGAATACGGCCTGCAGGAAAAGGACGGCAAGCTGGTTTCCAGAGAATCCTAACTCTTGACGAGTCAATACCATGAATGAGTCCAAGACAATCAAAGGGGCCGAGCCCGGGGAGAACCCGGGCTCCCGCCCCCGCTGGATCATGCCCGCGGTGGTTGCAGCCGGCGCGCTGCTGGGAATCGTGTTCGCGCTGGCGCTGCCCGCCGACTGGCTTCTGGTGCCGCAGCAAGGTGCCGGCACGGGCGAGCACTTCCATGCAACCGGCGGGCAGGAGGAGTTCTACGCCTGTCCTATGTTCTGCACGCGGCTTGATCAGCCGGGCACGTGCCCGGTGTGCGGGATGACGCTGGAGAAGTTCGTCGATACCGGTGCGCGCCTGCCACTCACGGAGCAGAAGCGCGCGAGCATCGGTTTGCAGACCGAGGCGCTGCAGCGGCGTTTGCTCGCCCGCGAGATCCGCACGCTCGGCAACTTTGAAGCGGACGAAACGCGCGAAAAGGTCGTCGCCGCCTGGGTGGACGGCCGCATCGAGCGCCTGTACGCCGACTTCACCGGCGTGCCCGTCGAGAAGGGCTGGCACCTGTT
>CAZZBH010000156.1:0-6476 GCA_964652605.1 uncultured Planctomycetaceae bacterium
GGGTCTGGCGCGAGATAGACGGTCTTGGCTTTGCTCGCGGCAGACTTGAGTTCCTTGATCACGTCCTTCTTGCCGCGGATTGTCAGGTACTGCGGCTCGAAGTCCTTTTCGGTGTCAATTCCGAGTTTGCTCTTGGGCAGGTCGCGCACGTGGCCGACGCTGGCCTTCACGACGTACGCGTTGCCGAGATAGCGGTTGATGGTCTTGGCCTTGGCGGGCGATTCCACGATCACCAGCGGCTTGCCGCGATGGGCAGCCGCTGCGCCCTTCTTGCCGGCCTTCTTGCGTGCCTTCTTCTTCGGCTTCTTCTTCTCAGAAGTCTTGGCAGAGGCCTTGGCCGCCTTCTTTGCAGGCTTCTTCGCGGACGCCTTGGCGGCTTTGCCGTCGCCCGGGCTTTCGTCCGTTACGTTGGCGCCGCCCGTTTTGGCGACATTGTCCGGCGCAGGTTTGTCCGCTGGCTGGTTCATGGGGGCGGGATGATAAGCAGGGTTTAAACCGCCTGTCAAACCAGTGGATGCAGGCGACTTGTTCCCGCAACCCTGCAAACCCTTATTTCAAGCGCCTCTGCGGCCCTTCAAAAAACCTTCCAGGATCATCTGCGCGGCCACCGCGTGCACGTGTTGCTTGCGCTCGCTGGGTTTCATGCCGCCTTCGATCAACTTGCCCTCCGCCTCCCAGCTTGAGAGCCGCTCATCGAACAGCTCGGCGGGCAGGCCCGTGTGCGCGGCCAGCCGCCCGGCAAAGTCCCGGCACAGTTTCGCGGCGTGCCCTTCGCTGCCGTTCATGTGGATCGGCAGCCCCACGACAAAGCCGTCAGCGCCCTCGTCCCGGGCCAGTCTGCGCAGCGCGTCGAGCAGTTTGTTTTCGGGCCGCGCATCCAGTGTCTTAAGAGGAAAGGCCATGCCTTCACCGCTGATGGCGACGCCGATGTACTTGCTGCCGAAGTCAATGCCGATCCAGCGTTCCATAGTCTTCGAAGTTCTCACGCCGCAGTGCGACGATCTGAAAGGGCTGTGGCCCTTGCTTGCGCGAGCCGCTTCAGGCGTCCAGCCGCACTTGCTTTACATCCTGCCCGTGGCCCTGCTTGAGGACCAGCACTTTGCCGTCGTTGACCACAACCAGCAGACTTGACTCCCCCACCACCGCCACCGTGGCGCCGATGGCGCGGTTGCCCTGGCCGTGCACGCTGATGGCGTCTGCGGCGCCCTTCGGCAAGCGGCGCAGCAGCGCATCCCAGGTGCCGATGTCGTCAAACTCCGCGGCCAGCGTAATCACGCGGAGGCCTGAAATCTTCTCGATCAACCCGAAGTCAATGCTGATGTTCTCGAGATCTTCGTAGTCCGACGCACCAGCCGCGGCTCGCATGCGGTTGCTGTGTTCAGGCATGTGTTGTTTGAGTTCTCGCTCAAAGACGTCTGCCTTAAAGTAGAAGCAACCGGCATTCCACAGCCATCCTTCTGCCACCAGGCGATCGGCGTCGTTTCCGGGCTTTTCGCGAAACTCTGTGGCGGCATGCACGCCCGGAGCCAGCTCTTTGCCGCAACGGATGTAGCCAAAGCCGGGCTCGGCGCGGGTTGGATCGATCCCGAACACGTGAATTGCTTCTTCCGCGCCCTGGGTAAGGCGCGCACGCCGGATGCCAGCCGCCGGCGCATCGACCGGCTCGATCAACTGGTCTGCGGGCAGCACCACGACCCACGCGCCAGGATCAATGGCAGTGACGTGCTTGACACCCAGCGCAATGGCGGCGGCGGTGTCGCGCCGGGCAGGCTCAACGACAAGGTTGTCGGCGTGCAACCCGGGCAAGGCCTCTGAAATCCGCTCAGCCTGCGCCGCGCCGGTCACGACAAACACGCGCGAGGCGTCGGTGCACGCCAGCGCGCGCTGCCAAGCCAGTTCAAGCAACGTGTGCTCGCCCACGCGAAGCATGTATTTTGGGTGGGCATCGCCCGAAAGCGGCCAGAAACGCGAGGAAGCGCCCCCCGCAAGAATCAGCGCGTGCAAGGCGTTCGGCGTTCGGCGTTCGGCGTTCGGCGTGTCAGACATGAACAACGTACATCATTGTTCGCTTACGCCGAGTTGCCAGTATCAAGTAGGTTGAGAGCGGTGTGTCGTCCTAATGATGATGAGGGTTGTCCACGCCGCACGAGCCAGGGGATCCAATAGCCCGCGACCACCGAAACCCAGGCAGCAAGACACAAAATCACGCCTGCCAGAAGCAACAAGGCGCTCCCCGAGGCCGACAAAAAGCCCACGAACCTCTCCTCCAGGGCAACCATGACGAGAACTCCGACAATCCCCAGCGGCCCAAACGCCAGCAGCGGAAGCAGTACCCTCCAACGCGCCCACCGCTGCTTCCGACGGAAACACCCAGAACGGCGGCAAAGACGCCAATGAGCACGATCCACGCCGGACCCATCGTCGCCACCAGTACTGCTGGTAGTCCTCAAAGGGTTCAGCTACAAAGCCGCCAGCACGGCTTGGCCCATTTCGTGGGTGCCTACGACTTTGGCGCCGGGGTTTCCGCGGGCGATGTCGGGCGTGCGGTAGCCTTGCTGCAGCGCCTTGGCCACCGCGTTGTCGATTGCCTCGCCTATCTCAGGCCTTTTTGCGGCGTGCGTGAACATCATTCCGGCGGTCAAGATCATGGCCAGCGGGTTGGCTTTGTCCTTGCCTACAAGGTCCGGCGCGCTGCCGTGCACGGGCTCAAACAGGGGCGTTCCGGTGCCCAGGCTGGCGCTGGGCAGCATGCCCAGACTGCCGGTGATCTGCGCGCCAATATCGCTGAGAATGTCGCCGAACATATTGCCCGCCACCACCACGTCGAATGACAGCGGGTCAGCCACAAGCTGCATGCAGCAGTTGTCGACGAAGACGTGCTTGAGCTCAATGTCTTTGAATTTGTCGTCGCGCAGCTTCTGCATCGTTTCGCGCCAGAGTTGCATGACCTCAAGCGCATTGGCCTTGTCCGCGCTGTGTACGCGGTTGCGGCGCAGGCGGGCCGCTTCAAAGGCAACCTTGCCGATACGCTCGACCTCCCACGCGTGGTACTTCATGGTGTTTACGCCGTAGCGGCCCAGCTCGTCGCTGAAGTAGCCGCGCGGCTCGGCAAAATACAGGCCCCCCACCAGCTCGCGCACGATCAGGATATCGACGCCGTCCACCAGTTCGCGCTTCAGCGGGCTGGCGTCAAGCAGGGCAGGCACAGGCTTTACAGGGCGCAAATTGGCGTAGAGCTCAAAGGTCTTGCGGAGAATCAGCTTCGCGCGCTCCGGCCGCTCGGATGGCGGGGCATTGTCCCAGCGCGGGTCGCCGAAGGGCCCGCACAGCACAGCGTCGCTTTCGCGGCATAGCTGCAAAGTGTCATCGGGCAGCGGCGGCAGGCCCTGGTCCACGGCGGCGGCAGCGGCGGGTGCGCTGTCGTCTGACAGCTTGATGTCAAATTTTCGGGCGGCTTCGCGCATGACAGCCACCGCGCACTCCGTAATCTCAGGGCCGATGCCGTCGCCGGGGATGACCGCCACCTTAAACTGGGTCATGCTCTGCTGCTCCTTGTCGCGTTCATCCACCCAGACGCCAAACTCGCCGAATGCGTTGCCAGACAGTGGGTTGCCGCCCGCTGAGTGGCTCTCCTCGCGCGTGCGCCGGATGCTCATGGCCGCGAGATTAGCTTGGGCGGGGGGCTGGACAACCGCCGGAGGGAAGCACGGAAGGCATGATCGCGTTACAATCATGCCATGTTCAACATCCTGGGAATCCTGCTTGCCGTGATCATCTCGTCGCTGACGCGCGGGCAGGGAGTGCTTGTGGGGTGGGAGTCAGCCGTCGCCGCAACGGTGGCAACACTGGTCGTGCTGCTGTACCACAACAGCGTGGCGAGCCACGTGATTGAGCGCTGGCAAATGCTGCGGCTGCGCATTGCAGCTGCCGACGCCGAGGGCATGAGCACCTACGCTGACCAGGCACGCATGGAGCGTGAACTGCTGGCCCGCCGCGCGCCGGTTTTGCGCATCGGCACCGACGCGTTGATCCTGTCGCTGTACCTGGCCATTTGCTACCTGTTTGGCTGGCCCGATTACGTGCGCATCCATTGGGGCGTGCCGGACCTGTTGAACCTGCTGCCTGACCTGCTGCCCTACTTCGCGATGCTGGCTGCAAGCTGGGTAGGGCAATGGCGGCTTGACCGTGCTGTGCGCGGCACCGACCTGCGCCCTTTGCGCTACACGGGCTTTCACGTGCGCGCCAACCTGATGACCATTGCGCCGCTGCTGCTGATCTACAGCGCATACTGGGCGCTGGTTACATTCGTGCCCGCCGTTGATGACCTGCAGCGCAGCTTTGAGTACCTGGGGTTTGCCGTGCAGATCGGCCTGGTAATCCTCATCAGCCTGCTTGTGCCGGTTGTGATCCGCCTGGTCCTGCCCGGGGGGCCATTGCCGGAGGGCCGTCTGCGCAGACGGCTGGAAAGCTTCACGCGTGACCGTGGCCTGCGGGTGAACCAGATCATGGTCTGGCGGACGGGCTCGCGCATGTTTGCAACCGCGTTTGTGATCGGGCTGGTCAGCCCGTTCCGCTATGTCTTTATCACCGACGCGCTGTTGAAGCGGATGACCGAGGATGAAGTCGTGGCCGTCTTCGCGCACGAGATGGGCCACGTCAAGCACCGTCACCTGTGGTGGCTGCTGGGCTTTCTGATCTCTTTCGCGCTGGTGATGATCGGGCTGACCGAGGGTATTGCCGCTTTGGCCGGCACCCGCGAGTACCAGCTTCCTGCCTTCGCGCTGGCACTTGCCTACGGCTACTTTGCATTCGGATATGTCTCGCGGCGCTTTGAGCGGCAAGCCGACGCCTACGCCGCTGAGCACACCAGCCCTGAACTGCTGGCCGGCGTGTTTCTCAAGCTGGGATACTCTAACCCCGCAGCGATGAAAAAGGACGGGTGGCGCCACTTTTCGCTGGAGCGCCGGGTGCGTGAACTTGTGGCCGCGCGTACCCAGCCGCACGCGCCCCGTGTGTTCCAGCGTGAGCTTTCACGCGGCCTGTTGACGGCACTGGCGATCACAATTGTCGGCGCGCTGCTTTTAATCAAGCCGGTACGAAGCGACATTATCAGCGGCCTGGCGACCTACAGCCTGACGCAGTATGACCGCGCGCAAGCCCGCGGCGCGGACCACCAGACGCTGGATCAACTGCGCACCCGAACGCTTGAGCGAAGCGCAGCGATGGCACGGCTTGACGGAGAGTTCGAGCGCGCCGCACAGTGGTATGAGGGCATCGTGCGCGGGTTGTCGGATGAGGAGCCGGAAGTCTTCGCCCGCATGCTGGCAGAAGCTGACCAAGCCGCCGCCCAGGCCCGCAGCGAAGAAACACGCGCCGAGCTGGAAGAATGGGCCCGCACGCTAAGAGCGAGCAAAGCCAGCCTGGAGCGAGCAAAGAAGAACGGCACAAGTTTTTTTGAAGAACTGGGTAACGAACAGCGGCGTTAGCGGCGAATGCTGATAGTAAAAGGTCGCAGACCGTCTCGATCCTACCGTTACGAACCCTGGTCCACGACTGCCCTAAGCCGCCGCGTTTTCTTCGCCTTCCTTGCGTCGGATAAGCGGCGTGCTGTTCTCGGACAGATGGCGTTCGCCCCGAACGACTTCGGCATCGACTGTGTACTGGCGTTTTTCCTTGATTCCCGGCAGCTCGAACTGTGTGTCGAGCATGATGCGCTCGACAATCCCGCGCAGGCCGCGCGCGCCGCTTTGGCGCTTGATGGCCTGCCGCGCAATCTCGGTCAAACCGTCTTCAGTAAACACCAGCTCGTGCCCCTGCATCCGAAACAGCTTCTGAAACTGCTTGGTGATGGCGTTGCGTGGCTCGGTCAGCACGCTGATCAACGCGTCCTCGTCAAGCTCGTCCAGCGCGGTAACGACCGGCAGGCGGCCGACAAATTCGGGGATCATGCCGTACTTCACCAGGTCGTCGGGCTCAACCTGCGCGCGCAGGCGGTTGCGCTCCTCGATCTCGGGCAGGCCGGTTGGCAGCGCCAGCATGCGCTTTTCGTCCGGGTCACGGCGCGGGGCAATGCGCATGGTAGTGCGCCCAAGGCGCGTGCGGATGGCCTCTTCAATGCCCACAAACGCGCCGCCGACGATAAACAGGACGTTTTCGGTGTTGAACTGGATGTATGGCTGCTCGGGGTGCTTGCGGCCGCCCTGCGGCGGCACGTTGGCGACGGTGCCCTCAAGCATCTTGAGCAGGCTTTGCTGCACGCCCTGCCCGCTGACGTCGCGGGTGATGCTGACGTTCTGGTTCGTGCTGTGGATCTTGTCGATCTCATCCACGAAGATGATGCCCATTTCCGCGCGGGCGAGGTCAAAATCTGCGGCCTGCAACAGCTTCAGCAGCAGGTTCTCGACGTCTTCGCCGACATAGCCTGCCTCGGTCAGCGTGGTGGCGTCGCCGATCGCGAACGGCACGTGCAGCACCCG
>CAZZBH010000157.1:0-6464 GCA_964652605.1 uncultured Planctomycetaceae bacterium
TTTGATCGTTCAGGCCGTGCTGGCCGGCCCGCCGATCAAGGTGCGCACCCGCGAGCCCAACGTCCCGCGCGAGCTTGACGCGCTGGTCGAGCGAGCGATGGCACGCGACAAGGACGATCGTCTGCCATCGGCGCTTGAGCTGGCGCGCGAAGTCAAGGCGTTTCGCGACGGGCGCACGCTGGGCAGCTACAGCTACACGCCGCGCGAGCTGATGGTGCGTTTCTGGCGCCAGAACCGCACCGCGGCCGGCATAGCCGTGCTGGGCTTTCTGCTGGTGATTGCCGCCGTTGTCTTCTTCATGCAGCGCCTGGCCGACGAGCGCGACCTCGCCCACGAGGCCCGCGCGAAGGCCGAAGAGGGCCAGCGCAGCGCCAGCGCGGCACTTGAGCTTGCCGATCGCGAGCGCGAGGAGCGCGCCAGGCTTGAGCGCGAAGCCAACGAGCGCGCGCGCCAGGATTATCGCACGCGACTGCGCGAAGCCGAGCGTGTACTGGAGACAATCCGGGGCATGCGCATTGACCCGGCACTGGAAGATCTTGACGCGCGCCTTGCGCGCTATGAGGCCGAGCAGAAGGGCGCTCCCGCCGGCCGCCTGCTTGAGCTGAGCGCCAACGAGCAGGTCGGCAACAGCGTGCTGCTGTCGAACCTGCTGGGCTACATTTCTGCGCGCCAGAACCTGCTGGACCTTCTGGAAGGGCCGGCCGGCGCCGACCTGCCCGAAGTGTTCGAACAATTCGACCACGCGCTGGAGAGGCGCAAGCTGGACGACCTGCGCCTGCGCACCGCGCGCCTGGCACGCACCAACGGTGACTTCAACCTGGCGGAGTTTCTGATCGCGGGTTCAACGCTGACGCCGGCGGTCCTGCAGCAGGAGCGCGCGCAGCTTGCCCAGGCGCGCGACGCGCTGTTGAACCTGCACGCCCTGCGGATTGACGAAGCCCTGACCGACGTGCGCGAAGGCATCGGCCGCGCCGGGCGCGACCCGGCGGCGCCTACGATTGACGAGTACATCCGCGCGCTGTCACAGTACCGCGAACCCCAGACCGTTGACCTGCTGGCCACCGAGGTCGAGCGCCTTGCGCTGACTCCTGCCGAGCGCTGGCGCCGCAGCCACGTGCACACGGCGCAGCTTGTATGCCGCGTGCTGGGGCGCGTTGAGCAACCGGCGCGCACGGTGCCGCTGCTGGCCCGCATCCTGGAGCAGGTGAACGTGTCCGAGGCCGTGGACGCGGCCACTGCCGCGCTGGGCGACACCGGCAGCGCCGAGGCGGTCAATGTCCTGCTGCGCCAAGCCGACATGCGGGGGATCGATTACCGCCGCCGCGCCGGCGCATACCTGGCCGCGCTGCCGCTGCCTCCGCGCCTGCGCGAGCCGCGCCAGGCGCAGGATCATCTGGATCTTGCCTCCGTGCTGCTGGCCCGCGGCGAGGCGATGGATGCCGCCGACGCCGCCACGCGCGCCCTTGCGTCGTCTGGCGAGCTTCCGCATGCCCGGCTGGTGCGTGCTCTGGCGCGCGCCGACGCCGGTTTGCACGAAGAGGCGATGAGCGACCTCGCCGCCATTCTGGAGAGCGGCCCACGATACGAGGCCCTGCTGGCGCGCGCGCAGACGCGCAACCCGTACATCGACGGCGATGCGGCGCTTGAGGACATCGCCACGGCAATCAAGCTTGAGCCGCAGAACCCGCGGGGACACCTTCACCGCGCACGGTTGCTCTCGACACGTGCGCGATTCGACGAATCGGTCGAAGCGTACCAGGCGGCCGTTGACCTTGCCCCGCTGAACGTGGAGTACCGGCTTGAACTTGGCCGCGCGCTGCAGTCGATGGGCCGGCCGTACTTCCCGCGCGCAGAAGCCGAGTTTACCCGGGTTGTGGAGCAGGCGCCGGATGACTGGCGCGGGTGGTCGGCGCGCTGCGTGCTGATGCGCGACATGAGCTTCGCCTCGTGCATCCGCGACGGCCTTGAGGCCACGCGCCTCAACCCAGCCGACGCGCAGGCCTGGTGTTTCATGGCGCAGACCTACTATGGCCTCAGCCGCATCACCGAGGGCATTGAAGCTGCGACCCGCGCTGTGCGGGCTGACCCAGAGCAATGGCTGGCGTTTTATTACCGCGGCATCCTGTACCTGAGGCTTCAGGATGCTGAAGACGCCCGCGCCGCGGCCGGGGACGGTGACGGCACGTCGCGCGACGCCCGGCGCGCGAATCTTGAGCGTGTGGTCAGCGACTTTCGCAGTGCCGTTGAGATCAACCCCGCGGATTTCCGCTCGTGGGCGCTGATGGCCGACGCGCTGATTGAGCTTGATCGCTGGAACGAGGCGCGCGCAGCCAGCATTGCCGCACTCGGTTGCGCGCCTTTCAACGGGCAACAGTCCACCACGGGCATGCTCAATTGGGGCGTGCGTCGTAATCTACTCGAAATTGAGGGTTCAGCCTTCGCGGCGCGAACGGCGGACACTTCGGCCGCCCTGGTGCGCCTGGCGCACTATCACATGCGCCGCGCAAGCCGCCCGCGCGCGAGCGCCGATGAATTTCGCGCAGCCGTGCACAGCCTGGCGCAGGCGCGCGCGCTGCTGGCTGCGGACGCGTCCGACATCCACCGCTACGAACTGGCGAGCGCCGAGACAAGGTTGTGCGAGTTGCTGCACGATGCAGGCTACGCCGCCGAGATGCTGCGCGCGGCCCAGGCGCGGGTTGACTCGGGTCGCTTTGTGACAGCATGGGACTGGTTCAACCATGCCCGCGCGCTGGCGGCACTGGCCGAGGATTATCTGGACGGGCGTCTGAGGCTGCTTGAGCAGGACGCCACGACGCTGCAGGCCGAGCAGGCAAGTTTTCACAGCCTTTCGCCTGCGCAGCGGCGCGAGCGTGCCGAGGAGTTCGTGGGGCGCTGCTTTGAGTCGTTGCAGGCCGCAGTGCAGGAGGGCTTCAAGGACGAGGCGACCGCGAACCGCGAGCCGCACTTCAAGCCCCTGCAAACCGACCCGCGCTGGCAAGCCTGGCTGGCCAGCCTGCGCGAAAGCACGACGGGGCCCACGCCGGATGCCGCCACGCCGCAGCCGATCGCCGTACTCAACAACGTGGTAGAGGGCGGCCCCGCGTGGACAGCGGGCATGCGCGAGCTGGACGTGGTCGTCGAGGTCAACGGCGTCGCGGTTAGCAGCACAGCCGAGGTCATGGAACAATTGCGCGCGGTCGCGTCGGGGCAGGACTACAACGTGGCTGTGCGCCGCTACCCGCTGCGCGACGGGCGCCTGACATTCAAAATGGACGAAGACGGCCGCCGCGTGCTGGACCAGAATGGCCTGCCAGTGTGGGAGTACACCGAGCACACGATTTCGCTGCGGCAAGGATTCCTGGGCATTCGCATTGAGGATGCCGAGTTGCCGTCGCCGCTTTATCCGTGACCCGCGCTACCACTCAAGCTTGCTGCCTGTCAGGCCGTCGATGCTTACGACGCGCGCCGCGGTTCGGCCGGCGCTGCGGAAGTGCAGGTTCCATACCGGCAGAAACACCGCGCGTATCGTGCGCGGCGTCGCCTGAAAGCGGCGCTTGAAGCTGGCCTTGATCACGTCGTCGGGCTTGCGCGTGCGCAGGTCCTGTTCACGGATGCGCAGGCCGGCTGGCAGCAGCTTCTGGAAAGTCGCCATGCCGTCGAAATCGACAATCCGGCTTGCGTATTCGGCAGGCTTCTCAGCCAGTGTGATGCCGCGCCCCGCGTCGTACTGGACGATCTTCAAGCTGAACGGGTGCAGGTAGATGAAATCGACCATCTCGTCGTGGCTGGGCCCGAACAGCCGCTTGAAGAACATGCGCGTGACCTTTTCGGTGAACCCGACCTGCACGACCAGCCGGTGCTCGGCCTCTGCCTTCTCAAGCTGCTCGTCGTCGCCGATCAGCCCGAACAGGGCGCTGCGGCCACGCAGGTCACGGGCTTTGCGCTCAACATCGTTCAGGGACACGCGGGCCACCAGCACGTTGACGGGCTGGTCCAGGCCGATGTCAGGCCGCAGGCCGGATGCCAGCGACCAGTAGCGGGTGGTGCGTCCCTGCTTGAAGTGGCGCGCAAGGCCGGCGGCGACAAGCTTGCGCAGTCGTGCGCGCGCGGCACCGGGCCCGATTCGCGCCCGGGCCGCGTACTCGCCGGCGCTGAGCGATGCCGCGCGGGCAAGCTGGCTGTCCCAAACCGCCAGGTCGGGGTCTGTGCCATCTGCGGCCCCGCTGCCGGATTCATCGTCGGATTCTTCATCGACTTCTTCATCGACTTCTTCGTCAATCTCTTCGTCAATCTCTTCGGCGATTTCTTCGGCCGTCTCGGCTAATGCTGCCGATTCACTGGTGTTCTGGACCTCTGCCCGCTGCAACCGTGCCTCGAGCTCGTCAAATCGGTCGCGGCACAACTCGTCCACGGCCCGCTCGATTCGATCGTCATCCAGCGTTTCGTGCGGCGTCAGCAGCCACCGGGTCTGCAAGCGACGGGTGGAGTCGAAGTTATCGGGGCTGATCAGAATGAACTGGCCCGGCTTGAGCGCGGGCAGCTCGGTCATGATCTGGTCAACCTGCACCGGGTCGAGTGCCTTTACCGTGGGCTGCACCTTGGCCATGTCCTGGCGGGTGGTCAGGCGCCCGAGTGCCCAGGTGCCGAACTGCGCCATGGCCTTATAATCGACGTCGGCGGGGTTCTGCGTGGCCATCAGACACGACACGCCGTACTTGCGTGCCTGCTTGAACATCAGGCTCAGCGCGGGTTTGCAGGCGGGCTTGCGCACCGGCGGGATGAAGGGGGCAACCTCGTCGATGTAGAACAGCACCTGTGGCGCGCTGCTGGGGTTGCGCAGCATCCACGCATACAGGCGCTCTGTCAGCGCGGCGACGAAAAACTCTTTGTCTTCCTGTGAGTTCAGCGTGTTCAGGTAAATCACCGAAAGCCGCGTCTTTCCCGGCACAGCCGCTGCGCGCTCGCCTCGGCCCAGCAGCAGGTCAATGTCCAGCGACAACCCCTCATGGAACAGCAGGCGGCGCGCGCCCACGTCAAGGCGCGCCAGCTTCTGGCAGGCCTGTTCAAGCTTGCGCGCATCCAGGTATCGGGTGTACTCGTCGCGGCCCGCGTCATCCAGGTTGATCAGCCAGCGGGTGAAGTCATCCAGCGTGCGCGGAAACTGCCCACGCTTGTCCAGGCCGGTCAGCGCCCGGTCAAACACCGCGGTGAGCCCGGCGCCGTCGTCGCTGTCAAGGTCATAGCCCAGCAGCGACACGATCATCGTCGCCATGCCGGTGACGGCATATACGCGCTCGCTGCTCGGCAGATCGGTGACGTCGCCGGACACAGGGTCAGCCGAAAGCGCGACACCCTTGCGCGACGCCGGCGTGAAAATGACGGGGTCAATGCGCTGCTGAAGCTCAGTCGCCAGTGCCGGGTCAACGCCCTTTTCGCGCAGGAATTCGGTGTCCTGCAGCCGAAGCGCAAGGCTGCACAGGTCGCCCTGCGGGTCGATGCAGATGGCGGGGATGCCCGCGCGCAGCACTTCTTCGGTGATGGCTTTGCAGAAAACGGTCTTGCCTGAGCCGCTGCTGCCCAGTGACATGGCGTGGCGCAGCAGCGTCTTGGAGGAAAGGTGGATGGCCCGGCCCGGCTCGGCCCTGTCTGTTCCGATGAAGAGCTGCGCCATGCTGTCTCCGCAAAGAAGGCGCCCCTCGGGCGCCCTCATAACAAGGCAGTGCCGAAGCCTGGCACGTCAGGGCTGCTGCTGCGCCTCCCTGCGCTGGAACTCTTTGTAATCCTGGACGTTGTGCTGGTACAGCATGGTGTCAAACAGGATGTAGCCCACCATCCACGCGACCAGGGCCATGGAGCCGATCAGGATGTAGAAGTTGAAGCGTTTGTCGTAGCGAAGGTGCATGAACCACAGCGCCACAATGCTGGCCTTGATCGATGCTACGCCGATGGCGCCGACGATGTTGAAGCGACCAAGATCGACTTGGGCAATCGCTACGGTGATGACTGTCAGGATCAACAGCGCGACCAGTACCTTTACCAGCATCTGCCACGGCGCGACGTGCCCGATGGTGCCCGGCAGGGCCTCGTGGTGTTCGTGTTCGTGTGTTGCTTCGCTCATGTGTTGCCTTGTGCCGCTAACCCATCAGATACAACAGCGGGAACAGGAAGATCCAGATAATGTCCACGATGTGCCAGTACAGCGCCACGTTATCGACGGCGCCGTAGTGGCGGCGGTTGAAATGCCCCTTCAGCGTGCGGACAATCAGCCAGATATACAGGCCCATGCCTACCAGCACGTGCAAGCCGTGCAAGCCGGTCATGCAGAAGTAGATGGCGAAGAAAGTGCCGCCGCCCATCTCTTTGAGTGCCGCGCCCGTCATTTCAGGATAGCGCTCAACCAGTGCCGCCGGCAGGTCGCTGTCAGCCACATTGAAGTGGCCGCCCCAGACAGCGTTGATGTGAAT
>CAZZBH010000158.1:0-6321 GCA_964652605.1 uncultured Planctomycetaceae bacterium
CATGCGCTTTACGTTGCGCTGGCTGATCGCGAACCAGTTGCCCAGGATCATGCTCAGCGCGGCCACGATCCACAGCGCGTAGCCGTCGAAGCCCATCTCGCCGGCCAGTGCATCCACGCCAGCCGAAGTCTCCGGGAACGTCACCACCGCCAGGCGGATCAGCGCCCCGAAGGCGGCGGTCTTGACCGCCACAGCCATGAAGCCGGTCACGGTTGTGGGTGCGCCTTCATAGGCGTCAGGTACCCAGCTATGAAAGGGCACTGCGCCAACCTTGAAGACAAACGCGATCAGCATCAAACCGATGCCGAAGGTAGCCATGATCTCGGTGCCGTCGCCGGCTTCAAAGATCGCTGAAAGCTCCTGACCGATCGGCTGAAGCTGGATCTCGCCGGTGACGCCATACAAGCAGGCCATTCCCAGCACGAGAAAGCCCGAGGCAAACGAGCCCATGACGAAGTACTTCATGGCGGCTTCAGAGCTTCGGGCCGACTTGCCGTGCAAGCCGGTCAGCACATACACGCTGAAGCTGAGCAGCTCGATCGAAAGGAAAATCATGATCAAGTCGCTGCTGACGGTAAGCAGAACCATGCCGGAAGCAGCCAGCAGCAGCGTGATCAGGAAGTCTGCCAGGTTGACGCCAATACGGCGGACATAGGAGAGGCTGGCAAACATCGAAATCGCGGTACCGATGAGGATCGCGACCATCAGGAAAGTGGCGAAGGTATCGACCTGCATGGCGCCGCGCATGATGCTTTGCGACGGCGCGTCCCAGTACGGGTTAAGCGACACAAACGCGAGCAGCACGCCGCCCAGCGCCGTGAAGAAGTTGAACATGCGGGTACGATCGGCATCGCTGCTGAACAGGTCGATCAGCATCACGATGGCGGCGGCCACCAGCAGCCACACGACCGGCAGAAAGATGTCGAAGTCAGCGGGCATCGAATCCTTGAACCACAACTGCGTGGGCGCGAATCATGCCTTCACCGCATTGCCCGCGCAACCACATGGTGGCCAAACGCGAAGCGTGTGTTCGCCATCGCGCCGGGCAACGTATGCCCTCGGTCATCCACCGAACAGAGGGTGCGGGACGGCATCGGCTGGCCTGGCGCGAAACTCGTGGGTGCCTGGAATCAGGAGTCTTCAGCCTCTGCCGACTCCACGGTCATGGTAGCGGAGATTGCAGGCACCGATGTTCCGGGGAACGTCAAATCGACACGGAACGTGTCCCCCGCATCAATCGCTGTAACTGTCTTGAGTTTCTCCCAATCAATCACCACGGTCCAGCTCAAGTCGTAGAGACCGGAATCCGTGTTCGCGTATCCGTTCGCCCCGCTGGGCTCCACTGTCGCGGTCACCTGGCTTGCCTCCGGCAAAAGCACGTCGTTCAAATAGAGCCGCGGGAACGGATTTCGCAGCGGCGGCGAGTCGTCGCGATGAAAAGTCACGTGGTGTTCGTCTTCTTCCAGCCAAAGGGTCATAGCAAACGTGCTCTCGCGCGGCTCGATGGTGATTTCAGCCAACAGGATATCCACAACCGGGTCGAGGTCTGTGCGTCGCGCGTAGAGTGCAAACACCCGCTCACTGTCCGTAGCGACCACGATCGGCTGCGGCGCCTGGAGGTTGAAGGTGGTCTGGACGAACTCGGCGAGCCCGTTGTCGTCCAGGTCCATGGCGGTGAACGCGGCGTTTGCGGTCTGCAGCGCTGACGTTGAAACTTCTTCCCCGTCAACGATCTCGACGATGCGCAACTGCATGTCATTGGCAACGGTTTCCGCGTCGGCGTTCATGGCGCCGATTACGCCGACCGCCTGCACTTCGCCGAAGTCGGCGTAGAGATCGAGTACTTTGGCGGTGCTGTAGAAGATCGGGGTTTGCCCGCCTCCCTGCGCCGGTGCGACGCAGAAATCAATACTGGTGTAAGCAGCTCCCACGCCCGGCGCTATCGACACGGCGAAATCGATCCCTTCTGGCTCGCCCTCGCCGACTGTGACTTGCAGAGTCAATTCCGCTGTTACCGGCTCTTCGGGCGGAGTGCCTGTCACCGCCACCGCATTCGTGCGCTGTCCGGCGCTGAAGCCTTGCGGCAGTGTCCACGTGTCATCCGCTTGAAGAATCGAAAGGCCCGCTTCCTGATTCTGCCAGGTCGCAATCGCCACGGAAGCTTCCAGGGCGCTGCCCAGTGTAACCGGCTCGCCGGCCTCATTGTGCGCGTGCACGTGAAAGGTCAGAGTCGCTGCCGAAGCAACTCCGGCTTCAAAAGGCGTGCTTACCGGCTTGACTGTGATCAGTGCCTGGGCCCGAACAGCCGTGGAGAAAGCTATCAACATGGCCATCAGTGCGATGCTGCGCGTCATGATTGCGCCTCTCTGTACAATGTTTTCAGGGGACACTCAGTATGCCCCCCCCTGTGAGAGTTTTGTCAAGGGATAGATCGAGGATCCTTGAAGTGCATGGCAAGTGCGGCCCAGCTTGCTTGTTGGCGGCTGTTCGTGTCACTCCGGCACGGTGGTCATCGGGGGCATGGGGTGGATCCCGACCCCTTCCAATAGCGCGTACTGGTTGTCTGTCAGCGTACCGCGCTTTTTGCGATCGGCTTCGCCGCGGGCCATCTTTCGGCGCTGGTCGCGCACCCACCAGCCCAGGGATCGCTCAGCCTTCGTCAAGCCCTGCTTGCGATCGGGTTTGCGGCCATACTTTGCCAGGAACAGCAGCAGCTCCTGGTACCGGTCGTCCCAGGTGGCTGGCGTGGGCCCCTTCTTCTTTTTCGACTTCTTCGGCGGCTTTCGCCGACCTGAAGAACTCCGCTTCGTTCGCCGCATGACGAGAATTTACCCCCCCGCGGCGGCAACCACAATCTGCAGCTTGGGGCTGAACTGGCCGAACCACTCGCGGCCGTCCTGCACCATGCGCCATTGCATGGTGTGTGTGCCGGCGGCTGGCGCCGTGACGTCAAACTGAAAGGTGTGCGCCTGGCGGGGCCGCACCTCGACGCCGTTGCCGAGGCCAACGCGTGACAGGCCCCAGGTCTTGTTGTCGCGCGGGCTTTCGCTGCCAAGCCTCCAGGGGCGGTTGCCGGCACCTGTCCATGTGGTGCTGCCGACGTTGCGCACGACGACTTCCACCTGGTACTTCTCGCCCGCGATCATGCTCGATGGCGCCGTGAAGCTGATGATCTGGGCGTAGTTGCCCTCGATGTCATCGCGCATCGGTACCGGCAGCACCAGGTCGCGCGAGCCTGCCGCGACGTTGCTGCCCTGTGTGTTGAAGCTTTTGTGGCTGTAGGTCTGCGGAACATAAAAGTAGTAGTCGCCAGCCGGCACCTTAAACGAGAAGCGCCCGTCGCTGCCCACCTGCATCTGGAAGAAATTGCCGTCGCGTGCCGGGTTGCCCGATGGGGCCAGGTGCGCGCGAACAAAGCTGCCGCCCAGCGGCTGTTCGGTGTCGGCATCGACTACGATGCCGGTGAGGTCAAGGGCAGGCTCAAGCTCAATGGCGAACTCGCGCTCAGGGACGGCTTTGAGGTTGTTGAAGTTGACAAACGCGACCTGGTTGCCGTGCAGGGCGCAGATCTGGTAATTCCGCACCCAGTGGAAGTTGATGTACTTTTCGCCCTTGGCGTCGGTGGTGCCGATGTCGAAGTGCCGCTTGAAGTCGTCGGGCTTGTCGCCTTCGGCGTCGTTGCGATAGATGTGGATGTGCGCGCCGGGCTGCGGCGTGCCGTTGTTGGTGACGATGATGCGGATCTCGTTGGCGCCTACCAGCGTGATGGCAAGTGGCTCGGGGTCACTGCCGGCGATGTTTACTTCCACGCGTTCCTGGTAGTAGCTGTTCTTGAACGCCGTCACGGTAAGCTCGCCTTCCTTAAGTTGCCCGAATTCGAAGGCGCCGTACACGTCGGTGGTGGCTGTTGTCGCCCATGGGTTGTTGGCGTCCTTGCTCAGCCCGACGCCCTCCAGCGCGTTGCCCTCGCTGTCTTTGACCGTGCCCTTAAGGATGAATGCGCGCTCCAGCACGACCTCGATTGACCCGCCATTGCTTACGCCATCCAGCGCTTCGCCCTCAAGCTTCGCCTCGAAGAACCGATTGTGCGAAAAGGTTGCCTCGTAGGAGACGCCGCGCAGCAACGTCAGCGGAAGGCTGGCGCGCCCATCCTTGAGATCGAGCGCTTGAACCTGGCGCGTCGGCGGCTCAACGCCCGTCGGCGGCGAGCCGTAGGTCGGTATCAGGGTGACCTGAAGCCCGCTGACGTCAGTGGCAGGGCGCGAGACCACATTGACCGTGATCTTGCGCGAAACATCGGCATCGAAGGGCTCCACCTCAAAGTCGAGCGTCGCCTCGTCCGCCAGCTTGAGCGTGACTTCGCGTTCCTTTGGCAAGTAGAAGTAGCGCTCGCCGTCAGGGGTAAACACCGGGAGCTGCCGCAGCTGCTCGTCAGCAATTGGGTGCTGGTTGACGATCTTGACCTTGTGCTTGCCGTCAGGGATGCCCCCCAGGGTGTACTCGCCGCCTGGCCCGGTAGCGCCTGCAGGCTTGCCGTTCAGCGCAAGCGTCACGCCCTCGAGGCCTTGGCCGCCGGCGAACACCCGCCCCTTGAGCTGCGCGCCGGTGATCAGTGTCAGTGCCACCGGCCCGGCGTGCGATTGTGGTTTGACGTCAACCGTCTGGACACGGCTGTACAGTTCACCCATGTGGGCGGAAAGCTGCACCTTGCCGGTCGAGAAACCACCAAAGTGAAACTCGCCTTCCTCGTTGGTGATGACGGCGTCGTAGGGAAAGCGATTGCTGCCCTCGACGTAGGTGCATCGCACCTGCGCGCCCGCGACTTTCTCGCCGCGGTCGTTGAGGACCACGCCGGCGAGGGTGCCCTCGGTTTCGAGCTCAACCCGCACCTCGTGGTCATTGGCCAGGATGCGCTCGCTTTTGGGCGCGTAGCCCTTGGCGCTGAAACGCAGATCGACGTCGTTGCGAAAGATGCGGTCGCTTACCATATCGATGGTAAACCGGCCCTCAGCGTCGGTTTCTACGCGCACGCCATCGTCGCGCGCCCAGACTTCAGCCCCTTCGATCGGCTGGCCCGCCGTGGTCACCACGACCCCGCCAATCCCGCGCGCCTTTTCAAGCATGATCGTCACTTCGCGCCGGTCTTGCCGAAAATTGAACTCGCGGGATGTGTATGGCGCAAATCCGGGATGCTTGACTTCGAAGGTGTACAGGTACGTGTCCGCGAGTTTGATCGCGAATTCGCCGATGCCATCGGCGCGGATGGAAAAGCGGTTGCTGGGTGCCGTAGCATCGCCCTGGCGGCTTGTCTGCAGAACATCCACCGCGGCGTAGCGCACGATGCCGCCGCGCTTCTCACGCACCTTGCCGGTAATGCGCAGCGACGGGATGAGCTTGAAGGTGACCATCGCGCCCTTGTCGAGGCTGGGGATTGCCAGCGGCTCAAACAGGTCGGCATAGCTCAAGGAGGTAATCAGCACGCTGGTTGCGCCGCCGTCCTTCTGCTCTGCAAGCAGCTTCTTGAGTTCGCGCTGGGTCCAGACCGCGATGCCATGTCTGTTGGTGCGCTTGACCAGTGCCTGCTGTTGGTCAGTCAATTGCACGTTGCCGCCCTCGACCGGAAGCGTGGAGGCGCGCACGGGAAACGCCACAGTCGTCCCGGGAAGCGGGCGTTCATCGTCGCGAGTGACGACGCGGATCAGCAGATGGCCCGGCACCAGCCGATCAATCTCCGATGGATCGATCACCGGCACAGCCGTGAGTTCATCCTGGCCCGACGTAATTTCAGAGCCGTCGCCGACGCGGCTGTGATTGCCGCGCGTTTCGTCCTGGCCGGTCGCGCCGCCTGAATGCTTGCCTGCGTCGCGTCGATCGCCATAGCGCTCGCGCAATTCGGCTTCGGTGTCTTCGGCGTCAGGAAGGGTGAAGTGGGCGGAGTCCGCAGTGCCGTGGGTGCCGCCCGCAGGGCCGGAAAGCAGCAGGTAGCCGCCGACCATGCCCAACAGAACAAGTGCGCCAAGGATAGTTGCCAGCGCGCCCGAACGGCCCCTCATGATACCCCTCAATGGAAGCAAACCCGCGCAAACCGCGGTGAGTTTACCCCATCAGGCAGCAAGGGCAACCAACTCCGGCTACCTTTACCCGATGTTCATCGTGAGCAGGAACTCGGCGTTGGTCTGCGTCTTCTTGAGGCGCTCTTTCAATAGTTCCATGGCCTCGATCGGGTTCATATCGTTGAGGATGCGGCGCAGTACCCACATGCGTTTCTGTTCTTCGGGATCTAGCAGCAGCTCTTCCTTGCGGGTGCCGGATCGTGTCACG
>CAZZBH010000159.1:0-6222 GCA_964652605.1 uncultured Planctomycetaceae bacterium
CTACACAGCCCCCAAAGACAGCGCACCCCCCAAGGCCGACGACGGCGGAAGCTGCGTTGCGGGTGCGGGCGCGCTTCCTGTGCTGCCTGTATTACTGGCGGTCTTGGCAGGAGGCGTGCTTTACAATCGTCGGCGAAAGTAGTTTGCATCTGGACGTCTAAAACGACCCGCCGCGGCGGGTCGTTTTGCGTGAACTGAAGTACAAGATTCGGTAGAGTGCCCGCGCACAACAAACGACGGGGCGGCCAACTGTGGAGCAGCAACAGCCAGAACCAACACTTGAGCACGACTCACCGCCCAGCACCGCGCGGCGCGAGTTTCTATGGGCCATGGGCGGACTTGGCGCGGCGACGGCCGCCGCGTTTGCCGGCTGGGGCACATTGGAATTGATGGTGCCGCCGGGCACCGCCGACGACTGGTACAAGTCGGTGTGCCGGTTCTGCGGTACGGGCTGCACGATTCGCGTCGGCATGCGCGAGGGCGAGATAGTCGATATCCGCGGCCACGAGGCGGGCCACAACAAGGGCGTCATCTGCGTCAAGGGCTCAATGCTTCGGGCGCTTCCCAGGATCGAGGGGCGGCTCACGCACCCGATGATCCGCAACAACGGCAAGCTGGTACAAGCCACCTGGGATGAGGCGCTGGATTTGATCGCGTCGCGCTTCAAGGAAATCCGCGACGCGCACGGCCCTGACGCGCTAGCCTTTTACGGCAGCGGCCAGTTGTTCACTGAGGAAACCTACACCGCGAACAAGCTGTTCAAGGCCGGCCTGCGCACCAACAACGTGGACGGCAACCCGCGGCTTTGCATGGCTTCTGCCGCGGCGGGCTACGTGACGGTGTTCGGCAAAGATGAGCCGCCGGGCAGCTATGCCGACATTGACGACGCCGACGTGTTTTTCATCTTTGGCGCAAACCCATACGAGTGCCACCCGCCGCTATGGGAGCACGTGCAGCGCCGGCGCGCGCTTAACCCGCGGGCCTTCGTGATCTGCGTTGACCCGCGCCGCAGCGAAACCGCCAAACGCAGCGACCTGCATCTGCCCGTAAACCCGGGCGCCGACCTGCTGCTGCTCAACGCGATGGCGCAGGTAATCATCCAGGACAACCTGGTTGACCATGACTTCGTTAGCAATCACGTTCGATTTACGCACGACGGCCGCACCGTCGATCTTGCGGCATTCAAGGCGCTGCTGGCTGACTATACGCCTGAAAAGGTCGAGGCGCGCCTTGGCGTAGGTGCCGACGTGATCCGGCATGTGGCGCACCGATTCGCCACTTCGCGCGCGTCGATGTCGCTGTGGACGATGGGCGTGAACCAGCGCACGCAGGGCACCGCGCTGAACATCATGCTGAATGCACTGCACCTGATCACCGGGCAGATCTGCCGCCCCGGCGCCACGCCCTTCAGCGTGACCGGCCAGCCTAACGCCTGCGGCGGCGTGCGCGACACCGGCGCGCTGGCGCATGCGCTGCCCAACGGGCGCGTTGTCGCCAACGCCGAGCATCGACGCGAAGTCGAGAAACTGTGGGGCGTGCCCGAGGGAACGATTTCGCCCAAGCCGGGGCATCACGCAGTCGAGCTGTTCCGCGCCATGGAAGACGGGCGCGTGAAAGCCGCGCTGATCATGTGCACCAACCCCGGCCAATCGATGCCCGATTGCGACCGCTACGCCGCGGCCATGCAGAAGTGTTTTACCGTGGTAAGCGAGATTGTCGGCGACAGCGAGACAGCCAAAGCCGCCAGCGTGCTGTTGCCCGCCGCGCTGTGGGTTGAAAAGGAAGGGGTGCTGGGCCAGGGCGAGCGGCGCTACCAGATTGTGCGCAAGCTGCTGGAGCCGCCGGGCGAGGCGCGCAGCGACCTGTGGATGCTCACTGAGCTCGCGCAAAGGCTGGGCCAGGGCGATTTGATCACCGCCCGCACTCCGCAGGAAGTCTGGGATGAATGGCGGCACTTCAGCGCGCACAGCTATTACAACTTTGAAGGCATGACCTACGAGCGCCTGGACGCCGAGCCTGGCCTGCAGTGGCCCTGCCCCGACGAGCAGCACCCGGGCACTGTGCGTCGCTACGTCGAGGGCGACGACCCATTTGTGCCGGCGGGCGCGGGCGTGCAGTTTTACGGCCACAAGGACAAGCGCGCGGTAGTGCCGTTCTGCCCCTATGTGCCGTCGCCGGAGCAGCGCAGTGAGCAATACCCGCTGATCCTGACCACCGGCCGCGTGCTGGAGCAGTGGCACACCGGCACTATGACACAGCGCATCGACGAGTTGCGCGGCGGCAGCGGCCCGGCGCGGTTCATGATCAGCAAAGTTGATGCAAAGCAGCGCGGCGTCGAAAGCGGCGACACGATTACGCTGTCGTCGCGCTTTGGCGACGTGACCGGCCGCGCGGTCATTGACCCGGACATGCGCCCGGGCCTGATGTTTGCAGCCTTCTATGACGCCAGGCTGCTGATCAATCGCGCGGTGGCAGACCACATTGACCCGGTGTCGAAAGAGCCTGAATACAAAATAACGGCTGTGCAGTTTCGAAAGGCGGTGAGCTGATGGAGGTCACCGACGTTTTTCGCATTGCCACCGGCGTGTTCTGCCTTGCGGGAGTTGTGCTGTGCCTGTGGCTGTCGCGCGTGCGCTTTGACCGCATCGCCGAAGACCGCAAGATCAACCTTCGGATCGCCACGCTATCGGGTTTGGCGTTCTTCAAGCTGCTTGCGCTGGCGGCGTTGTTTGCCGTGCCCGCGGCGACCATGGCTGTGGCGAACTACCACACGATTGAAGGCGTTCACGGCGTGGACAGTTGCAACCGCTGCCACGTGATGACGCCGATGGTCACCGACATGCGTGACCCCGACAGCAACACGCTGGCGGCCAGGCATTACAAGAACGGGTGGATACCCAAAGACCAGTGCTACCAGTGCCACTCTGACTACGGCCTGGCCGGCGACCTGCGCGCGAAGATGGAGGGCTATCGACATCTCGCGCGCTACACTACCGCGACTTACCAGGAGCCTATTCACTTCCGCGGCGTCTTTCACAATGACAACTGCCTGAAGTGCCACGCCGGCACCCCGAAGTTTGAGGCTGTGGCAAGCCACACCACGGTACAGCCGCAACTCGCCAACAGCACGCTGAGCTGCACCAACTGCCACGGCGCGGCGCACCCCACGCGCGAGCGGCGCACACCCGGGCACGAAGACTATGCACGATTGATGGGAGGCAAGCGATGAACGACCTTCGCCTGCCCAGCCTGTTTGCCGCCCTGGCGTTTGCGATCACGGGCCTGTACGCGATTGATCCCGGCCCGTACCAGATGGCGGCGTTCGTGTTTTTCGCACAGCCGTTGTTCGTGATCGCGGGCGCGGGCTACATGTACCGAGTGTGGCGCGACCTGCGCAAACAGAAGATTCTGTAGCCGCGCCGGTCAGTCGTCTGACGGGATGGGCGGCAGCGGCCCCCGAGCAGGCCGCTCAGGTATCTCGAGTGAATACACCCACCGCTCGCCGACATCCCACGGGCCGAACATGCTCCTGCCGAACGGCATTGGCGCGAGCCCCGAGGGAGGTGTTTCAAAACGCAGAACGGGCGGTGCGCCCGGTTGATCGACCTGCGCGGGTGCACGCGCTTCGTGGATTCGACGGCGGATGTCTTGCAGTTGGTCGTGGCCGGAATCGACCGAGCCATCTTGCCCACGCGGCTGTTCAAGCTCGCCGGGCGCGGCAGGCGGTGCAGCAGCGCAAGCGGCAGTCAGCGAGATCAGAAGCAGCACCGTTCTCACAGTTGGCCCTCTCACCACTACACGCTCAGCGGCATCGGCGTTACGCGGGTTCCTGTGCTTCAGGACTGTGCGGGTGCCGCGATGTAGGGTTCGAGGTCGCGCGCGAGGTTTTCGCAGATGCCGGTCGGGTCCTCGATGGTGATGCGCCGCTTGTCGTCGTCCTCCACGTCAATGCTGATGTGAAGATAGCGCGCAGGCCACACGTCGCGCCAGATGCTAGCCCATTCCACAACCGTGATGTCGCGATCGTTGTTGATCGCCTCCAGGATTTCGCCCGGAAGCTCCGGCGCTTCATTCAGCCGATAGAAATCGACGTGGTGCAGCACGCAGCGGCCGCCGTGATAGCTCAACATCAGTGTGAACGTGGGGCTGCGAAGCCCTGCCCAACCGCCCTCATCAAGCCCGCAGGCGATGCCCTTGACCAGTTGCGTTTTGCCTGCGCCCAGTATGCCGTCCAGCGCGACAAAGCTGCCGCGCGGCAGGCATGTGCCCAATATGCGGCCAATCTGGATTGTCACCTTCTCAGACGGGCTGCTGAGGACAAGAGTTGACATATGGCCTCCGTTCCGGCCGTATGAACTGGGTCTGGTAGATTGTAGCACTTCAGGGCTGCACCGGTGCGGGAATCCGGCACCACTGCAACCGCAAGGTTAATCGGGTCGCGCCAATTGCACAATCGTCGGCGCAGGGCGGGGTCGCCAGGTTTGTCGCCTCAATGCTGAACGTTCTGGTGTTGAACGGCAAGGCAACTGTATGCCTCACGCAACGCCGCAAAGCGCCGCATCTGGGCCGCCCGCTACTCGCAAAGCGGTCCGAGTTGGTTTTCTCGCCTGACTTCACTTGCCGGCATATGTGCGAACTTCACGGTCGAACCGCCAAAGCGCCAAGCCGCCAAATCCTCGCCCATTTTGCGCTTTAGCGTTCTGGCGGTACGGCAGTTGTCGTTCCGTACGGCAACGAAAGGGCCGTTGCTCAGGCAAGGCCGCTTGGTGGCTTGGCGACTTCCGCCTTCGCCGAGGCTTCGGCGGACGGGTTGTGTGAAACCGTAGTTGCCGTGCGACTGCCCCGTGTGCCGCGCCTTACAATTGCGCGACCCAGGACATGACCTCAAGCGCCTCGGCTTCGCCCTTCTTAAGGATGCGGACCATGGATTCGCCCTTGCCCAGCGGGCGCATCATGCCCAGCGCGCGGATGGGCACATCGAACGGCCAATCCTTGACGATGCTCTTCCAGCGGTTCGGCCGCACGACGAACAGCAGCTCGTAGTCTTCACCGTCGTGCAGCGCGTGGTGCAGCGCGCGCTCGGCCCCCTGGCCTTCCAGCTTGGCGAGACGGCGGGCTGACTTGCTTACGGGCACTGCCTCAACGGCGATGTCGGCGCCGACCTTGAAGCGCTTGCCCGATTCCTCGCAGATGCGGGTGATGTCGCCGGACAAGCCGTCGCTGATGTCGATCATGGCGCTGACGCCGCGCTCGGCCAGAAAGCGGCCTTCTGCCATGCGCGGCTCAAAGCGCAGGTGCTTGCCCAGGATGCTGCCGCCCAGGCTGCCGGTGATGGCAATGACGTCGCCCGGTGCCGCGCCCGCGCGCAGGGCGGGGCGTACGCCGTCCATCGTGCCGACCATGCTGACGGTCAGGCACAAGGGGCCGTCCCAGCTTTGGGTATCGCCGCCGGCCAGCGAGATACCGTAGGTCGCGCACGTCTTGCTGATGCCGAGAAACAGCTCTTCGCGCAACTTTACCGGCGCGCCGCTGTGCAGCGTCATCGAAATCATGCACGAAACCGGGGTCGCACCCATTGCCGCCAGGTCAGACAGGCAGCGGGTGACGGCTTTGCGCCCGACTTCTTCGGGTGTTGCGGCAGGGCCGAGTGTGGCCGGCCGCTTGACGCCCTTTTCATGAAGCAGAAAGTGGCGTCCCTCGATCACGGTGTCGATCTTGAGTGCGAGCTTGTCTTCCGGTACGCGCAGAATGGCGCAGTCGTCGCCGGGGCCGACTTCAAGGTTCGGGCCCGCCGGTGGTAGCTCGGTGCGCAGCCAGTTGATGTATTCGAACTCGTCCGTGCTTTTCGGTGCGTGCTTGGTCATCGGGCCTTCTTCAGCCTGCCTCCCGGCAGGGGCGTAGGCGGTGATCAGGTTATCGGCTACGTGCTTATACATCCTCTTTCCTGTCTGTCATTTACGTTCAGAAACTGCCCAATGGGCGCCCAACTGGACACTTGCACGGGGGGCCGTAAACTTCGCCGCCCCGAAAGCTTAACGCTTGAGGGCTTCGGGTTTATGTCCACTCGTGTTGCCGTAACCCGGAATTTGGATCATGTCACCTTGCACGGGCTGGAGCCGGTATGCGCAAAGCCGAAGTCATAGAGGGCCTGAGGGATACGTGGCAGGTCTTTCGGGTCATGGCGGAGTTTGTAGAGGGGTTTGACACCCTTGGCAGGGTCGG
>CAZZBH010000160.1:0-6155 GCA_964652605.1 uncultured Planctomycetaceae bacterium
CCGGCGGCGAGATTCGAACTCGCAACCGCTGGTTTACAAAACCAGTGCTCTGCCGTTGAGCTACGCCGGCGCCCGGGCTGTCTGCCTTGCGGCGAGACGGACGGCCCGGCTTAGCGCCAAAATTGGAGCGGAGAAGATAGCAACCGCGTTTTGCACTGCAATGGGCAGGTTGGACAATCCGTTTGACTACCTGAAGGGGCCCAAACCGTGCCGCCCTACCCCGCAATCCCGGCTGTCGCGTGCCCGCACTTTCCGTCCCATTCCGCGCCAGGGAAACTACAATCCCGCAGTTGGTTAACGATCCGGGGATGCAGCTTTGTTCACCCTCATCAAGATCACCCGCTGGATATACAAGACGCTGAACTCCGACGTGCGCCCCTGGCAGATCGGCCTGGGGTTTACGCTGGGCGCGCTGGCTGGGATGCTGCCGCTGGGGCTGGGCACCCTGCTGGTTTTCACCGCCATCCTGCTGGTCAACGTCCACTTTGGCAGCGCCATGCTGGCGTTTGGCCTGTTCAAGCTGATCGCCTGGCCGCTGCAACTGGCCGTCATCCGCCCCGCCGGCGAGCTTGCGCTGGACATTGCGCCGCAAGGGCCCGTGATTGCGGCTTCGCAGACGCCAGTGCTGGCGTGGTTGCGACTTGACTACTTTGACGTGGCGGGCGCGCTGGCGATCTGGCTTGTGCTGGCGGTTCCGTTGTTTTTGCTGATGACCGGGCTTTGGACGCGTTTCCGCAGTGTTATGGATCGCCGCCTGAAGAACTCCCGGTTTATGAAGTGGGCTTCGAACGTCTGGATCTTCAAGGGACTGCGTTATGTCTTCGCCGGAAGCTGAACCGTCGGCGCCGGCTAAACGCGCCGGCCCGCTGCGCCTCAAAGCCGCCATTCTGTTGCCCGGGTTGATCGGCGTTGCCGCACTGGTCTATTTTCTCGTGATTGATGGCGTCGTGCGCGACGGTGTGCTGACAGCGGCCACGGCTGTTGCCGGCGAAGACGGGCAAGCCGAAGTGGAGCATGTCAGCTTCAGCATCTTCGGGCCGAAGTTGAACATTCGCGGCCTGCGTGCATGGCAGCAACAGCCGGACGGCACGCAACATGAGGTGCTGGCGCTGGGCGAAGCCAACCTGGACATCGACTTTCTGCCGCTGTTTGAGCGGCGGCTTGTTGTCAACGACGTGTCGGTCAGTGCCGTCCGTTACGCGCAGCCGAAGTCGAGCAAGAAGCCCCCCGAAGCCGAAGTTCCCATTGACACCAGCGAGCCCGCGCTGAACGAATACCTTGAGAAGGCGATGGAGATCTTGCAATCGCACGACCTGGACGACCTGCGCAACTGGCTTGAGAAACTGAAGGAGTACACAGAAAAGAAGCCGGGCGACGAGGCGGAAGATCCGGCCGAGCAGGAACCCGCCACAGTGTTTGACCCCGGCCCGTCGGGACGTGCGTCGTACGTGCAGCAGGCGTTGCGCTCGCAGCGCGCGGCACCGCGCGTTGTCGTCAAACGCGCCGCGCTGGACCAGTTGACTGTCAGCCTGGGCGCCGCTGACGGCAAGCGCTTCGTCAGCAAGGTCACGGACATTGAGCTGTCAGCCGACAGCGTAAGCAGCGACCCGATTGCGTACGGACATGCCATGAAGTTTGTTGCCGCAGGCAACCTTGACGGCAATGAAGGCCGCCGCGTGGAGCTTGGGCTGACGCTGCGATTTGATCCCGACGAGTTGATCACACTCGAGCAGGTTGATGGCAGCGCTTCGATTGCTTCGCTGAATATCAGCTCGCTGGTCGATGCCGGAATCTTCGGCGACACGTTGCGCGATGCGCGACTCAGCCTCGTGCGCTACGCCGCGGAACACCAGGGCATGGCCGGCCGCACTCGCCTGCAGATTGCCGGGCTGATCAACCCGCCGGATTATGGCTCTGCGGTCAAAGCCGGCTTCTCGCTCTGGTTTGGGGGTTTCGCCGGAGACTCAGCCACAGCAGCGCTGGCACCCAGCGGCATCAGCCTGCAGCTTGAGAACTTTCCGTTGCAGCCGTTGCTTGCGATGGCTGGCGGCTCCCCGCTGCCGCTTGCGGACACGCAGCCGACGGTCACGCTGGGCACCTGCGACGAACACGGCAACTTCGACACACCCGGCGCAGCATTCACCTGGCATGACGGCATCGGCGTTCGCCTGCGCCTGCAAGTACAAGGATTGCGGTTTGCCGAGCAAGGGGGCGAGCTTGCCGGCTTGCCTGCAAGCTTTGTGCTGCGCGGCCTGAACCGCGTGGTGGACGACATGGGCGGGCTGGATGTGGTCGTCGGCTTTCAGGGACGGCGCGACAGCATCGCGCTGGGGCTTGAGCGCCCGGGGCTGCGCGGATTCGTCGATGCAGTGATCAACGCATTGGAGATGTCGGGGCCGGAGCTTGCGTCGCTCGTCGAGCTGCCCTTTCAGGTGACAGCGACGTCTAAAGTCGCGCTTGCCAGTGTCAACGCCGACGGCACGCCGCGCTCGGCCCGACCGAGCATCGATGGCCAGCCGCGCCACGACCTGAACGACCTGCGCGTGTCGTTTACGCTGCGCGACATCACGCTGGCACCCAAGCCGGGACAGACACAGATCGCGGGCCTGCCGGCACAGGATTTTTGCAGAGCGTTCAACCAGTTGATGCAGCAGCAGGGAGAGCAGGGCCTGGCGTTGCGCACGAGGCTGATGAATGAGCAAGGCGTGTTCAGCCCGGCCCTGGAATCGCCGGGCGTGCGCGGGTTGGTCGATGCGATGATCGGCGCGATTGACTACACCGGTGCGCAGCTGATGCAGTCGTTCAACCTGCCGGTGAACATCAACGCCGACGCGAACATTGACCTTGCCAGCATGGACGACAACGGCGCGCGCGGCCTGCAATCGCCCGGCGCAGACAGCAGCTCGCTGCACGGTCTGCGGGTGGCGGCACTCGCGGACAAGCTAGTGGTGTCGCCCAAGCCGGGGAACGCAAGCGTTCTGGGCATACCCAGCAACCAGTTCTGTGCCGCGTTCAACACCTTTCTGCAATCGCAGGACGGCAAGCTGGCGCTGCAACTTGGCGTGTTTGATGACAAGGGCGCGCTCGCGCCAAGCCTGTTGCAGCCGGGCACACGCGGCTTGATTGACGGCGTGGCCAACACGCTGAGCTACAGCGGGGCCGAGATCAACCGCAACTTCAACCTTCCGTTTGAGCTTGTGCCGGAGGCAAGCGCCGAGTCACGCAGCGTTGACGCCGAGGGCAAGGTGCGCACGTTCAACGGCCCGGGCAGCGGCAGCCACGACCTGAACGACCTGACACTGCAGATCGTGCTGAAGAATGGTTTCGCGGCAAAGAAGAAAGGGCACGACACCGTGCTGGGCATCCCCGCCGACTATTTCACGTACGCGTGGAACCGGCTGATGAAGGCCAACCCGGATGGCTTTCCGGTGAAACTGCGGATGTTTGACGCGCAGGGGCGGTTTGCGCCAACGCCGGTGGGCCCGACCGAGAAGGAATTGATCAAGCAGCTTGGGACAGCCACGGGCATCGATGATTTCGGCAAGAACTTCGGGCAGATCGCGCAGAAATACGCGTCGGAATTCCCGGCCTTCCAGAAGGGGGGCCTGCAAGCCGCGAAAGACATAGCCAGCGGTAAGACACCGTTGCCCGAGATTCCGAAGGAGATCCCCAAGGAGATTCCGAAAGAGATTCCGAAAGAGATCCCGAAGGAAATCCCGAAGGAAATCCCCAAGCTGCCCGAGATCCCCGAGCCTAAGCTGCCTTGGTGATAGCTGGTCCCGGTGCGCAGCCGAGGCGAGCTGCAGACTCAAGCAAACCCGCAGAACTCGCCATCTATGCAGGTCGCCCGTCGTGCCGATGCGGCGCTTCGCGGCCTCGCGTGATGCGCCGTTGCGGTTCTCGGCGACTCGGCGGTTGGCAGTATGAAGCCGGCTCAAGGCACGCCGAGGCGCTGCCCAACTCGCGCCCGGGACGCGCATGCCGCTATGCCGCCGCTTCGTCTGCCGGCACGGCGGCTTGTTCGCCTTCAGTTTTGGCAGCTTCGGCTTCGCGGGTGGCCTTTTCCTTTTCGTACTTCTCGGTGGCCTCCGCGACCGCCTTTTCGTCCTGCTTCAGCTCGCCGGCTTCAAGCGCTTCGCGCGCCTTGGTAGGATTGAAGGTGGTCTTGCAGTCCGGGTAGCCGCTGCATCCGATGAACGGCTTGCCCCGGAAATGCTTCACCTGCATCGGCTTGCCACACACGTTGCAGGTCAGCCCCGCGAACTCGGCTTCTGTCTTCAACTGCCGCAGGCTCTTCTCGCTGTCCAGGTTGCGCGTGCCGCGGCATTCGGGGAACGTGCTGCATCCCAGGAACGGCCCTCGCTTGCTCATGCGCACGACCAGTTCCTTGCCGCAGACGGGGCATTCCAGATCTTCCTTGTCTACGCGCAGGATGCGGCCCTTGCGGTCCAGCGGAACGGTGCCCTTGCAGTCAGGAAACTTCGTGCAACCAAAGAACTTTCCGAAGCGGCTCCAGCGCTCGATCATTTCGCTGCCGCAGATCGGGCACGGCATGGGGTTGCCTTGCTCGTCCACAGCGGGCTTGCCCTTGACCTTCTCAATCTTCTGCTCTGCTTCCGCGAGTTCCTCCTCGAAGATGGCGTAGAAATTGCGCAGCACTTCCACCCAGTCCAAATCGCCTTCTTCTATCTTGTCGAGCTGCGCCTCCATCTTGCTGGTGAAATCCTTCTGCATGATGCGCGAAAAGTTGTTCACCAGCATGTCGCTGACCAGCATCCCCAGCTCAGTCGCGAACAGCCGCCGGTTTTCACCGCGCACATAAAACCGGTCCTGGATCGTGCCGATAATGCTGGCATAGGTGCTGGGGCGGCCGATGCCTTCTTTCTCAAGTGTCTTCACAAGGCTCGCCTCGGTAAACCTGGGCGGCGGCTGTGTGAAGTGCTGGTCGGGCTGCACGCGATGATCGATCAGCTTTTCGCCCTCAGCGACCTCAGGCAGCAGCTGCTCGTTCTTATCCAGCTTGATGCCGCTGACGCGTGCGTGGCCATCGAACACCAGGCGGCGGCCGCCGACGCGGAAGATGGCTTCGCCGGCAGCGATGTCGATGGTCGTCACCTCATACACTGCGGGGTTCATCTGGCAGGCGACGAAGCGCTCCCAGATCATTGTGTACAGGCGCAACTGGTCCTTCTCAAGAAAACGCGCCACGCTGTCGGGTGTGCGCGCGACGCTGGTCGGCCGGATGGCCTCGTGCGCGGCCTGCGCCTTGCCGCTGGTCTTGAAGAAGTTCGGCTTTTCGGGCAGGTAGCGCTCGCCGAACTCGCGGCCGATCAGCTCACGCGCGTCGGCGACAGCGAAATCCGACACGTGAAAGCTGTCGGTTCGCATGTACGTGATCAACCCGGTCGGGCCGTCCTCGCCCATCTCCATGCCCTCGTACAGCCGCTGGGCGATCTGCATCGTGCGCCTGGCGCCGAAGCCCAGCCGCGTGCTGGCAGCCTGCTGCAGTGTGCTCGTGATGTACGGCGGCTTGGGCCGGTCGCGACGCTCTTTGGTTTCGATCTTGCTGACGGTGAATGGCTTGCCGTTGACGTGCGCGAGAACTTCATCGACGGCTTCGCGGTTCGGCAGGTTCGGCCTTTCGCCCCTGTACTGCTTCAAGTCGGCGTGAAAGACGCCCTCGGGCAGTTGCGGCTTTTCTTTCGGCGCGGCTTCGGCCTCGGTGAGGTCTTCGTCCTCGCTGTCCATCTGGTCGGGGACGCTTTCCTCTTCGCGCGTCACGCCGTGATAGAACGCGAGGAACTTCGCAAGCTGCTCTTTGTCCGCGCCATTGAGCTGGTGCTTGCCGAGAAACGCCGTGACGCTCCAGTACTCTTCCGGCTTGAATGCAAGAATTTCGCGCTCGCGCTCAACCACAAGCCTCAGCGCCACGCTCTGTACGCGGCCGGCACTCAAACCCCGAAACACCTTGCGCCAAAGCAGCGGGCTGATTTTGTAGCCCACAAGCCGGTCCAGCACGCGGCGGGCCTGCTGCGCGTTGACGAGGTTGGCTGAAATCTCGCGCGGGTTTTCGAAGGCGTGCTGGATGGCCTTCTTCGTGATCTCATTGAACGTGACGCGGCGCGCGCGGTCGTCTTCAATGTTCAGCGCTTCCT
>CAZZBH010000161.1:0-6034 GCA_964652605.1 uncultured Planctomycetaceae bacterium
CAAGGACCATCGGCCAGCTTACATACGGCGGTAGCTCAACTGGCAGAGCAGCGGTCTCCAAAACCGCAGGTTGGGGGTTCGATTCCCTCCCGCCGTGCCAGAACTTGAGCCGCAAGCGCAAGCGCGCGGAAACAGCTGCAGGTCAAGGTAGTCAAAGTCAGGCAGGGCAGACATGGCGTTGTTCGAAAGTTATCGGCGTGGTGCAGGGCGCAGATCTCGCGGGTTCGCGACACTGCTGCTCGTGTCGCTGCTTGCCTGGCTCAGCTACGCCATCATGAGCTACGGCAACACACGCTTTGACCGCCTGCTGCAACTTGAGCGCCCGCTGTTCGGCCAGCCGTTGATCGCCGGCGGCGGTGAATTGACCGACTGGATCACGCCCAGCGTGTTCATTTCCCTTGCGCTTTTTGTCGGTGGCATGTTCCTGCTGCGCTGGTGGCTTAACCGACCCCGCTTTGCCGACCTGCTGATCGAGACGGAAGCTGAGTTGAAGCGCGTACGCTGGGCCGCGCGCAAAGAGGTGAACCGCGCGACAGGTGTAGTGCTGTACTTCGTGCTTTGGTTCGCGATCGTGATGTTCCTGTACGACCTCACGTTTACGATGGGCATCGGGATGCTGCAGGGCCAGAGCTGGGACCAGGCAGGATGGGGACGCATCGTGACGATGATTTTCCCCCAACTGGCCCCCGGCGGAGCGCAGGGATAACGGATGCCGGAGACCCAGTCCATGAAGATGTGGTATTGCCTGCGTGTACAAAGCTCGCGCGAGGAGAAGATCAAGGAGAATCTTGAGAAGCGCGTCAAGGCGCGCGGTCTTGAGCATCTGTTTGAGCGCATGGTCATCCCGATGGAGACGGTTCAGGAGATCAAGGGCGGCAAGAAGCGTGAACGCAAGCGCAAGATGCACCCCGGCTACCTGTACCTCGAGATCGACACCGACGAGGACAACAGCGAAAGCGCCGAGCAGCGCTGGAAGGTCAACGGTGAAGCCTACCATCTGATCCGCGAAACGCCGGGCGTGGGGGACTTCGTCGGCGACCGCGACCAGCCGGTGCCGATGACGGAAGACGACGTGCGCAGAATCCTGCGCATTTCGGAGCCCGCAGAAGAAGGCGAAGAGAAGGTACTGAAGGTTGAGTTCAGCAAGGGTGACGCCGTCAAGATCAAGGACGGCCCCTTTGACGGGTTTGAAGGCCACGTGGAAGAAGTGGACGCCGAGAATGGCCGCGTGCAGGTGATCGTCACGATCTTCGGCCGCGCCACCCCCGTGGGCTTGGAGTACTGGCAGGTCGAGAAGGTGTAGCAAGAGCCCCGCCCGCAAGGGCGGGAGCGGCCCACACGCCGCACAGAGTCGAATGTAGAAGGTGGACAATGGCAAAAGAAATCATGGCGAAGGTGAAGTTGCAGTGCGTTGGCGGGCAGGCCACGCCGGCGCCGCCCGTCGGGCCAGCTCTCGGCCAGCACGGCGTGGCGATTGGCGACTTTGTCAAGCGCTTCAACGACCGCACGCGCGAAAAGATGATGGGCATGGTCACGCCCGTCGAAATCACGATCTACAAGGACCGAAGCTTTGACTTCATCTTGAAGAAGCCGCCGGCCAGTGTACTGATCAAGACCGAACTCAAGCTCAAGGCGGGCAGCAAAACGCCGGGTCGAGAAACCATCAAGACGATCACGCAGGAGCAGCTCGCAAAGATCGCCGAAACCAAGATGAGCGACCTGAATGCGGGCAGCCTTGAAGCAGCAAAGAAAGTCATCGCAGGAACAGCCCGCAGCATGGGCATCCTCGTAAAGGGATAGCGACGCGGCCCCTGGCTGCGCCAGATTGAAACGGATTCTAATCGCGCCCGCGGACTGTCGGTGGGATGCGAAGTCAGGCAGGAGACAGCGGACACACTGCCGGGAGAAAAAATGGCAAAGGATTTCAGGGGCAAGAAGTATCGCGAAGCCGCCAAGAAGGTTGAGGCAGGCAGACGCTACTCATTGGAAGATGCGGTGGCCGTTCTGGCCGGCTTCCCCAAGGCCAAGTTTGACGAGACAGTCAACCTCGCGATCAAACTGAACGTCGATCCGCGCCAGGCGGATCAGAACCTGCGCGGCGCGATTTCGCTGCCGCACGGTGTCGGCAAGTCGCAGCGCGTGATTGCGTTTGTCGAAGGCGACGCCGCAGAGCAGGCATTGGCAGCCGGTGCTGTGGCAGTCGGCGGCGCCGAGCTTGCCAAGCGTATTGAAGAGGGGTGGATGGAGTTCGACAAAGCCATCGCACACCCAAGCCAGATGCGCCACGTCGGCAAGCTGGGCAAGGTGCTGGGCCCCAAGGGCCTGATGCCGACACCCAAAGCCGGTACGGTGACCGAAGACGTAGTGTCGGCGGTCAAGGAGTTCGCGGCGGGCAAGCTGGAATTCCGTACTGACTCAGGCGGCAACATTCACATGCCGCTGGGCAAGCGCAGCTTTTCCAACGACAAGCTGGCGGACAACCTGCGGCACGTGCTTGAGCACATCAAGGCAATCAGGCCCTCGGCAGTGAAGGGATTGTACATCGCCAAGATCAGCCTGAGCGGGACGATGACGCCGGGCGTGCACGTAGCCGCCGAGTAGGCAGTTACACAAGCGGGAACAAAGCCGGAACACGAGACGGGATCAAACCCATGCCGAACATGATCAACAGCCTGCTAGCTGACCAGTACGAGCGCGTTCTCGGTGACGTGGCCGACGTCGTGGTGATCGACTACAGCGGTTTGAACAGCGAGAAAATGTCCCAGTTCCGCGCGGAGCTGCGCAAGGCAAACCTGACGATGGAGGTGGTCAAGAACCGCATCGCCGCCCACGCTCTGAAGGAGAGGGGCCTGTCGGCTTTGCTCGGTTCTGATGTCGCGCCGGATGTTTTCAAGGGCCCGACGGCGTTTCTGTACGGTGCTGAAGGCGCTATCGACGCGGCCAAGTTCGCGACCAAGTGGCTGAAGGCGAACGAGAAGACAATCGCGCTCAAGGGCGGCCAGATGGGCCCGGACGCGCTGACAGCCGACGGCGTGCGTGCAATCTCGACGCTCCCGGGGCGCAAGGAGCTGCTCAGCCAGATGGCGGGGGGGCTGCTTGCGGTACCGCAGAAGATGGCAGCAACGATGCAGACAGGCTACGCCCAGGTGCTGTGGGCGTTCAAGGCGCTGGAAGACAAGCTTGCAAAGCAGGGCTAGGGGTTTGGGGATTGCGGAATGCGGATTTCGGGTTCGCACCGCAGCAGACAGTCAAACAAAGGGTTGAGGGCCAGGCAGCGCGGTTGAACCGAAGTCTGCAATCCGCAATCCGCAATCAGGAGACAGGTCATGCCAGAGGTTGCTGAAAAGGTGCAGAAGGTACTCGACGAGGTTGCAGGTTGGAACCTGCTTGAAGTGCGTGACTTCGTGAAGGCCTTCGAGGAAAAATTCGACGTCAAGGCGCAGGCCGCGGTGGCAGTTGCGGCAGGTCCGGCAGCAGGCGGCGACGCCCCGGCTGCGGCGGCTGAAAAGACCGAGTTCACCGTGGTGCTTGCCAGCATCACGGACCCGGCTAAGAAGATCCCGGTGATCAAGGTCGTGCGCGAGCTGACCAGCCTGGGCTTGGCCGAGGCCAAGAAACTCGTCGAGGAGGCGCCCAAGCCCGTAAAGGAAGGCGTTTCCAAGGACGAAGCCGAGGCGATGAAGAAGAAGCTCGAGGATTCGGGCGCCAAGGTCGAACTGAAGTAGTTGATTTGCCGGCATGGGGCGGGAACACCCGCCCCATGCCCGGCGTTTCACATTAGAACAGGGCTCCTGCAATCAGATTGAGGCGTGCCAGGCCAAGGGGACGGCTTAGGCGCCTCGGGAACGCGGGAAGCATCCGACTGAAACGGCACGTGGTTCCCCGCCACGGCGCCCCTTTTGCGTTTGAGGATGTACCAATCCGGCCTTGATGCACGGCCGCCATGCAAACAGAGCACGAGGAACTGTCCATGCCGCTTACCCAGGACGCCACTCCCATTCGTCGATTCGGCAAAGCCGCCGGCCAGGTTGAATTGCCCAACCTGGTTCAGTTGCAGACCGAAAGCTACGCGCGCTTTCTGCAGGCCGACGTGCCGCAGTCGCGCCGCGAGGAGATCGGGCTGCAATCGCTGGTCAGTGAGATCTTCCCGATCTACAGCTACGACCAGACGATGAGCCTTGAGTTCCTCAGCTACGACCTGGGCGAGGCGCGCTACACGCCAGACGAGTGCCGTGGTCTCAAGCTGACCTACGGCGCCCCGCTGGTCATGAAGATGCGATTGAACCGCAACGGCGAAAGCGTGGACGAGGACGTCTATCTTGGCGAGCTTCCGCTGATGATTGGCGGCGGCGAGTTCATCATCAACGGCGCCGAGCGTGTGATCGTGAACCAGCTTCACCGAAGCCCGGGTGTCGATTTCGGGTTCGAGCTGTCGCCCGACAACCGCAAGATGCACTCGTGCTGGATCATCCCCGAGCGCGGAAGCTGGATCGAACTCGCGGTCACCAAGAAGGACACGCTGTCTATCCGCATCGACCAGAGCGGCAAGTTCAGCGCCATGACTTTCTTCCGCGCCATGAGCCCCGATCTCAGCACCAGCGAAGCCATCATCCGGCAGTTCTATGACACAACCAAAGTCAAGCTCAGCAGCAAGGGTGCCGCCAAGTCGCTGGCCAACCGCTTTGCCGTAGGCGACGTGACGGACCCCGAGACCGGCGAGATCCTTGCCGAAGGCGCGACACTGATCAGCGCCGACGTGGCCGCCGTGATCGCCGCCAGCAAGAACATCAAGGAAGTCGAGATCATCAAGGAAGTCGATGATCCACTGATCCTCAACAGCCTGCAGGAAGACCCGACCACCGACCAGGAAGAGGCGCTTGAGCGCATCTATCTGCGCCTGCGCCCGGGTAATCCCGTGAACAAAGAAAAGGCCGCCGCACTTTTCGCCGAGAAGTTCTACGACGAAACGCGCTATCGCCTGGGCCGCGTTGGGCGCTTCCGGTTGAACCGCAAGTTCGGCGTCGAAATCGACGACAACGCGCAGTCGCTGATGCCCGACGACGTCAAGAACGCCATCGATTATCTGCTGGCGCTGCGCAAGCCGGGCAGCGGGGCCACGATTGACGACATCGACCATCTCGGCAACCGGCGCGTCAAGACCATCGACGAGCTGGTGTGCGATGAGCTGCGCAAGGGCTTCCTGAAGCTCAAGAAGAACGTCCAGGAGCGCATGAACCTGGAAGAAACACCCACGCCGCGCAATCTGATCAACGCCAAAACGATCAGCACGGCTGTGGCATTCTTCTTCGGCCGGGGCGAGCTTTCGCAGGTCGTTGACCAGACCAACCCTCTTTCCCAGCTCACCCATGAGCGGCGCCTGTCGGCGCTTGGCCCGGGCGGATTGAACCGCAAGCGTGCAGGCTTTGAGGTTCGCGACGTGCACATCAGTCATTACGGCCGCATCTGCCCGATCGAAACGCCGGAAGGCACGAATAGCGGACTGATCAGCAGCCTGTGCACGTACGCGCAAACAGACGAGTACGGCTTCCTTGTGACACCGTACCGCGCCGTGAAGAAGGGCAAGATCACCGACGAAATTTTGTACCTGCGCGCGGACGAAGAAGTGAACTCGGTGATTGCACCCGCCGACGCGCCCATGGACGACAAGGGCCATTTGACCGGCGACCATATCGCGGTGCGCATCGGCCAGGATTTCAAGACAGTCAAAGCCGAAGAAGTCGAGCTGCTGGATGTAAGCAGCATGCAGATGGTGGGTGTCAGCGCCTCGCTGATTCCATTCCTCGAGCACGACGACGCCAACCGCGCGCTGATGGGCAGCAACATGCAGCGCCAGGCTGTGCCGCTGATCCAGACCGAGCCGCCGCTGGTAGGCACGGGCATGGAAAAGCACGTCGCGCAGAACAGCGGGATGGTGGTGCGCGCCGTCAGCGACGGTGTTGTGCGCTATGTGGACAGCCGCGAGATCGTGATCGGCGACGAAATCTACGCGCTGCGCAAGTTCGTCGGCCTCAAC
>CAZZBH010000162.1:0-5852 GCA_964652605.1 uncultured Planctomycetaceae bacterium
CGGAAGTCGGCCGCTTCTGCATCATCACCGACCCCTCCGGCGCCGCGATCGCCCTGATGACACCGCTCGGCGGAACAGCATAGCCAGCCAAAACAAAAGCCCCGCGCCAACGCGCTGGGCTTTTGTTCAAATCCTGTCGAGAAGCTGTGTTCTCTCCGCTAGCCGCACCGGAAAGGGAAAGCGATTGGGATTTGTCCGGGCGAATCGTAAGCTTTCGACATGCCGAACCTCAAACTGCGTCATTTGACGTTGGCTGCGATCGTTGCGCTGACGTGCGTAGGAATCAGTCAGCAGCCGCATGCACAGGACGAGCACGCGTACGGGCGAGCACAGCAACCCCACGGCCCACTGGTCAAGCGTGGTGCGGGCAGTTTGCAGATTGAGATCGCCGACGCAAAAGGCCAGGCAATCGACCTTACCGCGACGGAGCACTATCTGTACCGCATGCTCGGCAGCTACTCATTGCTCGAGCACGGCGAAGCAGCCGAAGGCGCCAGTCACGTCTTGTACAATGGGGTTCTCGGTGAAGGACTCGAACCGGGCGAGTACCAGTTTGAACTGCATGCGAGGTTCTACGGCACCATCGTGAAGCGCTTCACTCTGACGCGCGGCGAGCATAAGAAGCTGTCTCTCCGTACCCCTTACTGGCGTCGCATCGTCAGCTTCCGGTTCGTGGACCAGGACGGGACCGCCGTTCCCTATATCGACAACTATCCGACCTACTCCGGATTGCCTGAAGGATCGATGCCGACCCTCGGAGAGCGTAGCCCGCGTGATGTCGTGCGTCCCGTACTCCGAGAGGAAGGCGGGCCCACAGGGGGTGGCGGGCGCGGCGGAGCAGGAGGATTCAAGCGCACCCGAGACCGCACAAAACGATGCTACGCGACAGAAGACGGGCGCTTCTATGCACAGGTGTTTGCCGGGTTTCCTGGACTAGTGGGCTTCAAGTTCAACAAGGATGTCTGGGGTACGGATTCATACCTCCTAGAAGGCAAGTTCGATGAACCGGAGTGGCAAGAGCCGACTGTTGTGCTGCCGCTTCCGGGGGATTTCAGCGAGCGCCTGAAGAAATGGAGCAAAGAGGGCAGTGACGACCCGGGCAACCGCAGCCTTCTGAGCATTGGCGACCCGAAACCCGTCGACGATCCGGCGACGGTACCTGCGGGCAAGTGCCGCGTGCTGCTGACCCTGGATGCTCCCGCCCGGATCGTTCCGGTCGTCGCGACACCCAAAGACGGCGCGCATGCCAAAGCGCTCCTTGCCTGGCCGCAGACGCCCATGCAGCGCCGCGATTCAACCTGGTACTTCGACGCGGATCGCGGCACCGCGCTGTCGCTAGGGTTCACTGATCGGTGCCTGTTCGTGCAGCAAGCGGAAGTCATCGACGTACCCGATGCACCAATGCATGCGCTCTCGCGCAGCATCGAATCGCCAACTGCGGTGATGCCCCAGTGGAAGTTGCCTCCCACATCGGAAGCCTGGGCCGTGGAGCGATTCCTGTTGGTTGCTGACCAATGGTCCGGCATTAATGGGCGAACGATGTTCCTGTTCCCCAAATGGATTTCCATTCCGTTGGGCCAAACCGTGCTGACTGGCGGCCCGCTTGGTGGATGGATGGCCGAGTCGGGTCAGGTCATGTACACGTGGGAACTTCGTGGCCCGTTTACAGGCGACCGATACGGCATGACCGCCGGTGGATTCAACAATGCTCCGGGCGCCAAGTTCTGGCAGGAAGTGGTCTCCGGAAAGGTACTGCCGCCACCCCTGTCGGATGGCTTGGCGCTTCGCGCTGTTGGCGACAGCGATGAGGGACTGCCCTGGGTCCACGGAGTGCTGTTCACCGTTGAGGAAGACAAGGCGGCCAGAGAGGTTCTCGAAGCCGAACGCCAACTCGCAAAAGAAGAGACGCAATGGCGCCCCAAAACGGTGCCCGAAGGCCACTTCGCAAAGCTACGGTCCGCACAATCGAAGGGAGACCACGACACCATCCGCGAGATGGTGCCCGAGACGATCAGGCCCCTTCTGAAATCCAACGAAGCGTGCTTTCAAGCCGCCGCTTACGGCGCGTGGTACCTGGGACACCGCCCGTATGAGTTGGTGAAGACGGACCCCCACGGATACTACGTCACGCTCGACCGCGAGTTGAAACCAGGCACGGAGTACGTCATCTACCTGTGGAGCCGGTCGCGGGATGACCTGCACCCTGACGTGCGGATCACCTTCACAGCCACCGACGGATGCGTCGATCTCGGCGTGGTGCGCATGCCAAGCTACAAGTGACGCGGCTAAGCCTTGCCGGCGCTGCCTAGGAGCTTCATCTTTTCCTTGATTACTTCGCGGACGGCGTCTCGGGCTGGGCCGAGGAACTTGCGCGGGTCGAACTCGCCCGGCTTGTCCTTCATCAGCTTGCGCAGCACCGCCGTCCACTTCAGGCGCAGATCGGTATCGATGTTGACCTTGTTGATGCCGTTGGCGATCGCCTTGCGGTAGCTGTCGGCATCGAGCCCCTTAGCTCCTTCGATCTTGCCGCCGTACTCGTTGATCTGCGCGACGCTTTCGGCGTCCACGCTGCTGGCGCCGTGCAGCACCAGCGGGATCTTGAGCTTGTCCTTGATCGTCTTGATCCTGTCGAAGTCAATTCGCGTTTCGCCCTTGAACTTGTACGCCCCGTGGCTTGTGCCCACCGCGACCGCGAGCGCGTCGCAACCGGACTCCTTCACGAACTTCACCGCTTCGGCGGGATCGGTCAGGCGCGCGTCGCGCTCGTCCACGTCGATGTCGTCTTCAATGCCGCCAAGGCGGCCCAGCTCCGCCTCCACGGTAATGCCCTTGCCGTGGGCGTACTCGGCGGCTTTGCGGGTAATGGCGATGTTCTCTTCCAGGGAGTGGTGGCTGCCGTCAATCATCACGCTGGTGAAGCCGGCATCCACGCACATCTTGACGTCGTCGAGCGACGTGCCGTGGTCAAGGTGCAGGGCAACCGGCGCGCTGATCTGGTCGGCCATGGTGGAAGTCAGCGCGACGAGGTTCTTGATGCCGCCGTATTTAATCGCGCCCGTGGAGAGCGCGACGATTACCGGGGACTTCATCTCCTCGGCGGCGTCGAGCGCGCTCTGCAGGAACTCCAGGTTGGAGAAGTTGAACTGGCCGATGGCGTAGTATTCGCGGTTGGCCTTCTCGTACATCTTGCCAAGGATCTCAAGCGGCATCGTGGCTCCTGACGGGTGTTGCAATCCTGTTTAGCACTGTCGCGGCGCGCTTCAACGTTTGGCCGGTTAGCCTCTCGCAAAGTTCGCCAAGTGCGCAATCAACGGCAAAGGCAAACCCACGAATCTTCACGAATGCGGTTTCGATTCGTGCCGATTGGTGGAGATTCGTGGTTCAAAGCAGTTCATTGCAGACTTGGCGAACTTTGCGAGAGGCTACTTCAGGACGTGCTTTCGGTAGTACTCCAGCTCGGCGAGGCTTTCGCGCAGGTCGCTTAGCGCTGTGTGGGCGTTACCCTTCTCGAATTTGGGCACCTTGGGATACCAGGCCTGTGTGAGCACCTTGATCGTGCTTACGTCCACTTGCCGGTAGTGCAGGTAGCTCTCGAGCGCGGGCATGTGCCGCGTGAGAAAGCGGCGGTCCTGGTGGATGCTGTTGCCGGCCAGCACACCTTCACCCAGCGCGCAGTGCTTGCTGATCAGGGCCAGCGCGTTGCGCTCAGCGTCGCGTGTGCTGACCTGCGAGTCCGTCACCCGGTCCAGCAGCCCGTTGGTCGTGTGCATATTGCGCACGAAGGGGCTCATGCGGTCGAGCACCTCGCGCGGCTGCCAGACCACGTCTTCGCACTCGGCGATCGGCTTGAGGTCGGGGCCGGTGATGATGCATGCGATCTCGAGGATGGCGTCACGCAACGGGTCAAGGCCCGTCATTTCGAGGTCGATCCAGACGAGTTTGAGTGCGCTATCGGTAGGCATTTGCTTCTCGCCAAGTTCGCCAAGTACGCCATTTAGTCTTCAGGTAGGCCGTTTGCTACCCGCTTGATCTGACCGTCTAGACTGGCGGCGCCAAAGTTGATCAACAGGCCAAGACGCATTCCGGACAGCCTGACATACGTAAGCAACTGCTTTAGGAATACATCTTCAAAGGCGCGCACGGACTTCAACTCGATGATCAGGACGCCGTTGATGATCACGTCCGCCCTGAAACCTGTGGCTATGCGCAGGCCGTCAATCTCAATCGGAACCGAAACTTCCGTTTCAACCTGATACCCGCGTTTGCGCAACCAGTGGCCGAACAGCTGCGAATACGCGGATTCCAGCAGTCCCGGCCCAAGCGTGTTGTGAACCTGATACGCCACGTCCACCGCATCCGCGGCGACTCGATCTTCCTCGCAAGTAAACTCACGTCGCTTCTTCATGGCGAACTTGGCGGACTTGGCGAGAGGCAAATCATCGCGCTCTAACCACGCGGCCCGGCGCCCTTCACCGCGTCGCTTACTCCCTCTTCGAACTGCTTGAAGTTGTCTTGAAAGAGTTGCGAGAGGTGCTTCGCCTTTTGGTCGTAGGCGCTCTTATCCGCCCAGGATTCGCGCGGGTCCATGATCTCGGCGGGCACGTCCGGGCATGCGGCGGCATACTGCAAGCCCAGCACCGGGTGTTCCTTGAACTCCACATTGTTGAGCTTGCCTTCCAGCGCCGCGTTCAGCATCGCGCGCGTGTACTTGATCTTGATGCGCGAGCCCACGCCGTACTCACCGCCCGCCCAGCCGGTGTTCAACAGCCAGCAGTTCGCGTTGTGTTTGCGCAGCTTCTCCGCCAGCAGCTTGGCGTACACGCCCGGGTGGCGCGGCATGAACGGCGCGCCGAAGCAGGAGCTGAAGGTTGCGCTTGGCTCTTTTACTCCGCGCTCGGTGCCTGCAACCTTGGCTGTGTAGCCACTGATGAAATGGTACTGCGCCTGCTCGGGCGTGAGCTTGCTGATCGGTGGCAGCACGCCGAACGCGTCGCAGGTCAGAAACACCACGTTACGCGGGTTGCCGCCGCGGCCAGCCGGCTCATGGTTCGGGATCATGTCGATCGGGTAGCTGGCGCGCGTGTTTTCGGTCAGCTTGGAACTGTCGAGGTCGATCACGCGGGTGTGCTCGTCGAACACGACGTTCTCCAGCACCGTTCCGAAGCGCTGCGTCGTGGCGTAGATTTCGGGCTCGGCTTCTGCCGACAGGTTGATCACTTTGGCGTAGCAGCCGCCCTCAAAGTTGAAGATGCCTGTGTCTGACCAGCCGTGCTCGTCGTCGCCGATCAGTTTGCGTTTCGGGTCTGCTGACAGGGTGGTCTTGCCAGTGCCGCTCAACCCGAAGAACAGGGCCGAGTCTTCATCCGGTCCGATGTTCGCGCTGCAGTGCATGGGCAGCACGCCGCGCGCGGGCAGCAGGTAGTTCATCACGGAAAAGACGCTCTTCTTGATCTCGCCGGCGTACTTGGTGCCGCCGATCAGCACGATTTTCTTGCCGAAATTCACCAGCACGAACGCTTCGCTGTTCACGCCGTCGGCTGTGCCGCCAGCCTCGAAGTAGGGGGCGTGAAGCACCGTGAACCCCGGCTTGAATCCGGCGCGCTCATTGGCGCTCAGGCGCACAAACATATTGCTGGCGAACAGGGCGTGCCAGGCGCCTTCGGTGACGACGCGGACAGGCAGGCGATATTCCGGGTCGGTGCCGGCGTGGCAATCAAGCACGAACAGCTCATCACGCTTGTTGAAGTAGTCGATCACCTTGCTGTGCAGCGCGTCAAAGACTTCCGGAGTGACGGGCTTATTGACCTTTCCCCACCACACGCTGGCGTCGGTTTCGCCGTCGCGGACCGTGA
>CAZZBH010000163.1:0-5806 GCA_964652605.1 uncultured Planctomycetaceae bacterium
AGTCCAAAAGCTTCGAGGCCGGTGGCTTGGTTCGCCCGACTCGGATCGAAGACGGTGGAGACTGGCAAATTCAATTGAGACCTTACGTCCATGTGAGGGGGCGCGTCGCGCGCGCCGATGGTTCATCGGTGGCGGGAGGGCGCCTTGACTGCCGTCTTTCCGGTGCCCTGTACGAGGACCGCCCACTGATGTCGGTTGAAGTCGCGGGTGATGGCACTTTCGAGTGGGAATTCCTGCCCTGGGGAGTTCCGTCAGTGCCTTACAGTGGCACGGTCAACGGCCGATTTGGTGAAGAGAGGTTGGCAATCGATCCGGCCTGCTGGAGTTCGGCTGAGCCCGTCGAATTGGAACTCCGCTTGAAGGACTGAATCTGGTCGCCCGGCCCACGGTCGCATGCGGCAGCTTGAGCGCTACCTGTTGTTGCAGAGCATCGACGAGCACTGGAAGCAGCACCTGCGCAATCTCGATGTGCTGAAGGGCAGCATCCACTGGGAAAGCTACGCCCAGAAGGACCCCAAGGACGCGTACAAGAAAAAGGGCCACGAAATCTTCGAGGTCATGCTCGACGCCGTGGACATGGAAGTCGTAAGCACGCTGTTCCGCATCGAGGTCAAGTTTGAGGAAGCCCCGCAACCACGCGCCATGGCGCCAGCGGCCCGCGCCGTACACCAGCAGGCGCCGGGCATGACCTCAACCACCGGCATGCCGCAGCCCACAGAGTCACAGCAACAAACACGCCGCCAGATGGACCAAGCCGCCAACGCAGGCGGCAAAGCCAACACCGGCTACAAGGCCCGCGAAAAGAGCAAAGCCCCAGGCCCCAACGACCCCTGCCACTGCGGCTCAGGCAAGAAGTACAAGAAGTGCCACATGGCCGAAGACCAGGCAAACGCCGTAAGGTAGCCGTAGGAGCGCGGGCCTCCGGCCCGCAGGCTTTTGCAGCGCAGAACTCCGGCCCGCACCGGCCTGCCGCGCGCTTATCCTTGAGACGCGGGTGAGATGTTCGCACCCGGTACAGGCAAGATGCTTGCGCTTCGAACGGACGGTTTGACGGCGGCTCACCCGGGCGCGGCGTCCGTGCTACTTCACAGGCACGGGCACCCGTGCCACTCTCGGTCAATCGGGGTTGGACTGATCAAAGCTGGCGACCGGCTTCCACCCGTCAATGTTTGGCGGTTTGCCCCGAAGTCGGGGTAGAGGCTTGCCGTCTTTGCCGGTGGAAGCTTTCGAGATCAGGTCGCGGGGTGTGTCAACCGCGCCACGCACGGCTGTCCCGCCTGTCAGCAGCTTGCCGTGCTGGATGGGGTCGTCCGCCGCAGGCTCGACGCGCGGGGCCACGATCACCAGGCGGACGTCTTTCTCAGCCGAGGCGTGCACCCTGTCAATGTGCACGATCAGGTCACCGTGCTCGCTCACGTCCAATCGAGCGTCCACGTCTTCGGAAATGTCCGTGGCGCTGTCGCCCTCCGGGCCGCGGTCTAGGGCATAGACGCGCGTGTGCTCATCGCGCACGAAGCGGTAGCCGCCGGCTGGTCGCAGGCGGATGTCGCCGCTCGCCAGCCAATGCGGGTGATAGAGGGCGCCCAGCGTCATTGAGTCTAGATAGCCGCCCGATTCGCCCATCTGCCACGCCGAAGTGCCCTGCCCGGTCAACGCGCCGTCGTTTGCCATTTCGCTTCCGACCCAGCAGGCCGTTGGCAGATAGCCATCGGCCCATGGGTCCAGTAACTTGCCTTCATCGACCAGCGCGCAGGTGCGGGGCCTGTAGGGCTCGTCCCCGGGCATCAAGAGGTAGAACCCCAGGCGACATTGTTCGGACACTCCGTCGTCCAGGTGAACCAATGCGCCACGAATGATGACGGCGAACTCCTGCACGTCGTCGGCAATGGCCGTCAGCGGAACAGTCATGTCGCCGCGCGGGAAAAGCCTTGCGTCGCCGAAGGCAACGCGATTCTGCTTGATCAAGTCGTTGGCCTGGGCGTCGAACGCGAGGATAGTCTCAGGCGGCGATACAAAGCTTAGACGGGGGTAGGGAATGAACGCAAGGTTGCCGGGCTTCGGCGGCAGCGCGAAATAGAGCACGAGGTCCGGTGCAGCTCTTCCCGGCGGGGCGGTCCCGAAATGAGAGCGTGCAAAGTCCACGACACGCGGCAAGCCATCCGCCGACCCTAGCAGGGCCGCAGGGCCAACGACGACGGGATCCAGATACTCGCCACCGTCGTCAATTGCCCACCAGGTGACGCTGAAGGCGGGCGCGGGAGGCGCGTCGGTATCCCAGGATACTTCCATCTCAACCCGGAACGGCTTGCCGGTGTCAACTCCCATGTCTCGCAGGCTGCAGCCGTACGCCCGATGAAGGTGTTGCGACCCAGGGTCCATGGCGCGACGTTTGCCCGATTGGTCGGTAGCCAGCAGCCGCGTGAACCGCACCTTGAAGCCCTCGGGCACGACGACCTTCAAGTGCGCCATGAGCCTTCGCCATGAGGGCTCGACAGAGACTTCGGCGATCAGCTTGTGCGTCGCAGTGTGGTCCGTGCTGCGGTGCTGGTCTTGGGGGAAGGATATCCGGAGATCCGGTGTCGGCTCCGCCGGGGCCTGCGTCTGCGTTTCGTTATTCACTGCGAGATCGTTTGTCGGCTTGCCGCGTACTGCTTCCTCGGATACTGCTCGGGGTTGTGTTGGAACGGTCAGGGGCTGCGCGGGTGTTGCGCCCATCCTTCGTTTGGGCGAAGGTGCCTGAAGCGTGTCATCCCATAGTGACCACGCGACCACAAGCACCACAGCCGCCAGCAGCACGATAGCGATCTTGCGCCAACTCATTCGCGCATCCTAGAAGATCGCCGCGGCCAGAGCGCGTGTTGCTCGACAACACCTTTGCCAATCGACAAAGCCGCATAGTCCGGGTTTGAGCCGCGAAACGGCAATGGCGCGCCCGCCAGGATTCGAACCTGGGACCGTCCGCTTAGAAGGCGGATGCTCTATCCCCTGAGCTACGGGCGCGCTTGGTTGTGGCGGCAGTCTGCCCCTGCGCAACTATCCTTCAACGGGCAGCGTCGCCATGCGGTTTCAACTCATGCGCCGCGCGGGCCATCGTTCCGCCCGTGGCCGCCATGCCGTGGGCATCGGCGCTTACGGCGATAAAGCCTACCACGTACGGCTGCGGAAATGCAGCTACCTCGGCTTCGCACGCCTGTTGCGGATGCTCGCCGGCTGCGATGCGCTGGTACACCCGCACACTGGCAAGCCGGCGGATAATCTCTTCGCCGTCGCCGGTGGCGCACACCGCTGCGGCTGGCCCGCACATCACGCCCGCACCGAAAATGGGCGTATCGCCGACGCGGCCGGGCAACATCATCGAAGTGCCGCCGGTACTGCACGCGACAGCGAGGCCGCCATCGGGGCCGCGTGCCACGGCGCCGATCGTGCCGTGCATATCTTTGCCGCGCCACTTCTGCTCGGTGGGCCGCAGCTCACCTGTCTTGAGCCTTTCAAGGGCCTTGGCGTGCCGGTCGCGCGAGCGCGGCGTGGCCACGTCGGCTTGGGGCACGCCGCGGTGACGCGCGAATTGTGTTGCGCCCTCGCCGCAAAGCATGACGTGCGGGCTGTCGATCACCAGGCGCGCGACGCGAATCGGGTTCTTCACGCCTTCGATCGCCGCGACGCTGCCGATACGCCCGTCGCTGGTGGCGAGGATGGCATCCATCTGCGTGCTGCCGTCCAGGCGCATGTTTGCGCCGGTGCCCGCGTTGAACCGCGGGTCGTCCTCGAGCATCACCGCGGCTTCAATCACCGCGCGCAAAGCCGCGTCGATGCCGCCGTCGGCCAGCAACTCGGCGCCACGCAGACATGCGGCCTGCGGCCCGTCGGCGTGCTCGTTGGGTGCGCCGGCGCCGCCGTGCGCGAGAATCACCGGGATGCTCATTGCTTTTTCTCTTCGCTCAGGAAGGCGCCGACAATCGCGCCCCAGACCAGAAACGCCACGCCCAGCGGCAGCACGCGGCCCTTCCAGGCGTCAGCAGGCGCCCACGGCTGGTTGGCGGTCATGAATGCCAGCGGCGGCGCGACGCCGCCGATTGCGGGCACAGGCTCGACGCGCGTCACGTGCCGCGAATCGTCGGCTCGCGGCGCGTCGTTGGTAAGGCCGCGGCCGTGATAAACCATCTGCGCGTTGCCCACCGCGCCCGCGATGCCGGATAGTATCGGCGGCAGTCCCCAGATCGCAAACGCACCGAGCACCGCGCCAAAGGCCATCCCGCGTGCGACGCCCGGGCCGCCGAACTTCTCGCCCAGCACGCTTGCGTAGAAGTACGCCAGCGACAAACCCAGTACCACGAACACAGTGATGCCGGCGGCGTACTGGCTTTCAGGCAAAAGCCAGGCGCCAAGCCACGCCAGGTAGTTCACGTCAAACGCCCACAGCACGGCGACCATCACTACCAGCGCGATGCTTGCGACCAGCAGGACACGGGCAATCGGCATGGCGACCCCCTACTTCGAGCGCGACGACGTCAACCCCAGCACCAGCCCGTACAGCGCAAACGCCAGCAGGAATGGTACAAGCCGCGCTGCAAACGCGTCGCGCTGGATCCACTCATCGTCGATCCATGATGCAAACGGCGGCTCAAACAGGTCGGGCAGTGCCGGCACGACGTGCCCGCCGAACAAGGTCACCGCACCGTCGAACATTGTGCTGTGCACCATCCCCGGGTTGCCGGCCAGCGCCGACAGCACTAGCGGCACCAGCAGCACGAACAACAGGCCCACCGCCACGCCGTATAGCAGCGACGCGACGATTGGCGGCAATCGCTTTGCCCAAGCCTGCCGCGCCAACGTGCCGTGCCAGAGCGCCGCAAAACCAAGCCCCGCGGCCAGCGCCATCAGGATGCCCACAAGCCACGCGGCACCCGGCGTCAGCCAGGCGCCAAGCCAGCCGCAGAAGTTCATGCCCATCAGCCAGAACAACGCCACTGCCGCGGATGTCGCAGCCAGGCCCGAGATGGCAGTTTTTTGAGGGTTCATGCCGCAATCTTAGCAGGCCGTTTGGGTGGCGCCACAAAGACCTTCACTTGGCATGATGGCACCTCATGACCACGACCGACCAACAGACCGCCGATGGCACGCGCGATACCGGGCCCGTCGTCAGCGCGCTCGGCATCAAACTGGTTGAGTCAGCCTTTGGCGGCCGCAAGCGCGAGGCCGATCCCGACATCTTTGACCCTGCAAACTTCAAGCAGATCAAGAACGCATGGTGGCTTGACCGCGCGCTGCCCGGCGGCGTATGGCGCTACTTTCTGGCGGCCTACCTGATCTGCACGGCGGCGTGGCTGACGGGGCTGGTCTTGCGGCTGATCGAAGCCGGCAGCGGCGATCTGGGCACCGACATCTGGGAATTCGTGCGCGACAAGCAGTGGCAGTTACAGCCGCTGCTGCTGTTTGTGCACTTCGTTTGCCTGCGCCTGTTCAAGGGGATTTACGGCCGCGGGTTTGACCGCGCGTTCACACACCTGGATGTGCGGCCCGATGAGCTTGACCGCTTCAAGCTGTGGTTTCTGGGCAACCGGGCGAACCTGTTCGCGGTGGCGATCGCGGTGCCGTTCATACTCTGGGACCTGTGGTTCTTCCTGGGGGACCGGTTCTATGTCAACACCTTCGGCGCTGATTCAGCCTACGTGGCCGCGATCGACACATCGACGCGCACAGTCGAGGCGTGGTTTCTGTTCGGCATATGGTCGTTCGAGTGGCTGATGTACGGCTACTACTGCTACCTGATGATTTCGGGCGCGATGGTGGTGCGCAGCATCATGCG
>CAZZBH010000164.1:0-5716 GCA_964652605.1 uncultured Planctomycetaceae bacterium
GATCTTGCTCAATGCCGACTCGCCGCACTGTACGTCCGGTGCGCCGGGTTGCAGCAGCACCCAACCGCGCTCCAGGCGCAGGCCGGTCTCTGTTTCGACGACCACACTCCCCGGCCCGGCGGCCCACTTTCGGTCTGCTACCACTTTCGGCGGCGTCGGGTCCTCTCCTGGCCACTTCAGCAAGCCGGTTGCGAACCCCATTACCACGACCAGTGCTGCCGCAGCTGCCGCCTCCACCGGATAGCGTATCCACCGGCGGCGTGCCTTTGCGGGCGGTGTTGCCGGCTGTGCGTTCAGGCGCGCGAGGATGCGCTCCACCTGGTCCGGCGGGCGCTTGCCTGTTGCGGCTTCGGTGATGGCTGTTTCCCAGAATTTGTCGTCAAGCTCGTTCATCGTCTGCCTTGCCCTGCACGCACTCCCGCAGCTTCTGCCTGATCCGTGCCAGCAGCGTCTTCACGCCGTCCGGTGCGATGCCAAGCCGTTTGGCCATATCCTCGCGGGCCAGGTTCAACTCGTAGCGTTGCCTTACCGCTTCGCGCGCGCGCTCGCCCAGCTCGCCGAGGCAATCGCGGAGCCACTGCACGCGCCGGTCGAAGGGTGTTTCGTCATCGAACTCCTGCCAGCGTGCGTCTGCTTGCGCGAGGTCGATGCCCAGCACCGCTTTGCGTTTGCGAACGTGGTCAATGAACAGGTTCTTCGCCACGCGCAGCAGCCAGGCCGTCGTCTCGCGCGGCCCCTCGTACCGAAACCCGCCGCGCAGGACACTGAGGAAGGTCTCCTGCGTGAGGTCATCGGCCAGCGCGGGCTCGCAGCCAATGCTCACAAGGAAACGCCAGACACCGTCCTGGTGCGCGCGGATGATTTCCTCGGTTGTCGGAGCGGCTGATTCCGTCACAAGCATCCCCGATAGAGCGGGCAACGCCGCCAGAAGTATCCAGACAAAATAGCGATTTGTCGGCGCATACGCTGCGGACACCCGGACAATCGGCGTCTAAAACCCTTTCATGTCCGATGCTGTTCCGGTTTCGTTGTTCCTTACGCGGCGCGCCCTGTGCCCGGGATGCGGCGCTCCACTCCAGTTGCAGGCCGATGCCATACTGGTCGAGTGTGAGTACTGCGGCTGCGAGTCGGGTGTAGAGCGTAGGCTTCGCACCCTGGAGGCCGAGCTTCATGAAGGCGTAAACCCCGCCGATGTCGCGCGCGGGCGAACACGCTTCATTCCCGCTCACGCCATCGCCGGCGACGGGCATGCCGAGGCCAGATGCCCCGGGTGCGGCAGCGCGATTGGGCTTCAGCGCGCGCAGGACATCGCTCAGTGCCAGCACTGCGGCAGCAAGTCAAAAGTCGAGCGGCGGCTTGCGCCAGGCACGGACGACACCTGCGACGACGCTGCGTTGGATGAGGATTTACGCGCCTTCGTCGAAAAGGGCCGCGAGCAGTGGCTTGAAGAATCGCGCAGACGGTTCAAGGCGTCGGGGCGCGACAACCCGTTCGAGTTTGAGGCCATAAGTGACGACTATCTGGTGATGCTTCTGTTGACCGCGACCGACTCTGAAATCATCGGGCGAACTTCGCGCCTGCTGGGTTGGTCGGCCTACAACAACTGGCGCGAGTGCATGCTTACTCGACTCCTGCTGAAGGCGGAAGCAAGCAACCCGAAGGTGGCGGACGTACTTTTCAAGCACATCGACTGGGCTTGCAGGGCGGATTCTCTCTTTGGCAAGCACCGACAGAGTGCGATTCGCAGCGTAGTGAGATCCGCAGCGCGCGTTTTCTATCGCCCCGATGTTTCAGAGCAGCTTATGTACACGCTGGGGACGTCGCACCCCAACGCGATGGTGAAGCTGCTGCTGGACGTGGCGGAATGGGGACTGGAACACGGCCACCAGCAGGCGGCCAAGGGCGCGCTGAACGCAGCCGCACGCATCCTGGACAAGCGCGAGCGGATGTACCAGGTCTCGCGCACAAAGGTCGATCCGGTTCACCTTGCGGGCGTCATTCTCTACCGCCTCCTCTACATGCGGCCCGAGCTGGTCGCGTGGGCACTGGAGCAGGTCCCGCGCTGGCAGTTGAAGGACTATCGCATACTCGTCCGCTTCATCGACGATTGCACTTTCGAGCGCCCGGACCTGATCGCGGCGATCCGGGACGCGCGCATCGTCAAGCAGGAGCCGGCAACGACATTCCGCGAGGTAGTGGAGCACCTCGACTTTCTTGACGGGCTGCTGACGCCACAAGCGCGCGAGTACGGCATGTACCTGTTCACCTACCGGCAGGGAAAGACAGACGCCGAGCCGGAGTTGCTCCCTCCGATACTTACCCGCTTGTCAGCAATGCTGGACGAGCCGGCATTGCGAAAGCTTGCCGCGTGGGAGTTGTCCAGGATTGTCACCAGCGCGGTTCGGCAGGGATTGTCGGAAGCCCATGCGTTCATGCGCGCGCACGGGGACAAGCTTCCAGCGGTGGTGTGGTGGAACTACCGCAAAGCTGCGCCCGGTGCAGACATACCCACAGGCATGCTCTTTCAGTTGCCCTACATACCGGCTGAGAAGTATGAGTCCGAGCTGAGTCGTCAGTTGGCCCAGTTCAGCTCCGGCCATGAGCGGGAGTTCAGGTACGTCGGCGACGAAAAGCGCCGCGTGATTGCCGAGCGCGAATCCGCCGAAACACTCGCGCTAGCCGAGGAAAAGGCGAAGGCGGCAAAGGACGCAGATGAGGCCTGGACCCCCGGTCCCCGCGCGCTGGCCTACTATCGGCAGTTGTTAAGCCGACTGCGCGCCGAAGGCAGCGCCGGTGTGCTTCACCTCGCGTCGCCCTACTTGTATGCCATCAGGAATCGCATGGACTTTCATCGCGTCGAGTACGCCCAGACCGGCGACGCGCGCTACAAGGACTACATCGAGCGTCACGAAGCCGCCTACGAAATGATTCTGGAGCACGCTCGCATGAAGCAAGCGCGCCAGGAGGCCGAGGCCTACGCCCGCAAATCATGGCTGGGCCGCCTGCTTCATGATTGGAAACTGCGGCGCAAGCGGGGGTGATTCAACTCGATGACCCGACGATCCAGCCGGTTGGATGCTTCTCCTGCAGCGGGCTTTCCGAAGCGGCTTCCCCGATGGGCGGAAAATGGCGAAGTCGTCTTATCGAGTGAACGTATCGACGATCTCAATGCCTTCGATCCGATTGCGAAGCTCCCCGACCAGTTGCCCGCCATGCCATGGGCCGGTCGGTCGTTCGTCATACTCCAGAAAAATCGGGCGCTGCGGCGGGTTGGCAGTTCTGCCGATTTCGACGCGCTTGAGATTGGGGTAGCGGACAATGCCTGCGTGCCAGTTCTCCGCAGTGTTCGGTGTGGGCGGCGAGATGCGGACGATGTTGATGACCAATTGCTCGACGCGAGCGGCGGTGGCTGCGTCGCTGCCCTCCACGGTTTTGGTTAGGGGTTTGTCCAGCCGCTCAGTGTCCCACAAGTGCAGGACCACTTTTCGGGCTCCAACCAGTGCGCCAACATCCAGCGGGTGGCGTATGCTCGGAGCTGCCAGCTCTGACTTCGATGCTTTCGGAGGGATCGAGATCTCGAATGTCTCAAGCATCTTCATGTTCTTGAACGGCGTCTCAGCGCGGCCGTCCAGCCGGGCCAGTTGCTCCCAGAATGACCAAGGCAGGCTCAGGTGACGCAATTGCGTCATGGTGCCCAACGCAGACAATGCGCCGGCTTCCACGTCGCCTTCACCGTCAAGTACGAGATGCTGCAGAGCTTTGATCTTGCTGACGTGGTGAATTGTGGGCAGCGACGTTGTGCCGCTTCCATCGTCGATCTCCAGATGCAGGTATTCCAGCCGCTGAAGGCGAGAAAGGTGCGCGTAACCCAACTCGGACGCGCTGCACTCCAGGAGTGTCAGGCGCCGCAGGTTCTTAAACCCGATCATCTCGATGCAGGCTGCATCGCTTGCGCCAGGCATGCGAATGTCCTCGGTGTCAGGAAACGTCTGTTGCAGTTGCTTGAACAGTTCCCAAAGGTCACCGTGCAGCCCAAGCCTCAGCTTCATGCCCGAGGCCGCGAGCTTGCGCGCCTGGCTCTCCACTTCGTCATCGCCATCCAGGTCGAGGCCCAGGTCGGTGAGCGCCTTCAGGCTTGACAGCACAGTGTAGTCTGGGCCTTCCTCCCATCCGCAACCGCGCAGATCCAGCACCCGCAGCTTCGGCAGCGCCGACAGCGCCTCGATATGTGAAGGAAGGAGGTTGTAGCCGTGAAATACGATCCCCTCGATGTGCATGTAGTCGGCAATCAGCGGCAGGTATCCTCCCGGCAGGCCCACCATCTGCACGTACCTGGCATCCTTGGGCAGCCGGTCGAGTTCCATTGCGGTCAGCACTTTGTGCCAAACCGGCGATGGTGCTGGCTGTTGTTCGGCCTTCACCTCCTGGCCGTCCAGTTGCGCGGTTCCTTGCAGCATCAGCACGCAGATGGCTGCGCCGGCTGCCCATTGGGTTGCTTTTCGAATCATGGTTTCCTCGACCTTTCGTTCCTCAAGCCATGTTCTAATGGCGGATTGTTCGTCGGCGGTCGGAACCTCTCCGGCCAGTACGACGGCCATCCCTTCAAGCTGCGTAAACAACGACTCGCCGCGACGCACATCCGGCGCGCCGGTCTTGACCAGCACGTAACCCCGTTCCAACTGCAGGCCCGCGTCTGTGACGGTGACCGCACTGCCGGGGCCGGCGAGCCAGGTAAGATCCGGGTCAACAAACTCCGGCGTGTCGCTGCCCGGCAGGCGGATCAGCCCGGTCACGAAGCCGATCGCGACCACCAGCGCCGCCGCCGCCGCAAGCTCAAGCGGGTAGCGAACAATGCGCGGCAGTCGGCGACGTGTTGCACGCGCCGGCGCAGCGCTTAGGCGCGCGAGGATTTCACTCGTCTGGTCTGGCGGTTGGCGGTTGGTGACTGCTTCCGCCACTGATGCTTCCCAGAATCGTTCAGCGTTCGTCACGGCTTTGCTTTCGTTCGACACACTCGCGCAGGCGCTGTCTTGCGCGCTCCAGCAGGCTTCGCACGCCGGCTGGCTCCATGCCCAGGTTGCGCGCCATCTGTTCGCGCGAAAGGTTCAACTCGTAGCGTTGCTTAAGCGCCTCGCGAGCGCGATCTGTCAGTTCGTGGATGCACTCCCGCAGCAGTGCCAGCCTTTCGTCTTCGGGAAGCCCCTCCTGATATTCGGCCCAGTCGGTGTCGGCGTCATCCAGGTTGGGCACCAGCGATGCCCGGCGACGCTTGCGGATGCTGCTGATGAACAGGTTCTTGGCCGCCCGCCGCAGCCAGGCCGCCGTCTCGCGCTCGCCGAAGTACTCAAACTTGCCGCGCAGCACGCTCAGGAATGTCTCCTGCGTCAGGTCGTCCGCTTCAGCCGGCTCGCATCCCAGCGCGACCAGAAAGCGCCACACGTCGCGCTGGTGCGACTGGATGATCTGCTCAGCGGTCGGTATCGTTTGCGCAGCCACAGCCATCAGAAGTTAAGCGCACGAGGTTGGGGAAAGTCAGCCAAAAAAGCGGTAGTGCGTCAGTCTGAACGTATGCGCCGGGTCGCGCATCCAAAAAACCGCTGTCTCACGCAAAGCCGGTAGAGCAGTTTCAGCGATGGTGTAGCGTTGTCAGTCGATGGCGGCGCCGTGGGACTGAGATAAACGCCAGTCTCGCGGTGTTGGGTGCTGGGTCTTGGGT
>CAZZBH010000165.1:0-5690 GCA_964652605.1 uncultured Planctomycetaceae bacterium
CAGGTAGCCGTCCCAGCTTACGGACGACTGGTGCGGCGCCATGACGAGCGTGATGAACTCGCGCGCGCCGGTGCCGGCCATTTCGGCGACCTGGTCGGCGATGTGCGGCATCCAGTGGTCGTAGCCGACGGTGATTTTGACGTCGATCCCGCGGCGCTTGAGCTCGTCCCCCACAGCCGCCGCCTGCGCTTCGGTGATTTCGTTGAAGCGCGAAAACCCGCCCAGGGCTTTGTAGTGCTCGACAACTTCGTCAACGCGCGCCCTGCGGGCGGGGTTGTCGCCGAAGATGCCGGAAACGAAGCAGTAGGCCTCGCCGGGGCAGCTCGAAAACTTCTTGCAGCACCCAGGCGTCGGCCCGCCGAAACCCACGACCAGCAGATGACTTTGGCTCACTCGTCTTCCCCCGCGGATCTTGGCTCGCCTGCACCCTGCAGAACGCCATCGACAAAGACTTTCTTGTAGTAGTAGCCCGCCGCTTCCATTGCATCGACCATCGGACGGATCGCGGTGATCAGACGCGCCTGCTTCGCCCGAAGCAAGAGACCGAGGGCGCCAAAACAGGGGATTGCCAGTAACCGGGCCAGATTTCGGCCACGCCGATCATCCAGGCAAACTGAGCAGTCGGGGTCGCGAAGTGCGGCGTGGATCACGGACGCTTCTCCTGGATCAACCACGGCGAGAATAGGCTCCGGCACCGGGCCCAAATCCAGAATCTCGAATCCGTCCAGCGATACGGTGATGTGTCCCGGCTTGGTACCCGCCACCAGCTCGCGCGCGACCGTGGAGGTCGTCTGCGGTTGCCGAATGAGGTCATGCACCAAATGCAGACAGTTTGCTGACGCGAGAGCGATCAGCGGTCCGGCATTGAAGATTACGCGGTCAACCGCCACCAAAGGCCAACTCCTCACGCAAATCGTCGATGTCGAGGTTGCTCGTGGCAACACCGATCTGCGAGAGACTCATCAGGAACTCGACGCGACCCATGCCGGCGAGTTGCGCGGCGTGGCCCGAGGACAGACGCCCGATCTCATAGAATTTGGCGGCTAGCGCGTGACGCGCCTCTTTGTCGAACTCCTCCGCCGACACGTTCAGCGCCTTCAGCAGTGCATCGTCGTACTCTATGTGCAGCGTCCTGGTCATGGCTCCATTCTACCTCTCCACCAGCCGCGCCTCCACCCGCCAGCCGGCACGCAACTCGCGCAGTGTCAACTGCCCCGCCTCGCTGGTTGCGCCCGCGCCGGGCGGCAGATTGCGGCGTGTGGTCTCGCTGGCGATCTTGTCGGTCACCCCCCACCAGAATCGCTCGCGCGCATCCAGGCTCAGCAGCGCGCCGCGCCTGATCTGCTCGCGATTGCCGTCATCCACACAATACTTCACCAGCGCCTCTTCAAGCCATGCGCCGTGATCCTGGTCCTGCTCAAGGTGCATCGTCCAGTACTCGATTTCGTGCTCTGCAAAACCGGCTTTGCGAAGGCCCGCCACCGCCAGCTCGAACATCGCCGGGATGCTCCACTCGTGGCCGGGGCCCAATGCGCCAAGCCCGACCAGAAACGGCTCCTCGGTGGCGATGCGGTAGTGCTCGCGGATGAAGTGCGCGACTTCAGGGTGCAGGGGAATCGTGTCCTCCGCGCCCGGCTTCACGCCCGCCGCGTGCATGAACTTGCGGTAGTGCTCGGCGTGATCCTGGCCTTCGCTGCGCTCGCCGTATTCGTCCACCAGCACCTTGGCAAGCCAGCACTTGGATTCGCTGTCGGGCGCGTTGAGCAGCAGCAATTCCATGTAGCGGGTGAAGTTGCCGACCAGCGGGTAATGCTGCCCAGCCAGCACCATGAAGTCATGGCGCGAGCGCGGATCGGTCTTCATCCGCCCAAGAATCGAATGCCCCACGCCGGCGTGCGTGCGAATCTCCTCGCGAAGATCTGCAAGAAACCGCCTGGCCTGCTTGTCCTGCTCGACTGTCAGCGTCATGGCGCGTCCTGCCCTTGAACGCAAGCTAAACCGGAGGATGCACTACTGCTACCCCGCGGCAACGCAAACGGGGCCGGGTCGCCCCAGCCCCGCTCACCAATTGCAATGCGCTAGGCGGCTCGCCTGCGACGCAGGGCCGCGCCGACGCCTAGCAGCGCCAGCAGCACGAGGCCGGGCGCGGTGCCGGAAGTGCATCCGCCGCCGCCGCCACCGCTGCCTCCTTGCAGAACTTTGCCGTAGCTGAACTTCTGCGTCAGCGTCTGCGGCGGCAGGTTGTTCGTGGTCAGCACAATGTCCAGGCTGGTGCCGGTGCCGGCTGGCACGGACAAGCCGGTGATGCTGGTGCCCGCTGCGTTGACAAAAGCCGTGCCCGCACATGCCACACCGCCGATGGTCAATTGAACCGGCTGCGCAAACCCGGTGCCGGTTATGGTAATCGCGTCGCCGCCCGCACTGCCCGCCGACGGCGGCGAGAATGACGCCACACTGAACTGCACGACACGCAGCGCACCAGTCTCCGGCAGCAGCGTCCCAAGCAGCACATTGCCGACGCCGGGCACATTGACGTCGCCCACAGTGGCAATCGCGGCGCTGAAGCTCTCCGACGGCGAGCCCCCCGCGCCGGCTGTCACTTCAACGGTAATCCAAAGGTCCGCATGAGCGTTGGCCGCAATGCTGAGCGGTGTTCCGAACAAGACCACCGCGCCACCCGCGATTCCCAGCCCGCTGAAGCGCGAAGTGTCGCCGGCGTCAAACGTGCCGTTGCCGTCGTCGAGGTACACTTCCACAGCCGTCAGGTTGTTGGCCCAGTCACCATTGCCTGTTGAGGTCAACGTGAACCCTGCGACGTTAAAGGGCGCGTTGCTCGCTGTCAGGCGGAACTGCCCGATCACGTGCTCAGCCGCGGTGCCTGCCAGGACAGACTGGTCCGCGGGATTGTTCGGGCCGCGCGCCACGGTCAGCGTGGCGATGTCCATCACCAGCGCCGAAGTGGCCGCCGTCGGCACACCCGCCGTGGTGCCGCCCGTCGGAGAAGTCGCGGCCACAGCGGTAACCGCCACACGAATCGTCTCGCCGGTTAAAGCCGCGCCCGCAAGCCTGCCCACAAGAAAGTACCGCCGCGTACCGTTCACGCCAAAGTCACCCGCCGCGGCTGTCAGCGATACGCCGTAGTTGCCGTCCGGGGAGTTGAAGCTGGTGCCAGCCGCCGCGCTCGCCAGCGTGTCGGTGCCGGGGCCGTCAAATGCGCCGTTGGTGTTGGCGTCAACGTACAGCGCAAGAAAGTCGAAGGCGGTCTGTTCATTGGCCGTGCCACTGGCCGAGAAGGTCATGCTGGTGACCGTGAACGAATCATTCAGCGCCTCAAGCGTGAAGTCGGCAAGCACGTGGCCGTTGCCGCCCGGCCCCTGGCTGTTGGCGTTGACCGTGGTGAATGTCAGCGGGCCGATGAGATCTACAGTCAGTGAAGCCGCGCGCACAACCAGCGCGGGCGAAAGTGACGTGGTCGGGATGCCGACAGGATTGCCCGGGCCCGTGGTGGTGGCACCGACGGCTGTAATCTCGGCCTGCAACGTCTCGCCGGCAATGGCCACACCGGCAAGCCTTGCCACCAGGAAGTATCGCCGGGAAGTCGCCGCGGGGAACGAACTGGTCGTCAGCGCAGCCGTGAAGTTCCCGTTGGCAGCATCGAAAGAGACGCCGGCAGGCGCAGCAAGCTGATCCACCGCACCGTCGAACAACCCGTTGCTGTCGGTATCGGCGAACAGTGCAAGGTACGAAAGCGCGTTCTGCCCATGGGCCGTGCCGCTGTCGGTGAACGTGATGTCGTTGACCGTGAAGGCTGAGTTGCCGGTTGAAAGCGTGAAATCAAGCAGCACCAGGCCGTGCGAGCCCGCACCCTCATCGTTGTTGTCCACGTCCAGCACTGAGCCGGGGCCGTTGCGCGAGACAATCAGGTTGTCAGACGGGTTGACCGTGCCGCTGACGCTCACAATTGCCGAAGCCGTGCCCGATGAATGCGCGATGTCGCCGGCCAGCGGCCCCGATGCCGCGCTCGCCGCAATGCGCGCGTACACCGTGGTTGGCCCCCACCCCCCGGTGCTCGCAATGTTGACGACCGGCGACCAGGTGGTCTGGTTAAGCGAGAGTTCAACGCCCGCAGGCGCTGTGATGTCCGTGCCGACTGTGGTCAGCGAACCGGAGATGGTGTAGCTCGCAGGCGTACCGACAATTCCCTGGGTCGTTGTGCCAAGTGCCAAAGATGTCGGGGACGGTGTCAGCGTCGGGCCGGTGATCAGGCTCGTGGTGACGCCCAGCAGCCCGGCACCGCCTGCGCCCTGCGGGTCGGTGCCGCCGAGCCCGCCGGCAACGTTCAGCGTGCCGCTAATGGTCAGGTTGACGGTGTGTATGCGCCCGCCGCCGCCACCGCCGCCGCCGTAGTAGCCCACACTGGACGAAGCACCTCCCACCCCGCCGGATGCGTTCAGTGTGCCCGCCATGCTGCCACCGCCACCGTGTGCGATGATGCCGCCGCCGCTGCCGCCGCCGCCGCCGTCATCCAGCGACGAACCGCCAGCCGCGCCGGAACAGTTCACCACGCCGGATGCACCGATTGTCATCGTGCCCGTAGCGCCAATTTCCACCGCGCCGCCGCCACCGCCGCCGGCGCCACTGAACGTTGACCACGTGCTCATGCCTCCACCGCTGCCGCCCTGAAGCAGCGTTTGCAGGTCGCCGTAGGCAGGCCCGCCCAGTGCGGTGCCGGCCAAAATGCCGCTGATGCCGCCTGCGCCGCCAAACCCGCCGCCGCCTGCGCCGTCGCCGTTGCCGGTCCCGCCGCCGGTGCCCGTGCCATTGCCACCCAGCGCGTTGCCCGCGCCGCCACCGGGGCCGGGCACGGCCAGATTGCCGCTGCCATTGATTGTGCCGTTCAGCGTGAAGCTCCCCTGCGAAAGCAGCGCAAACGCGCGGCTGCCCGTAACGTTGATCGTCACGCCTGCGTTGATGTTCACGCTGCCGAAGCAGAACACAGCCACATTGCCCGAAACGACGCCGTTGTGCGTCGCCCCGCCGGACATGGTTGGCGGAGTAGTGCCCGTGTTGACTGTTACCGTCGCCGCCGGGTCAAACGTTGGGGCAAGGGCCGTAAAACCGCCGGGGTTCAAGGGTGCGGCCTGCATTGAAGCCGCAAACAGGCATGCAACAGCGAGCATCGCCGCGGTGCGATAAAAGAACATGCGGAAGACTCCAGGCTTGGAGCAGGCCGAACAGGTCCGCGCCCCACGCGCGATTGCCGGCCTTTATGCACAGGATTGCAGTAGTGTCACAACCAGCATCGGATTCCGCAAGGCAAACCGCAAGCCCGAAGTGGCCAGATGCCCCCAGCAAACCTGCCGGTACCAGCATCGAAAACGCCTACCGCGTAAACATGCTGACACGCGACTAGCAACCCAGCCTTTCTGTGCGCAAGGGTGCGTTGCGGCATCGTTGCCGTTGTGTTTCTGACACACTCGCCAGAGATTTTTTTCGAGTTGTCTTGCCCCCCCCCATTTTGTGTGATGTAAGTTGCGGCAACCTGCGGTGGTGAAACCATGCTGAGGCTGCTCGTGATCTTGTTGCTGGTGATTTCGGCCCTTGCCGGTGGGTCGCCGCGATGCTCATGGACATCGCCGTCGCAAGCACATTCACCCGAGCTTGAGCACATCCTGCGCCGCCACATCCAC
>CAZZBH010000166.1:0-5624 GCA_964652605.1 uncultured Planctomycetaceae bacterium
GAGCACGCGCTTGTTCTTGAGGCCTTCAGGTACGTCATTTTCGACTATACGGCGCGCGAGACCTTCAATGATTGCAGTCTTGCCGACACCAGGCTCGCCGATCAGCACCGGGTTGTTCTTGGTGCGGCGCGACAGCACCTGCAGCACGCGACGGATTTCCTCGTTGCGGCCGATCACGGGGTCGAGCTTGCCGCTGCGGGCCTCCTGTGTGAGGTCGCGGGTGTACTTCTCCAGAGCCTGGAACTTTCCTTCAGCGTCGGGCGTGTCCACTTTCGCAGAACCGCGCACATCCTTGATTGCGGCGAGAATCGCCTTGCGGTCTGCGCCGACGTCCTTGAACACGCGGGCAGCGGCTGTCTTTCCGTGTTCGATCAGCGCCAGCAGAATGTGATCCGCCGAGACGTACTCGTCCTTGAGCTTGTCGGCTTCGTCGAACGCCTTCTGCACCACAGTGTTGAAGTCGTTTGAGGCGTACTGCTGGCCGCCGCTGACCTTGGGAAGCTTGGCAAGCGCCGCTTCAAGCTGGCTGGTGAGGTGAGCGACATTGGCGCCGATCTTCTGCACAAGGGGGCGCAGGACGCCGTCTTCCTGGGCGAGCAGCGCCAGCATCAGGTGCTCGATCTCGAGCGCCTGGTGTTCCTGCTTGCGGGCGATGTCCAGGGCGGCTTGCACCGCCTCTTGTGTCTTTACGGTCAATTTGTCGAGTCGCATGCCGTTCTCCGTTTGCGCCGGTTGCGCTCAGCCTGAGCGGGAGGTATGGGGGAAGGTCCTCGTCGCTTGCCGGGCGCACCGGAGCTGCAGATAGCCTGTGTGCAACAGCCGTGCCAAGTGCGGTTTGCGACGAACAATGCGCCAAAATGACAGGTCCAGCGGCGGGAGCGTGCTGGTGAAGTCCGGTTGTGTCAAATTGGCTGACTGAACGCCCTCGACCGGGTCAGCAACAAGCGGATTGTGGAATCGGAGGCGGTTCGCCAGAATCGTTGCGGTGCATCGGAATTTGATGCATGGCGTATTAGTTTTCTGTACAACGGTAGCCGTTCAATATAGAACGATTCGCCTTGGCTTCTTGGTGGGCGTGGGTCCGCCGGGCCAAACAATCCGGAGAAGACGATGCGATATCTGCTGATGCTTGCGGTGCTGGCCTCGTGCGCGGCGTTTCTGCCCGCGCAGGGCACGGTCCTGGCGGTTTTTGTCAACAACACCAACCTGGTCGAGGTGGATCCCACAGACGGATCAAGCATCTCGACGATTCCGCTGTCTGTATCAAGCGGCACCATCGTCGGCTGTACCGGCATGGCCCAGGACCCGACGACGGGAATCATCTACGTATCGGTGCGCAACACAGCCACGCAGACGGACATCAACCTGGGCACACTGAACAAAGACACCGGGTTGATCACCATCATCGGTGCGATGGGCGGGCACGCGGTCGCGACGCTGGCGTTCGACACAGCCGGCACCCTGTACGCAGTCACGGGAGAGTCAGCCAGTACAACACCGGACCCGGAGACTTTGTATTCGGTAAATAAAGCCACCGCCGCAATGACGTTGCTTCACGCACTTGGCAACGGAGATAACGGCGAGGCAATTGGATTTGACCCCAACAACACGGCTGTGCTGTACCACTGGTCGGGCCTTGTGACGCCGGTCTTTGAGAGCGTCAACATCAGTACCGGCGCGACCACCCCGATTGCGGTTTCGGGGCTGCCAGCCAGCCAGACTATCCTGTGCATGGCGTGGGACTCCAACGCAAGCTGGTTCTGGACCTGCACGGCTGGCCAGGAGTTCGGCTACATTCGCACGAACGGCTCGTACGTCGGTTTCGGGCCGATGGCTGGCCAGGCCAAGGGCATGGTTGTGCTGCCGACGATTGCGCCCGACACGCCCAACCTGAATGTTGGCACGACGACGCAGGGATTGAACAGCACCCCTGTCAGCTTCACCCTGCGTGGCTACAACCTGTTCGGCAACGTGACGCTGAACGCGCCTGCGGATATTGAGATTTCGCTGTCGCAGGCAAGCGGATATTCGAGCACGCTGAACGTTCCGCCAAGCAGCGTCAGCGGGCAGCTTAACGCTACCACGATCTATGCGCGCATTCCGGGCACAACCGGTGTCGGCCCGATCAGTGCAACCATGACGCTGACCACGCTCGGCGGCGACGACTTTGACATCAACGTGACAGGCCAGGTGGACCCTCAGCCGAACCCGCCCGAAATCAATGTGCTGAGCGGCGCAACGCCGATCGCCAGCGGCGGCAACGACCCGCAGGGTGACCAGCCGCCCGGTATCGTTCACACCATCACGTACACAATTGAGAACAACGGCGACATGAACCTGATGCTGACCGGTACGCCGGTTGTCGCTGTCACGCCCGGCACGAACATCATTTCAGCGACTGTGGCGACCATGCCCGGCACGACCATCGGCGGGCTTAGCAGCGTTCAGTTTGACCTCGACTATGAGGTCGGCGGCAGTGGCGCGTTTGACATCTCCATCAGCATCGAAAACAACGACTCCGACGAGAATCCGTACACCTGGACCGTCACCGGCACAGTTCAGGTTCAGCCGCCTGAGATTGACATTGATCGCGGCGGAACGCCGGTCGCGGATGGCGCGACGGACACTCTACCGACCCAGCAGATCGGCAACGTGCCGGTTTCGTACACGATCCACAACACCGGCGGTTCCGGCCTCACCGTCGGCACTGTGACGGTGAGTGCCGAAGTAAACTGTACGGTTGCCATTTCGGCACAGCCGGCAAGCAACGTAGGCGTCGGCGGAACGACAACGCTTGAGCTGGTGGTGACGCCAACCGCAGTGGGCGCGTACAGCTTTTCGATCGAGATTCCAAACAACGACCCGGACGAAGATCCGTACGACATCAACGTGGCAGGAAACGTCACCGCGCCGCCCGGAAACAACAATGGCGGCGGCGACGATGACGGCGACGATGACGAGGGCTGCGTCGCTGACGCCGGTACCGGAGCAGTATGGCTGGCGCTGCTGGCGGCGCTGAGCGCCGGCGCACTGGCACGGCGGGTGAGGCGGTCCACGGGATAGTTGAACAGCATCTTACGACGCGGGGAGGTCGCAGACCTCCCCGTTTTGTTTCTGCGTGTCGAAACGGGGCCGTCGATACGCCTGCCGATTCGCGGAAGACACCTTGCTCGTGTGTCCGGCCGCCCATACCGGCTGGTTGGGCATGCTCGCCGTAGTGGGCACCTCTGGAAAACGGCTGCTTCCGCGGCGGGCAGCGGCTACTTTTCCATTGCTTTCGGGACTGTGCGCTGCCAGCATTGGCCGTGAAGTCAACTTCCCAACTATAATTTGAAGGCTTTGCGCGGAGATTCGCGCTGTCGTCTAATTGCACGGAGGTCGTATGGGCAAGCTATGTCTGTGCGTCGCGGTGGCAATGTTGTGGGCGTCCTTTTTGAGCGCCCAGGGTGCGACGGTGCTGGTCGTTTACAAGAATGGCAGCAGCATTGACACGGTGGACCCGAACAGCGGGGCTACCATCACATCAACACCTTTGACGGTGGTGGGAGGTGGTGTCATTCACGGTTTCAACGGGATGACACAGGACCCGACTACAGGCACGCTTTATGGCGCCGTGCGGATGGCTGCCGCACCCACCAATGACTACAGCCTGTGCACCATCGACCGCCTGGGCGGCACAATCACTGTGCTGGGTGCGTTCGGCAACAGCGTCGCCGATATCCAGTTCGATCAGGCGGGGACTTTGTTTGCGGTCACCGGCGACGATGGCACGCCTGCGCAGGCGCTTTTTTCGGTCAACAAGTTCACCGGCGCTTTGACTCAACTTTATCAACTCAGTGATGGCGGCGCGGGCGAATCGCTGGGCTTTGACCGCGGTGAGCCCGGGTTCATGCGTCATTGGTCCGGCACTGGCAGCACCGCGCAAGGTGCAGTTTACGAATCCATTGAGCTGGGTACGGGGACGCTGAACCCTTTCGCGATCACAGGCGTGACGACTGGTGTGGCCCTGCTCTCGCTTTCCTACGATTCCCAGACCGCATCGTTTTGGGCAGGGACCAATACAGGGGTGTACGGCCTGCTCGGATTCAGCTCGTTTACTCCCACAGGCACTCTGACCGGGGAAGCTGAGGGGATGGTCAGGCTTCCACGGCTGAACCCTCAGACGTCGATGGTAAATCTGGGCACTGTAGTCGAGGGAAATGCGGGCACGCCAGAGGTGTTCGTGGTGAACGGGTTCAACCTGTTCTCGGCTGGACAGATCACTGCGCCTTCGGGGGTGGAGATCTCGTTCACCGACACCAGCGGGTACGGGATCGAGTTGTTTCCCAATCCAAGCGCCAACGGACTCCTGAGCAACACATCCATCTACGTACGCATTGCTGACTATGCTTCTTCCGGCCCCATCAATGACGTAGTGACACTAACGTCGCTGGGGGGCGACGTGTTAACGGTGCAAGTTGTTGGGCACGTTGACCCAAGTGTGGTGTTCGCGGAAATGGACGTGTTTGACGCCCAGAATATCCCTGTAACAAGCGGCAGCATCGTGTTCGGGGGGACATTCTCGACTACCGGCACCGGCTTGGTCACCTACACGATTGAGAATAACGGCAACTTCACGCTGCAACTGACAAGCCAGGACATTGTTGAAGTTTCCGCCGGCAGCAACGTCGTGATCCTGCTGGTCACGACCCCGGCAGTTTTCATTCCCGCGGCGGGATCATCGACGTTCAGCGTTGAGTTCGCGCTTCTCACTGCCGGCACTTTCGATTTCACGATCAGTATTCCGAACTCCGATGCAGACGAGAATCCTTATTCCTGGCAGGTCGTCGGTGATGGAATCGGCCCGGAGATAGAGGTGTGGCGCGGGACTTTCGAGCTGACATCCGGAACTCCCGAGACTCTTTCCTCGCAGCCGATTGGCCCCTTTGTCCTGACCTATTCGATCAAGAACACCGGCTTGGAACCCCTCGTCGTTTCCGGTACGAGCGTTGCCTTTGAGCTCAATTGCTCCATCACTGTTACTACTCCGGCGGGTGCAGCAATTGGGCCGGGGGACGCAACGACGATGGAGATCACGGTGAGTCCCACGGCTTCCGGGTCGTTTGAATTCGCGCTGCTTGTCAGTTCCAATGACTCCGACGAAAGTTCGTTCGTCGTTGCTGCCGTCGGCACCGCAAGTTCAGCATCTGACAACGATGGCGGAGGCGGCGGGGATGACGAAGGCTGCGCTGCCGGCACCCGCACCGGGGCAACCTGGCTGACGCTGCTGGCGGCGCTGAGCGCCGGCGCACTGGCACGGCGGGTGAGGCGGTCCAGAGGATGAGTGAACAGGTTGTTAGTACGCGGGGAGGTCCCAGACCTCCCCGTTTCAGTGTTGGAAGCGACGCCAAGCATCGCGTGGCATGTCAATCAAGACACCGGTTGGCCGACAAGTCCTGCGCACTGCTGACCTGTTCGTCGGTGAGAAAATTCAGCTGGCGCTGAATGACCTCTGCCTGCATGCATTTCGGTAGTGTCTCAGTTTGCTTCAAGAACCGAGTCACAACTGCGCACCGCAGAGTCGCGGAGACGCGGAGCACAGCCGCAGAGAACAACGAGCAAGGTCATGCCGGTTCGTGATAGCC
>CAZZBH010000167.1:0-5161 GCA_964652605.1 uncultured Planctomycetaceae bacterium
TCTTCCTTGAACTTGCCGCTGCCGTAGGCGCTGCGCACCTGGCCGTAGCAGAACACGTTGCTGGCGGGAAGAATCTGTTCATCCAGCAGCTTGAAGCAATGGCCCGTGTCGTCGGCGCCCCAGTTGTCACCGTCCGAAAAGTGAAACGGGTAGATATTCCATTCCAGCGGGTTGTAGCGCTCGCGAATGATGCGGCTGCACAACTCGTACGCGCTGCTGATCTTGGTGCCGCCACTTTCCCGCAGATGAAAGAAGGTGTGCTCGTCCACCTCTTTGGCTTCGGCGTCATGCACGATGTACACGCTGTGGATGTTCTTGTATTGGCTTCGCAGCCACGTATCCAGCCAGAAGGCCTCAATGCGCACGATCTCTTTTTGTTCTTCGCCCATGCTGCCGCTGACGTCCATCATGTAGATCAGCACGGCACTGTTTTCAGGGATGGGCCGCACTTCCCACGACCTGTAGCGGCGGTCGTCACGCTCAGGGATAATCACCGGGTTTTCCGGGTCATAGGCCCCCATGGCGATCTGGCGCAGCAGGGCGGCTTTGTATGTCCGCCGAAAGTGGCGCAGGCTTTCAGGCCCGATGCGGCGGATGCCGACGTAGCGCGACTTTTCGGTCTGAACGATGTTCTTGCCCTTGGGCTGAATGTTGGGCAGTTCAAGCTCTTCGCCCAGAATCTCCGCCAGCTCCTGCAGCGAGACTTCAACTTCCAGAACATGGTCGCCAGGCTTGTCGCCGGCCTCAGCGCCCGCGCCTGGTTGTCCGTCCTGGCCCAGCGAGTCGCCGACTTCGCCATCGCCCTGGCCCACGCCGCCGGTCTGCTTCTGGCCGAACTTGAAGCGGGGGATGTCGATCTGCGGCAACGGAATGCTTACGGCATCGCGGCCCTTGCGCGAGACCAGCTCGCCGCTGGTGAGGAACTTGCGCAGCTCCTTGCGGATGCGCCCGCGAACAATGTTGCGGAAACGGCCGTGATCACCCTCTATCTTGTGCATCTTCATCGCGGCTGCAGTTTACCACGTAGCGACCGGCTGAAACAGCAAGCCACGCCGCCCCAGTTTCGCCGCAAAGGGTGGTTTCAATCAGGCGGACAGTCCTGCGAGTGCTTCCAGGACGCGATCTACGCCAATGCTTTTCATCAGGATGCCGTCCCTGTCGTGGCGACGGTCGTAGTCTTGCGGGATGTCGGCGGCATCTGCGGATACTACGACGGCCCTTGGCTGCAACGGGTATGGCCCGGTCCATGCCGGATCGTCGGGGCCGAACAGCGCCACCGTCGGCACGCCCATGGCAAGCCCCGCGTGCATCAGCCCGGTGTCGCCGGATATGTGCGCAGCGCAGAGCTTCAGCAATGCTACGCTTGCCATGAAGGGGGTTCGCCCCACTGCAAAGTGGGCAGGCATGTCTGGTGGCAGGTGCTCACGAATCATTTCCGCGATGATCTGGTCTTCGGGGCCGCCGACAAAGAGGCAGTGCTTGCCTTGCTCGCACAGCACACGCGCCAGCGCCGCCCAATGCGTCGTGGGCCAGCGCTTGCTGGGCAGCGAGCCACCAATGTTCATCGCCACCACTTCGCCTTCAGCGATGCCCAGTTCGTGCAGCAGTTCAGCGGCCTGTGCGCGGTCGCCGTCGTCAGGATACAGTTCGGTCTGCCAGTGCTCGCCACGGGCACCGATGGCCCGGCAAAGCGCCAGGCGCGCGTCTATGGTGTGCGCGCCGCCCTTGCGGTCAGCCGGCGGCAGGGCAACGCTGTAAAGCAGGCTGAACGTGTGGCTGGCGTAGCCCACAAGGTGCTTCGGGCGCGACGACGCAACCAGCGGGACAACATCCGGGTCGTTCGCGTGCTGCACCATCGCGACGTCGTAATCCATTTCGCGCAACAGGCGGATTGTCTGCCGCAGCCGCTTGTACTTGCCATGGTACGTCAGCACACGATTCAGCCTCGGGTTGCCTTCCACGAGGCTTAGACGCCGGCGGTCAACGAAAGTGTCAATCTCAGCGCGCGGAAATGACTCACGCAGGTCGGCGATGGCGGCAGTGGTGAAGATGGTGTCGCCCAGGCCAGTCGTGCTGACCAACAGGATTCGGGCGCGTGTGTCGCTACTCAGCGGCTCGAAGGGCGGCGGCGGAAAGCGCCGGGCGTTGCGCTTTGCCCATCCCAGCACGATGCGTGTGGTGAGCCTTGGCAACCTTGTCATGCATGCCTTTCGCGCGAGGCGGTTTGTTGGGTTGCATTCTAGCGCGACCTGCCCTCAAGCGCCAACCGTCCGCAATTCACAGGCGTGGTGCACAACGTAGAGTGCGCCAGGGAGATCTGCGATGAAAGTTGAGCTGCCGCTAGGCGAGATCGTGGACAGGGTTGCCATCCTTGTCATCAAAGATCAGCGAATCGCGGACGAGGCCAAGCTCGCACACGTGCGGGCGGAGCTGGCAACGCTGCGCAAGTCCTGGGCGCAGGCTGGCCACCCGGAAATGGAAAGACTGGCCGACTGGCCGCCTTTGCTTGCAGTAAACGGCAAGCTGTGGGACGTCGAAGACGAGATCCGGGAGTGTGAGCGGCGCTCTGACTTTGGCCACGAATTCGTTCGGCTGGCGCGCAGCGTGTACCGCCTGAACGACCAGCGCGCGGCACATAAACGAAACATCAGCGTTGCCCTGGGCTCGCGATTGATCGAGCAGAAGTCCTATCGCCCATACTGAAGCGCTGGACTTACAGCCAGCTGCCTAAAGCGGCTTCAACCTCCTCTACCCCGATCAACCGCATCAGTTGGCCATCGTGGTCAGCCGCACGGTGATACTTCGGCGGCCAGTTGTCGCGAGGCGGCTGAAGCACCCGCGCATTGGCCTGCTTAGGGTAAGGGCCCGTCCACGCCGGATCATTCGGCCCGAACAAAGCGACGGAAGGGACGTCCAACGCAAACCCGGCGTGCAGCAATCCCGTGTCGCCGGCCACGTGCGCGCGGCACAGCGAAAGCAGCGCCACGTCGCCCATCAGCCCCAGCCTTCCAACCACCACATGCACACCCTGTTGGCTTCCGACGCGCTGTCTTATCTCTTCGCCCGCGGCTCGGTCTTCCGGCCCGCCCAATATCACCACGGGCATGCCCCTTCGTGCGAGGAGTTTTGCCAGCTCGGACCATTTCTCAACGGGCCAGCGTTTCCGGGGTGCGGATCCTCCGATGTTCAGCGCCAAGGCAGCGCCCGGCCCAATGCCGAGTTCACGCAGCAGTGCCTGCGCCGCCTCCAGCTTGGGCGGTGGGGGAGTGATTTCGGTGTGCCAGTGCCTGCCCGCCGCGCCGATGGCCCTGCACAGGTTAAGGCGCGAATCCATGGTGTGGCCCGCGCTGCGCGAAAACGGCGCAACCTTGAGCGCATACAACACCGAGAACGTGTGGTTGTCGTACCCCACAATTGCCGGCACGCCGGCGGCGGCGATCAGCGGCACGACGTCAGGGTCGTTCGCGTGCTGTATCAGCGCCAGATCAAACGCGCCGCGGCGGATCGCCGCAATCGTCGCACGCACACGCCGGAACTTGCCGGGGTACAACAGCACTTCGTCAATCCGCCGGTTGCCCGCCAACAGCGAAACCCGCCGCCGGTCCAAGAATGCCGCCAGCCGGGCATTTGGAAAGGACTCGCGCAAGTCCGCAAGCGGGGCTGTGCAGAAGATCGTGTCGCCGATACCGGTGGTGTTTACGACAAGGATGCGCGCCCGGGTTTCCGCGGCAAGCGCGACGAATGGTGCCGGCGGCCGCCGACGCGCGCGGCGCCGCGCCCATGCCAGGGCGATGCGCGTTGCCAGGGTGCGGGGCTTGGCCATGGCTACAAAAAGCTGTGTTTACACTTGGGGCAGAAGGGTGCCGCAAACCGCATGTAGGTTCCGCACCGCGGGCAAGGCTTGCTGTCGCGCTTGAACTGGTTCTGGGTCGATTGCAGCAACTCGTTGTCCGGCCACTTCTGCATCGCCTTGTGCAGCATGCCTGCGGCCTTCTGAAAGTCTTCCTGCAGCATGAACAGGTTGATCTTGTCGTCCACCGCCTCGACGTCGTTCGCATCAAGCCGCAGCATCATGTCGAGAAAGCGGTGCGACTTGGCGTAATTCCGTTCGCTGCGCGACATGATCGCATGGGCGCGAATCAGCAGGCGGTGGCTTGGTCGCTTGCGGGCGGCCGCGTCGAGGATGGCTTTGCCGCGCTGGCGCAGGTCGTCTTCCATCATGGGGCCGGCGCTCGCCCATACGGTCATGGCAAGACCCCAGACCACAGTCCCCGGCTCGTCTGAGTATGCGGCATTGATGAACGTTTCGGCGAACTCGCTTTGCCCGTCCACGATCTCGCGCATGGCTTGCTCGACCTTGATCTTGGCAAGTTCGACCTTCTCGGGATCCGGCTTGGCGTTGCTGGCCTTGAGCGACATCACGTACCTGCGGCCCAGGCGCGCGAAGTACTCAAGAAAGCGGACGTCAAAAGCTTCTGCGGCTTCGAACATATGCGTTGAGGGTCGTCTGCCCTGTGTCTTCGCCCTGCTACCTTTAGTTCAGTTACCAATGAACTGCCGTAATGGGAAGCCCCCCACTCCGTGCGCGGTAATGGGCGCTAGTCCTTCAAGTCTCCGCGCGCAAAAATGCTGGCGACAAAGTTCAACAGGTCGGTCGCACTGGTGTCGTTGTACCCGTAGCGGTCAATCAGGCGCTGCTTGACCACGTCGATCTTGGCCTGCGTTTCCTTGTCCACGACGTTGCTGACAAGGCTGGTCAGCTTGATGCTGTCCTTCTGGTCTTCAAACAGCTTCAGCTCAAGCGCGCGGTGAAGCCGCTCATTCGTCTTGTAGTCGAAGCTCTTGCCCTCGAGTGCCAGCGCACCGATGTAATTCATGATCTCGCGCCGGAAGTCGTCCTTGCGACTGTCGCTGACGTCGATCTTTTCCTCGATGGAACGCATGAAGCGCTCATCCGGGTCTTCCATCTCGCCGGTGTACTTGTTGCGCACGCGCTCGCGCTGCGTGTGGGCCTTCACGTGGTCGATATAGTTTCCGCACAGCCGCGCAATTGCCTCCTCGTCGGCGCTGATCGCGCGCTGCACCTCGTTCTTGGCGATCTCCTCGTACTCCTGGCGCACCACACCGAGCAGCTCTTTGTAGCGCTTCTTCACTTCTTCGC
>CAZZBH010000167.1:5171-5599 GCA_964652605.1 uncultured Planctomycetaceae bacterium
CTGCTGATCAGCGAGTGGTGCTTGAGCCCGCCCTCCAGCTCGTTCATCAGCATGAACGGGTTGACCGTGTCGGTGCTGGGATAGTTCACAATGGCGTTGCTGATCTTGTCCTGGATGTAGCGCGGGCTGATGCCCTGCATGCCTTCCTGCCGCGCTTCGGCGCGCAACTCGCGCACGTTGTCTTCGGTCATGCCCGGCACCGACTTGCCGTTGTACAGTTTCAGCTTCTGCAAGAGCGTCAGGCCCGCCTTCTTGGACTCTTCCAGCCGCGTCAGGATCGCCCACATGGCGGCAATTTCAATGGTGTGGGGGGCAATGTGCTTGCTGACCCGCTCTTTGGTGAAGTCTTTCTCGTAGATCTTGATTTCGTTGTCGAGCACGGTGTTGTACGGCACGTCGATCTTGACCGTGCGGTCGCGGAAGGCCTC
>CAZZBH010000168.1:0-5459 GCA_964652605.1 uncultured Planctomycetaceae bacterium
AATAGGGTCTGGGGCGGCCCCGGTGCCGACACGATCACTGGCGGCACCGGTGAAGGTCGCGGATTTCACTTTCGTGGGCAGAAACTTCTGCGCCGCTTCGCGACAGGTCTTCGGTGTAGCGGTTAACAGAACTGGCAGGAAGACTACCGTGCTGGCTTCCTGCCTGTCCTGTTGCTAAGCCGCCTGCTGGGCCCTTACAAAGCTCAGGTTGCCGCCGCAGCTGCATTTGAACCACGGAGTCACAGAGAAACGGAAAACGACAGTCAGTAATCCCTTGAATCCTGAACATCCTGACTGCATTTCTCCGTGACTCTGGGTTTCTGTGGTGAACAAACCTGTCCAGGTGCACCTGCTACCCACAACCTGCGCTTTGCAAGGAACCAGCAGCCGTTCTTCGCGGCTTTGTGTCTTCGTGTGAGGCCGCAGTTTGTCGCGTTGCCTGCTAGCATGCCTGCATGGACGTGCCTGCCCACATTCATGGCCGTGGCACCGGGTTGAACCCGGCAAACCGGTTTGAGCGCATTCATCTGGCGCCCGACGCCGATGTTTACGATCCCGACGAACCGCCTCCCCCGACCGAGTACTTCTGGGACGACACCAAGTCAATCATCTCGTGGAACGACTCGCCTGACCTCTACTTCAACGCCTCCATCAACCCCTACCGCGGGTGCGAGCACGGCTGCATCTACTGCTACGCGCGGCCCTTTCATGAATACCTGGGCTATTCGGCTGGGCTCGACTTCGAGGCGAAGATTCACGTCAAGCGCAACGCCGCCGGGCTCTTGCGCCGCGAAATGAGTAAGCGCTCATGGCAGCCGCAGGTCATCTCGATCAGCGGCGTCACCGACGCCTATCAGCCGGTTGAGGCGCGCCTGCGCGTCACCCGCGGCCTGCTTGAAGTCCTGCACGAGTTCCGTAACCCCGTCGGCATCATCACCAAGAACGCGCTGGTCACGCGCGACATCGACCTGCTGGCTGATCTGGCGCGGCACGGTGCAGCCGGCGTGGCGATCAGCATCACCACCCTGCACGAAGACATCCGCCGCGTGCTTGAGCCAAGAGCCAGCACCATCGACAAGCGCTTTGACGCCGTGCGCACACTCAACGCAGCGGGCGTGCCGGCCAGCGTCATGCTGGCGCCGATCATTCCCGGCTTGACCGACGAAGACATCCCGGGGCTGGTGCAGCGCGCCGCTGAGTGCGGCGCAATGCGCGTGGCGATGCTGCCTGTGCGGCTGCCGCATGCGGTCGGGCCGATGTTTGAAGCGTGGCTTGAAACGCACTTCCCTGACCGCAAAGCCAGGGTGCTCAAGCGCATCCGCGAAACCCACGGCGGCGAGCTGAACGACGCGCGCGTCGGCAAGCGCATGCGCGGCGAGGGCAAACGCGCCGATCACCTGCACGAGCTGTTTCACGTCGCGGTGAAGCGGCATGGCTTGAACACGGAGCGCATGGCGTTCAACACCGCCGCATTCCGGCGGCCCGGTGCCACGCGCGCGCTATTTTGAGCGTCTGCGCCGCAGCCACGCCGCCAGCGGCAACAGTGCCACCAGCGCCGCCGCGCCGCCCGATGCGGGCACAGCCGCGCAGCCGTCATCGCTGCCTCCGCCACCGCCGCCGCCGCCGCTGCCTGTGCCCACCACGGTGACGGTGCCGGGGAAGGTGCACGTCCAGGTAAACAGCGCACCGGTAGGATCAGTGACATTGACCTTCACGCGGAACTTGACAATGCCGCTGCGCGTAGAGGTGGTGAAGTTCTGCTCATCCTGCCACAAGCCGGTGCCGGAGTGCGTGCCGAGTAACTGCTCGTCGCCGTTGGCATCAACTTCGTAGTACGAGATCGCGGAATCGCCGAACGCCAGCGAGATGGCGTAGAAAGTGATCGACTGGTCCACCGCGCCAAAATCAACCCGAAACTCGCGGTTGATCTGCGCCGCGGCTCCCGTCTGGCCGTAAAGCTGCACGCCCCGGTCAAACAGCCGCCGGGCATTGCCGTCAAAGTTGACAGTCTGAAGCGTTGAGCCCGTCTGCGTGATCGTGCCCGCTGAAACCGTGATGCTGCCCGTGTACGGCGAGGGGCCGTTGGTGCTGTCGGTCTGCACATCCAGCACGAACTGGCGGATGCCGTCGTACATCGGCGTGGTCATGGAGACGTTGAGCGCGCCGGTGCCGACATCCCAGTCTGATTCAACGCCGTTGGCGCTGCCGTTGAGGGCAAGCTCGTCCAGATCGATAAAGCTGATATCCAGGCCCGAGGCACCGCTGGATGCCTGCGCCGTGACGTCCAGCGTGATGCTTTGCGCCACCGCGCCAAAGTCCACATCAAAGATGTAGAAGCGCGCCTGGTCGTCCTGCACCGTGCCCGAGAAGTTGACCGTCTGTGCCGCGGCTGCGCCGGCGAACGCCAGCGCCAGCAGGATTGCGATTGCCCTCATGTGTGCTCCCTTTCACATTGGCTGAATCAAGGTGAGTGAATCCCACCAACCGCCGCATGGCAAATCGCTTTGCCCTTTGCGCTACGTCCCATAACATGCGCCGCGAGTGAGGCGAGCATGCTCAAGGGTGTGAAGGGTCCTTTATTGCTGCTGCTGTTCGGGGTGGTCTGCATCGCCCTGGTCGGCAGCGGCACAATCCTTCCCTGGTTTGACGAACTGCTCGGCAACGGGCGCGCATCGGCCACCGGTGCCCGTGCAGAAAGCGACGCCGACAGCGCAGCCCCGACGACACAAGGCAGCGCGCACGCAGACGCCGCGCGCGCCAACGGCAGCGCCGAAACGCTGCGGGCAGCACAAGCCGGCGACGCCACCACACGCCACAGCCGCGCAACCACCGACAACCGGATGTCCGGCAATGCAGGCCGCACCGGTCACGGCACGGGCGAAGGCGAAAGCGACAACGCCCAAGGGCAAGCCGCCGGGCCCGACGCTGACCCGGAAGATCTGCCGGACGAAGAGCCGAAGCCGGTTGAGACTGTCGAGGGCCAGCAGGTCAACCCGAATGTGTCAGGCCGGCTTGAAGGCGTGAACGAAAAGTTCATCCGCGGATGGGTGCAGGACAAAGCCGAGCCCGAGGCCGAGCTGTACGTGGAGATCCTGATCAACGAAAGCCCGGCCTACGAAATCCGCGCGGCGCGGCGAGAAGACAACAAGAACGTCGGCGTGATCTGGCGCTTTGAAGTCAAAGAGCCCAAAGAGCTGCAGGATTCCGAGCAGCACGTGATACGCGCGTTCGTCCTGCGCAAAGACCAGCACGGCAAAACCGAGCTGCAATGGTCGCCCCGCACCCGCAGCGTCGGCAACTACCCGCGCGGCAAACTGGAAGAAGCAACGCCCGAAAAAGGCATCACCGGATACGCGTGGGACCCCGACGAGCCCAACAAGCCGGTCACGGTCATCGCGCGCATCGACGGCGAAAAAGTCGGCGAGGTCAAAGCCGACGTCAAGAATGAAGAACTCAAGAAGCGCCGCATCACACCCGGCGACAGCAGCGCCTTCAAGCTGGACTGGCCCGAGTCGCTCAACGACGGGCTGGATCACACCGTGCAGGTCTTTGCCGTTGACCTGCAAGCCGGCACCGAGCACGAAATCGAAGGCAGCCCGCGTGTCGTCAACAGCCGCGGCGGCACCGCCAACCAGCCCCCCATCGGGCGCCTCGACATCATCAACAAGGTCGTGATCGCCGGATGGTCGTGGGACCCGGACGCCGGCCAGGGCTCCAACGATGTCGAAATCTGGGTGGACGGCGAAATGCTGCTGACAATCGCCGCCAACGCCCGCAACGACAACCTGCGCAACAGCCGCCAGACGCCTGACCCCTACCACGGCTTCGTCACCACCACGCCCGGCATCCTGCTTGACGGCAAGACCCACACCGTGCGCGTGTACGCACTGAACTACCCTCACGGCCCCAAGGTTGAGCTGCAGGGCTCGCCGCGGCAGTACCGGCTTGAAGAAAACAGTGACCCGATGGGCGGCTTCTGGCACGCCGACGAAAACATGCTGCGCGGATGGGCGGCGGACCCTGACCTGGGCACCGAGCCATGCGAAATCGAAATCTATATCGATGGCAAGCTGTGGCAGCGCACCAAAGCCGACCGCCACGAAAACTGGATGATCGGCACCGGCTACGCCCCCAACCCGCAGCACGGGTTTGCAATCAAGCCGCCTGACTGGGTGAAAGACGGCGAAAACCACGAGGTAAAGATCTACGCCATCAACCACCCTGAGGGCCCGCCGCGGCATTTGGGCACGCGCACCATCGGCGTGAAAAGCATCTTTCCGGGCTTCTGGACCGGCGACAAGCTTCTCGACACACGCATCGAAAAGGGCCTCTACGTCAACAACGTAAGCCCGTGGTACGACGCCTTCCACAAGGGCGTGAAGAAGGGCGACGTGCTGCTGGCCTGGGACGGTGTTGAGGCCGGCAACCCCGAAGTCAAAGACAAGCAGGGCGAAGTCATCACAGCCGGCACCATGACGCAGGACCTGCGCGTGTGGCTGAATACCAACAAGAAGAAGAACGACATCGTGAAGTTCAAGTTCTGGCGCGACGGCGAAACTTACGAGGCCGACGTCAAGATGGGCGAACTGAGCGGCCAATGAAACAGGTGCGCCCGTGAGCCTTCTACGCAGGGTCCTGCGCAAAGCCGGCTTGGCGCAACCCCCGGCGCCAGAGCTGCCGCCGGGATACGGCGACGCCGAGAAGCGCATCTACGAGCTTGCCAGGCCTTACACCGCCACGGACAGCGGGCGCGTGCTTGCGCTGATTGAGGCTGTCCGCTACGTGCTGCGCGCGGGCGTGGGCGGCGACCTGGTCGAGTGCGGCGTGTGGCGCGGCGGAAGCGCCATGGTAATGGCGGCGACACTGCTGGAGCAAGGCGTCACCAACCGGCGCCTTCACCTGTTTGACACGTTTGAAGGCATGGCGCGGCCCGATGAGCGCGACGTCAATTTGTACGGCGAGTCGGCACTGGCGCGCTACGAATCGCGGCAGCGCGCAGACGGCGGCGCGGACTGGTGCGTCGCCACGCTGCCCGAAGTTCAGCGCAACATGGCGCTGACGGGCTATCCGGCATCGCAAATCGTCTATGCCCAGGGCCGCGTTGAGCAGACTCTGCCGGGAGCAGCGCCGGAGAGCGTCGCGCTGTTGCGGCTGGACACCGACTGGTACGAAGGCACGCGCCACGAGCTGGAGCACCTGTACCCAAGACTTTCGCCGGGCGGCGTGCTGATCATCGACGACTACCACTGGTGGAAGGGCTCACGCCAGGCAGCCGACGAGTACATGCAAGAGCAAGGTTTAATTCTGTACATGGCCCCCATAGGCGGCGGAGCAGTAGCAGCCGTCAAGCCGGCCAGGTGATCGCAACAACACAACCATCAAAGGCCGACCCGGAAGGGTCGGCACGCCGGGCCTTCCGGCCCGGCCTTTGTTTGCTGTGGGGCAGGCTTTTCCCGCCG
>CAZZBH010000169.1:0-5414 GCA_964652605.1 uncultured Planctomycetaceae bacterium
TCAGCGTTAGCAAACACCGGCAACGCAGTACCAACATCAACCGTAGTCGCCAGCGAAGGCCCTGCAAGGTCGTACCAAATGCTGCCGCAAAACGCGCGAGGAAAGAACGAGGTCCCGGTCCAGGGCGGAGTTGGAGAACCAGCAAAGCCCCACCCGTCCGAAGTCACAGTAAGGTTGGAATCACCCCAGGTTGCCGGCAAAACCGGGGTTGTGCCGGTGCCGAAATAGCTAAGGCTGGAACCGCTGAGTGAAATGATCGTAAACGCTACTGTCTGGCTGGCTGGGATGGTCAAGTTCAAATCCAGCGGAATCTGATGCGTCACATTGACAGCCGCAGGGGTGAACTGGGAGGTGCCAAGGCTGACCCATCCCGTTGAGTTTGGTCCTGCGCCCATACCACCGGGGCGGTACCAGATTTCGACATTGGTAAGTACGAGAGAGCTGAATTGAGCTCCCAACCGCCATACCGTTGAACCTGTGGTCGCCGTGACGTCGAACATCAAGCCGGACTGCCCATTATTGCGTGTGTGCGGTGCCGAGATGGACAGGGCGCCCTGACCCATCAAAGGGGCGGCAAGACCTGCAGACAGCAAGACCATGGCAGCCACTGACATCATCGTCTTCTGAATCATCACTCGTACTCCGTTGCTTGGGTGCACCCAGAACCCGATTAGGGTTCCACCCTCTCGCTGTTGGAATTTGCCTGCAAGACATCACAGAATCTTCCAAGCAGCGAGGGTTTGGGAGGCTAGCGCGGCACCCACTGCCGGAAGACCTCCCAAGCACCAAATTGTGATCAATCTCAGGATATCAATTCGTTGTTACCGCAACCAGAGGTAGCGACATAGAGGGCAAGTGCGTCCCGGCTCGAAGTTGTGTTGGCATGCCGCTAAAGAGAACACAAACGTGCAGCGCTTCCCCAAATTCCAGGGGCCAGGATTGCCCTACCGCACCTTCCCTGCCGTGACGATGCGGATAGTTGTCGCATGCCTGTTTAGACTTCCGGCAGCTCACTTGTTCGGAGGTCACTATGTCCAAGAAACGCTATCGGCAACCCGCTGGGGACAGGCATTCCCCGGCTGACCGGCATCGCTCGCACAGCGTGCCTTCTGCGCTTTCCGCCAGGCAAGCCTGCTTCAGGGAATGCTACGACCGCTTTGCGGAGTTTTACGGAATCGCCGAATACGAGCGAGTTATTCGGTTCTACCGCGAGACGGTCGAATTCCACCGCAAGGAACGCGCACTGCGCGAGCAGTTGCTCGACGACCGCAGACTCGAAAACTACCGCTGGCAGGTGGCTGGCACACTGGCGATTCGTGCGGCCAAGGCACTTGAGCAAGCGCAGGAAAGGCTGCGCGAGCTGAAAGAAGAAGCCCGCGAAGCCGCCCTGCGCTGCGTCGAACTCAAGTTCGGCCCTGACAGCGCCCATGATACGGCGGTGACAGAAGGTATGGCAGGATTGCCGCCCCTGTTGCCCGAACAGCGCGAGGCCGAAGCCCCGGCGGCTAGAGGCAACGTCCAGCCACGCACGATAAGCGAGCCGCCGCTAACGCCGCAACAGGAGCAGTGGCTCGATAAGGTGGCGGAGCAAGCGGACGCCGAGCTCGCCGCCGCCTCCACAGACGGCTCACGCGGCGGGTAGCTACGCGTACTGGTAGTAAAACTCGTCGCCAACGCCTTCGGTGGGCGCGCCGAACTTTTGCCAGCTTTCGTCGGTGCTGAGGCGGGTGCGGAACTGTTCCAGGTGCTCGCGGTCGCGGAATGTCAGCCGCTCAGTGACCACGCCGGCTGGCACGTCGCTGGCCCACAGTTCCACGGCGCCGATGTCGAAGCCCTGGCGCCGGTACCATGTGTGCAGCTCGTGCAACTGTCGAAACGTCGTGTGGGTCGCATCGCAACCGCACTGGTGCCGTCTCAGCCAGACATAGCCGCTGGCGCCGATCTCGCCGCGGTCGCCCCGGTCGGCCCCGACGGCCATGCGGCTTGCGCGTGCCGGGGCTTTGGGCGGATGCGTCGATAGATCCACAGGCGTGATCTCGCGCAGCTCGTCGCCGTCGGGCTCATAGCTGCGCACGCGACCGTCGGCGTAGATGTCAAAGCGCCCGGCTGGGTGCGGCACGAAGGGCGGGACGAAGAACAGCAGGTCAGTCTCGTAGGTGCCGTCCTCCTTGCTGCTGATGACGTGGCCGTCGATCAGGTGCTCGGCGTCGTAGATCTCGAGGTAGCTGAGCAGGATGGGCGGCGGCTCACAGACGACAAATTCGGTGCCGTGCAGCAGCGCGGTCTGTACGATGGTCATCAACCCAGCCAGTGCGGCGCTGTCGATGTGCTCAACCTGGTGCAAGTGCAGTATGCGGTGTGCCTTCAGCTTTGGCAGGCCTGCGGCTTCGGCCGCGGCCAGCAGGCCGGGCACGTTCTCGTGGCTGACGCGCGCCGGCGGCGTGAAGACGACGGCCCTGAAATCTCGTGGAATCGTGATACCCATGGCCACCCCCCGCTGAAAACGAAGCAGAAACGAGGCTTGCCCGGCGGTTCATTCCCGCGAACCGGCAGCAGCCACGCGGGTGCTCTCGCCGGCGATGTCGCGCTGCAGGTTGCGCAACGCGTCGCGGCGCTCCTCCCAGCGGCCCACACGCGCGTCAATCAGGTTGACGGTGTGGTTCTTGATGCGCCGCAAAGCCACCACGATATCGCTGAACACCAGCGCCGACAGGGCATCGCAGCGGCCATCCTTGACGCGCGCGAGGTGCGAATCGCGCACGGCATCGGCCTTGTCGCCGATGCGGTCTGCCAGTGTGATCAGGTCGCGCACTTCTTCGTCCCCCATCGCCGCCTCCTGGCGGGTGACGACAAACGCGTTAGCCGCGGTGGAGAAATCCTTGACCAGCTTGACCAGGTCTTCCAGGTCAATCAGCGCATCCTCTGACAGCTTCAATCCGTCGCGGAACATGCGCGAGCGGTACTTGGCAAGGTTCTGGCAGTAGTCCACCACCGATTCAAGCTCGTCGCTGATGCGGATCAGCGCATAGCCGCGCCTTGCCTGCTCGGGCGTCATGGGCAACTGCATGATATCGGTGAGGAACAGCGTCATTTCCATCTGGATGTTGTCGGTGACGTGTTCAAGGTGCTCGATGCGCTGGAACATGGCTGTGTCGTCCTGCGGCAGGCGCAGATATCGGGTGGCGAGCGCCAGTGCCTCGTCGGTTACCTCTCGCATGATGCGCAGCTCGCCCTCGGCTTCTTCCAGCGCAAGCTCAGGCGAAATCTTGGACAGGTCGCCCGCCAGCTTGAGGCGCTTCTTGCTGCGGCGGCCCTTGTCGGGCTTGAGCCAGATCACCGTTTTGACCAGCAGCGGCAGCAGCGGCAGGAACAGCAGGTTGTTGGTGATGTTGAAAATGCTGTGGCCGGCGGCAATTTTCAGCAGCACCAGCGGGTCATCAATCTGGATGGCGCCTTCGCCGGCGGTACTGAACAGCATGGTGATCACGCCCGGCGCGCCCTCAACCAGGCCGCTGACTGCCTCTACATAATAAGGAAAGATCAGCAGCATGACGCTGACGCCAATCACGTTGAACAGGATATGCGCATAGCTGGCGCGCTTGGCGTCAATGGTGCCGCCGATCGCCGCAAGGTGCATGGTGATCGTGGTGCCGATGTTTTCGCCCAGCACCAGCGCCGCCGCCGTCGGGTAATCGATCTGCCCTGCTGCTGCCAGCGACATGGTGATTGCCAGCATCGCGCTGCTGCTCTGCACAATGAACGTAAGCAGGCAGCCAATAACCACGCACGCCAGCACCGAGGCCATGTTGTCGGCAGCAAACCAGGCCAGCATGTTCTGAAACTCGCCGGTCTTGGACAGCGGCGCGAACCCGCCCGACATGAAGTTCAGCCCCAGGAACAGCAGCCCCAGCGCAATCAGCACCTTGCCGATATTGCGCCGCCGTGTCTGCTTGCTGAAGAAGAACGGCACAAACCCCGCCGCGATCAGAAGCAGGCCGTACTTGCCGATCTTCACAGCGATGATCCACCCGGTGATGGTCGTGCCGATGTTGGCACCCAGGATCACGCCCACAGCCTGCGTCAGGTTCATCAAGCCGGCATTGATGAACCCCACCAGCATGACCGTGGTGATGGTGCTCGACTGCACGATCACCGTCAGCAGCACGCCCACCGACATGGCAATCACGCGGTTACTGGTCAGCCACCCGATCAGCTTGCGGATGAAGTCGCCCGCGAGCGCCTGCAGGCTTTCGCTGAGCATCTTCATGCCGAACAGAAACACGCCCAGGCCGCCGAGAACCGTGTAGGCGAGTGTGAACCAGTCTTCTGCGTGCATGCGGCAGGGCTCCCCGACTCGGCGCGAACATAGCAGCACACGGCCCGGAGTTAAGGCTGTGTGAAGAAAAGGTTAGGCGAGTTGCCCGGCTTGACCGCTGGCTTTGCCCGACGAAGCGCGTAAAACAGTGCGCGGCTATGGCTTCTGTCAATAAATCACTGATCGCCGCCGTACTGGCGGTACGCCACGGCGAACTGACCCCTGAGCGCGCCGCGGACCTTATTCTGCACCCCGAGGTGCCCGCCACCATTTCAGACGGCCCGGGCAGTCCGCTGACCGCACGCTCCGCAGCAGCCGACGCCGCCCTGGTGGACGAAGTCGCCCGGCGCATGCAAGCCGGCGAATCGCTGGATGGCCTTGGTATCGACACCAGCGTGGTGGCAGCGCTGGGCGAGATTCAGGCATCGCAGAACACCGCGTCGGTGCGCGATACGCTGCTTTCGATCGCGCCGACACGCGGCGTGCGAGGCGCCGAAGACGAGGTCGCAGGCGTGATTGACGCCGGCGAAAGCGAAACCCAGCACCCGACGGTGCTGCAGCTTGATGGCGTTTCCACGCGCAAGCCCAGCAGCCAGGTCCTGCGCGCCGTGCCACGACAGGAACGCTACAGCGTTGAGCGCGAACACGCCCGCGGCGGGATGGGGCGCATCCTGATCGCGCGCGACAACATCGTGGGGCGCGACGTCGCGCTCAAGGAATTGCTGCCCATCAAGGGCGGCGGCAGCACGCCCGCATACACCGAGGACAGCCGCGGCTTGACCGAGCGCTTCCTGCGCGAAGCCAAGGTCACCGGCCAGCTTGAGCACCCGAATATCGTCAGCGTCTATGAGATCGGCAAGAACGAAGACGGCAGCCTGTACTACACCATGCGCTTTGTGCGCGGCGTGACACTGGCGGCGCGGCTGACCGAAATCGCCAAGGACACGACCCTCAACAAGAAGGAAAAGCAGGCGGCGAGATTGAAGCTGCTGGACAACTTCGTGGACGTCTGCAACGCCGTGGCGTTCGCGCACAGCAAGGGCGTGATCCACCGCGACCTGAAGCCCGAGAACGTGATGATCGGCGAGTACGGCGAAAC
>CAZZBH010000170.1:0-5333 GCA_964652605.1 uncultured Planctomycetaceae bacterium
GATTCGGCGAGAACCTGCCAATCGTAGTGCAAAGCGGAACACTGCCGCCGCAGACACTGACGCAGACCTTCACCTACACGGCGCCGAGGGACAGCGCGCCCCCGAAGGCTGAGGACAACAGCAGTTGTTCCAGCGGACAAAGCAGCACGTGGATGGTGTTGCTGGTGCTGGCTGGGCTTGCGGCCTGTGCCGGCACGGCCCGCCAGCGACGGGCTTAGCACTTGACGTCAATGAAAGAGCGGCCCGTGAGGGCCGCTCTTGCTTTTGAGGGACTTTGTCAGACCTGTTTGAGGCACTCGTCGAAGACGCGCATCATGTTTCGGTCAGGCAGGAAGAACGTGACTTCCTCGACGGTGCTCTCACGCGTGTCGTGGCGCAGCACCTCGCTTAGCAGCAGTTCCGCGACGCGCTTGACGGGGATATTGCTGGTTGCCATCCCGATGGGCGGAATCGCAACGGTGCGCGCGCCGATCTCCGCGGCGCGTTGTAATGAAGCGCGCAGGCTGTTGACAATACTCTCCTCCGACGAGACCTGGTCATAGTTCATGCTTGCGGCGTGGATGACCCATCGCGCATCCAGGTCACCCGCGTCAGTGACCACCGCGTCGCCAAGGTCAAGCTTGCCGATCGCCAGGCACTGGCGAATGATGTCGGTATCGACCTCGGTGCCCAGGCTGCAGTGAGCCTCCGGGGCGAAGATCAGGTCGTTATTGATTTCGCTGACGATGGCGTCGGCGGATGCTTCGCGCACAGTGCCGAGCTTCAGGTGAATGTGGTCCTTGTTCATGGGCGGGTAGTCTCCGAAGGCGCAAGGTTATACGCCTGCGGCGGTGAATGAAAAGGCGACGGCGCCTGAGCTTGCATTCCTTCCGTGTTCGAGGCCGGAATTCTCTTGCCCGAAAACCCCCGTAAGTGCACATTGTTACACAATTCCAGGTAGTTTTCGGCCTCAGGGTGCTGTCCGGGTGGTTTACGCCATGCTCCCGCAGGCGAGGGCTTATTCGGCGATATGAGTTCAACCGTGCAACGCATGCTGGTTGTCGTGTTGTTGGCTGTCGCGCCTGTGTTGGCGGCGCAGACGACAGTCACCGCCGGCGACATCGTGAATATCGGCAACTCTTTCCCATTCAACTTTTCGCTGATGAGTGGCCGCTATCAGCACGCCTACGGCGCCTCTGAGCTGCAGTTGCCGTCCGGCGCCACCGTCCTGGAGGTGCATGTGCATGGCTCGACCGTCGCGCCGCCCACGTTCAACGATTTCCGGCTTCGGCTGGCAAACACGACGACGCCGCACAACGCCCTGCAGGCAACCTTCAACTTAAACTACACCGGCAACCTTCACCTGGGCATCGGCGACCCCGGCACCACTGCACCGGTCAGCTACATTCCCACCACATCCCCCAGCGCGACGGCTGGCCGCACCTGGTACCACTTTCAACTCACGACACCCTTCCTGTACAACGGCACCGACACGCTGCTGCTGGACTGGTCCTACGTTACGCGCACGGGAACCGGGTGGGCTGTAGCCACAGCTTCGAACCGCAGCCGTGTGTATGCCAACGGCGGAAACGCCACCATCGCTACCGGCTTGACCGACTTGAACGGAAACCTGGGCATTCGCCTGCTTGTTCAGGTTGGCCCCAATCTGCAGGTGCTGGCGGTGCCCAGCGGGCCGCACATGGTTCTGGCGGACGCGCAGAACCTCAATGCGGCATCGTTCACGGTAGCCGCGAACAGCATGGGCCCGATGACCATGACCGGCATTGAGCTTGCAGCCTCCGGTAGCGGCAACGACGCCACGGCGTACAGCAGCATCACAATCTACCGCGACGCCAACAGCAGCAACGCGTTCGAGGCAGGGCTGGACCAGGCCATTACCGCGCCAGCCACCTTCACAGTTAACGATGGCAACGCCTTTTTGCCGGTGCTGCCCGCGTTTGGGGACTTTGCAGCCAGCGAATCCCGCCTGTACTTCATCGTGGTCAGCCTGGCGGGCACGGCGTTGCCCGGCGAGACATTCAACATTGCCGTTTCAGACCTTACGGTATCCGCCAACACCAGCTCTGGCGTGCCGACGGCGGCGATGCCCGCAATCGTGATTGAGTCTGCTCAGTTTACGCTGACCGACGCCAGCCCGGCGACCGCCATTGCCGGCCAGTTGGGCACCGACCACAACGTCTGCCAGTCATTCGTGCTGAGCTATCCAGCAGGTCCCGCGGACAAGCCTTCAACGGTAACAGTTACCGGCCTGGGCAGCGCGGACGAATCCTCCGACGTTGTTGATGCGCAGTTGTGGCTGGACGCCGACCTCAGCGGAAGTTTCACCGCTGCCGGCGACACGTTGTTGAGCACGCAATCCTTTCAGCTTGATAACGGGTCGGTGACTTTCAGTCTTGCAACCCTTGCCAACATCCCGGGCGGGCAATCGCGCCAGTTTTTCGTGGTCTATCGTCTGGGATTGACCGCGTCGCACGGCGAGACGTTTTCCTGCTACGTGTCAGCGGTCGGGTTGGGGGCGCTGGGCGGCCAGACATTCGGCCTGCCTTCCCCGTCGCTTGCCGGCACGGCAGGCATTGTGGTCAATGCAGCCGTCCTGATCGCAAGCCTGAACGGGCCACAGGCCCCGCTGACCGTTAACAGCAACGCGCAGGGCAGCCATGGCGACGGTGTGCTGCTGTGCGACGTGACGCTGCATGCCGCACCGGGCGGCTCGTGGTCGGTCACTTCGCTCGAGTTTGAGGCGTCAGGCACGATGGTGCCCAGCTCAGCCTTCATGCAAGTCGCACTGTTTGAGGACGACGGTAGCAGCACTTGGGATGGCGGGGCCATCGACGCGCCCGCCACACAGCCTCTTCCCGGATTCACCGGCAACAGCGCCCTGTTGGCCGTGGGGCCGATTGCGCTGCCTGCCGGGACAAGCCGTCGCTATTTTCTGGCAGGCAAGCTCAACGGCACGGCGATCACGGGGCAGACGCTGAATGTCAGGCTCAAGAACGTTGTCGGCACGCCGCCGCCGAATGGCTCGATCGCAGGCCTGCCAAGCGCGTTCAGCACGGCCCTGATCGTGGATGTCCCGACGCTTACCGTGCTGAACGGCCCCAACCAGCCCGCCGGCGTAACACACAAGGCGGGCAGCCCGGGCGTGTACGTTGCCGCCCAGTTTCGACTGATGGCGCTGAACAGCTCGGCCACGGTGTCTGCCATGACGTTCACCGGCGGGGGTACGGGCAACTGGCTAAGCGACGTTGCGCCCTCGACAGGCTTTCGCCTGTATCTGGATGACGGCGATGGCGTGTTTGACGCCGCGTCTGACCAGCAATTGTACGTCGGGGGCGGCGCCACGCAGATTAACGCGGCGCTGAGTTCGCCACTGACGATTGCGGCCGCGGCTCACGCTGACCTTTGGGTGCGCGTATTCCTGACTCCGACGGCGGGCGCCGGCATTGTGGCAACTCCTGAGACGTTCATTGTTTCCATCGCCAACGCCGGAAGCATCACCGCTTCGTCGCAGGTGGTCATCGGCACCCCGGTGCCGGTTGGCGTTGCGCTTGGTGCCATCCAGTTCGGGGTGCTGGAGTTTGACCCGGCGACAGACCAGCAGGCAGGCGGCAAGCCGGTGACCCTCAGCGGCGGCGGCTTCATGCATCCCTTTCAGGCAAAAATCGGCGGCGTGATCTGTCCCGGCACGCCGGTCATCATTGGCGGCACGCAGGTGACGGGCCTGTTTGTACCAGCCGGCAGTGGCACTAACCTGCCCATTGAAATCACCAGCGGCACACTGGCCCCGATGGTTCTCGCGGAAACCTTCAGTTACACCAGTCCGGGCAAGCCAAGCGGCGATTCGGGACCCGAAGCAGAGGGATGCTCCGCGCAAGGCGGCCGTTTGCCCGCACTGCTGCTGGCGCTGCCAGTTCTCGTGATGCTGCGGCGGCGCCTGAATCCCGCCCGGAAATGAATTGCTTCGGGCGGCGGTGATCCTTAGCATAGTTGCATACACAGTTTTTCAGGTCCAACAGCGGCGGCGTGGGTGCTGCACGCGTACGCATGAAGAGGTGTCGGCTGTTTGCCGCATTTCCCGGACGCAGCCCACCCGCCCCCTAAGGAGGCTGGGATGCGTTTTTTTCAATTCGGTCTGGCATTTCTGTTTGCCTTTGCGTTCGCAACGGCGGCACACTCGCAACAGACGAATCTGGCTTTGTCTGCCACGGCATCGCAGTCGTCCGGCGGTTCGGGGACATACGGGCCGCAGAACATCAATGACAACATCCTCACACAGGGCATCAACATTTACGCGTGGGTCAGCGCATCAGGCTCGACTCCAAACGCAGCGTACTGGCAATTGACCTGGCCAAGCGCGGTGACCGTCGGGTCGATCGAGTTTTACTACGAGTTCACGACCTCACGGTTTATGTACAGCGCCGACATCCAGTGGTGGGACGGCACAACGTGGCAGACAGATCACCGCTATGTCATTCCGACACCCTACACCGGCGGGCCAAGCTACACCGTCGCGCTGACACAGCCGCGCACAACCACCCAACTTCGCCTCTACAACCTGTTCACGTACGGCTCGTTTGCGTCGAACCCCAACTGCGTTGAGTTGCAGGTCTATCCACCCGCCGGGCCGACGCTTACCGTGGCTGGCAATGCCGGGACCGCCGCTTCGGTGTATGCAAACGCCGATGGCGGTGGCGACGGGGTTGCCGGTGGCGGGTCTTTCACTATTACCGACAACGACCATCAGGACATCGGCCTGATTACACTTGACCAGATTGAGGTCACGGCTTCCGGTTCTGGCGACGATTCAACAGCCTTTGATGAGGTCGCGATCTATCGCGATCACGACGCGCAGGGCACACAGGGTGTGTACGACCCCGGCATCGACATATTGATCGATGCGGTTCTCGGCGGCTTCCCGACCGACGACGGTGTGCTTACCTTTGCCGTCCCGACTGCAGAACAGGGCTCTTGGGGCGGCAGCCAGACCCGGACGTATTTTGTTGTAGCCAAGTTCGCCAGCACAGCCTTGCCCGGCCATGGCTTCGAGTTTGAGGTGACCGCATTGACGGCAACCGGGCCTTCCGTGCAGTTGGCTGGAATCCCCAGTGGCGCCATATCTGGTTTTGACATCGCTACGCCTGAGTTTTCATTTGTGGACGCGAGCCCTTCGTTGCCGACCACGGTCTTTCTGACTTTCTCGGGCGTCGCACAGGTGTTCACAATCGGCTATCCGGGTGGTCCTGACGACAAACCGGCATCGTTGAACCTGACTAGCATGGGCACAGCGCATGAGGTAGATGACCTGCACAACGTGCAGCTTTGGTTTGACCAGG
>CAZZBH010000171.1:0-5285 GCA_964652605.1 uncultured Planctomycetaceae bacterium
AAGCAGCGCGCTTCGGACATTCACATCGAGCCGATGGAAGAAAAGGTGCGCATCCGCTACCGCGTTGACGGCGACTGTCTTGAGATGGAATCGCCGCCCAAGCGCCTGCAGGGCCCGCTGATCCAGCGCATCAAGATTCTCTCGAAGATGAAGATCGAGGAAAAGCGCATCCCGCAGGACGGGCGCATCAAGACCCGCGTCGAAGGCCGCGACATCGACCTGCGTGTCAGCGCGTTGCCGTGCAGCTGGGGCGAGTCGGTCGTCATGCGTATCCTTGACAAGGCCAAGAGCCTGGTCGCGCTTGAGACGCTGGGCATGCACCCGGTCGATTTCGACCGCTTCCAGAAGATCATCAAGAAGCCCAACGGCATCTTCCTGGTCACCGGCCCCACAGGCTCGGGCAAAACCACCACCCTGTACGCCGCGCTCAAGGAACTCAACAAGCCGGACGTCAAGATCATCACCGCCGAAGACCCCGTCGAGTACAACATCGAGGGCATCAACCAAAGCCAGGTGAACCACCAGATTGAGCTGTCGTTCGCGCGAATCCTGCGCGCCATGCTGCGCCAGGCGCCCAACATCATCCTGGTCGGCGAAATCCGCGACTACGAAACCGCCGAAATCGCCATCCAGGCCGCGCTTACCGGCCACCTTGTGTTCAGCACCCTGCACACCAACGACGCGTCAGGCGCATTGACCCGCCTGATCGACATGGGCGTCAAGCCGTTCCTGGTCGCCAGCGCCGTGCAGGCGATTCTGGCACAGCGCCTCGTGCGCGTGCTGTGCAAGCACTGCAAACAGCCGCGCGCCCCGGAGGCCGCGGAGCTGAAGATGGTCGGCTTGAAGGAAGAGCACATCCAAGGCCGCACGATTTACGGCGCGATGGGCTGCCGCGAATGCGGCAACGTGGGCTACCGCGGGCGCATGGGAGTGTACGAGTTGCTGGAGATGAACCCGGCAATCCGCGAGCTGACGTTTCAGCAGACCAGCTCGCTGAAGATCCGCGCCGAGGCGCGCCAGACCGGCATGACGACGCTGCTTGAGGACGGCATCCGCAAGGTGCTGGCCGGCACAACCACGATTGAGGAAGTGCTGACCATCGCCCACCGCGAGGATGTTTAGGCCTGGCAGGCAGGTTGATCTCCGGGCGCTCGCCGGCTGTGCAACGTCTGCATCGGGTTAGGGCGCTCGCTTACGCTTCTGGCTCAGACTGCGTACTGAGGTTGCAATGGCACATCGAGTAGGAGTGATACTATCCGGGTGCGGGTTCCAGGATGGCGCCGAGATTCATGAAAGCGTCTGCACGCTGCTGGCGCTTGACCGCATGGGCGTGCAGTCCATCTGCATGGCGCCCAACATCGAGCAGCGCAAGGTCGTCAACCACCTCACCGGCGAAGAAGTCAACGAAAAGCGCAACGTACTGGTTGAAAGCGCGCGCATCGCCCGCGGCAAAATCAAGGACATCAAGGACGTGCAAGCCGGCGATCTTGACGCGCTGGTACTGCCGGGCGGGTATGGCGCCGCACTCAACCTGAGCGATTTCGCCCTCAAGGGCGCCGGGGCCACGGTGAATGAGGACGTCGCGCGGCTTGTCCGGGATGTGCACAAAGCCGGCAAGCCGATCTGCGCGATCTGCATCGCACCGGGCCCGGTGGCGAAGATACTGGGCCACGAACACCCGGTGCTTACAATCGGCAACGATGAGGGCACAGCAGAAGCGATCGAAGCCTGCGGCGCGACGCATGAAGGTTGCGGCGTTCACGATTTCGTGGTGGACAAGAAGCTGAAGATTGTCAGCACGCCCGCCTACATGCTGGGCCCGACGGTCGCGCACGTGGCGGAAGGAATCGAGAAGGCGGTACGCGAGACCGTGGCGATGATCGACTGATCCACGGCACCAGGTGAAACCATGAAGATCGTAATTTCGGGTGCACTGGGCCGCATGGGCCGCCGGGTTGCCGCGCTGGCGCTTGAGGCGGGGCACGACATCATCGCGGCCATCGACGTCAGCGAACACGGCAAAGCCTACGGTGGCCTGATCGGCGACCCGCGCGTCACAGCCAAGGTCGAGGCGAGCTATGCCGGCGGCGCGGACGTGCTGATCGACTTTTCTCTGCCGCAGGGCTTCACCACCCGCCTGCAGGAATGCGCCGCGCACGCCACCCCCATCGTCGCGGGCACCACCGGCCTTGAAGCGTCGCACCGCGAAGCCATCACGCAGGCAGCCGCCAGAACGGCTGTGCTGTGGGCGCCCAATTTCAGCCTTGGCGTGAACCTGCTGTTCGCGCTGGCACGCCAGGCGGCAGCCAGCCTGCCACAAGGCTACGACATCGAGATTGTCGAGATGCACCACCGCCGCAAGGTCGATGCACCCAGCGGAACGGCGCTGGGCCTGCTGCGCTCTGTCTGCGAAGCCACGGGCCGGGTCGCTGAGCAGGTAGCGCGCCACGGCCGCAAGGGCATCACGGGCAAGCGCACGCCCGATGAGATCGGCATGCACGCGCTGCGCGGCGGCGACGTCGTCGGCGACCACACCGTGATTTTCGCTGCCGACGGCGAGCGAGTCGAGCTGACGCACAAAGCCAGCTCACGCGACACGTTTGCCGCCGGCGCGATCCGTGCCGCCGAATGGATCAATGGCAAACCCGCCGGCGAATACAGCATAGCCCAGGTGCTGGGGCTTTAGGCGGCGCGCACCTGCGTTGTTCCTCCCGCCACGTTCACGATCAACAGAAGGCGTTGCCCACGAAGGCACACGAAGAAGCACGAAGAAGGGCAAGTAGGTCTCACGCCAAGCCGCCAGGCACTCCATCCGGACGGGTAGATAGCACCACAGATGCGGCGCTTCGCGGCTTCGCGTGAAACGCCTTTGCAGTTGTTCGTGCAACTTCGAGCGCCTTACAAGACAGTCAGGATTGACAGGACGTACAGGAGTTTGAGCTGCGCTTGTCCTGAACATCCTGCCCATCCTGACAGCCTGAGCCGTTGCAGTTCTGCGTGACTCTGTGGTGAACCAGACGACGCCCGCTAGCTATCGGGGTTGTAATCGTCGTCCTCGGCGTTCAGCAGCACACCGTCGTGGGTGGTGCGCAGGCCGGTGTTGGGCTTGGCGATGCGGGTGGCTTTGTCGTCGTCGTCGATGATTTCGCCACGAATGCGCCGTGTGATGCGGCCGGAGATGTGCGTCGAAAGCCGCCCCGTAGTCGCACGGCCCGACGTGCCGTGGATGACGGGCCCGATCAGCCGCACGATGCGCTCAACCAGTTGCTCTGTCTCGAAGGGCTTCTGCACCAGGTCATCGACGCCGCTGTCCACCAGCCCGTCAATGGCAAGCTGGTCGCGGGTTGCGGTCACGCCGATTATGGCGGTGTCGCGCTGACGGGGCAGACTGCGGATGGCGCGACAAACATCTTCGCCGCGCATGTCGGCAATCGCCACTTCAATCAGCACCATGTTGGGCTGAAACTTGCCAAGCAGATAGCCGGCCATCAGCGGGTCGCGGGCGGCTTCGACCTGGTACTCATACTCCTGCAACCCGCGGCTTAGCATGCGCACGAAAGACGCGTCGGGGTCAAGGATCAGCACGCGGTTGTTGCGCGAGATCAGCGAGGTGGATGGCAGGCTGCGCCGATGACAGAAATCATCCAGGTCTTCCTGGCTGATGCGAGCATGGCCGCCGGGCGTGCGATGGATCTTGAGCAGGCCCTTGCGAATTGCCCCGAGGATGGTGTTTCGGTGCACATTGCAAATTTTGGCTACTTCGCTTGTCGTGTAGTACTTGGTCACGGGTTGCCACCGCGGTTTTGAGGCAGACCACTGGGCAGGTCAACCCCTGAGAACAGGACTCTACCTTGCGACCTGTGCAATGTCTAAGAAAAAGGACAGAACGCTCTGCTGGCGCACCGACGGCAACGACGTCGGCACCTTTGCACAACTACCTAGCCACTAATAACTTAGCACAACTTTGTGAGAGAGCGGCCAATTGGCTCGGTTTCTAAGTCACCCACAGATAGTGATATTGATTATATTTGATTTCCCGTATTGCACAAAATGCATATTCGCATGACGGTGGCACTCGCTGCAGTTGGTCACAATACCTGTTGGTCAACGCACAAAGCTACGTGAGCAAAGCTGCTGGCCCTCACAGTTGAGGCAATTATCAATCCCCGCCAGCTTCACTCGAATTCCCCCATGCGACTAAGCCACTTTGCCCAAACTGCATCACGTTTCGCGGGCCTGGTCCTTCATCTTCAGCAGCTCTGCCAGCGCTTGCTCGGGCGTCAGCGACGAGGTGTCGAGCTCGTTCAACGCCTTCAGCGCGCGGTTCTCGCTGACCGTGAACAGCGACAACTGCGACTCCCGCGGACGCTTCAGGCTCGGGCCAGCCGGATGCCCGCGCGTGGCTTTGCCGGACAGCACCGGGCTGTCCGCCTCAAGCTTGGCCAAGATGGCGCGGGCGCGGCTGACGATGTCGCCCGGAATGCCCGCCAGCTTGGCCACGTGGATGCCGTAGCTGCGGTCGGCGCCGCCTTCGGCGATCTGGTGCAGGAAGATCAGCTCGTCATTCCACTCGCGCACCACCACGTTCAGGTTCTTCACGCTGCTGAACTGCAGGGCAAGCTGCGTCAGCTCGTGATAGTGCGTGGCAAAGAAAGTCCGCGCCTTCAGCTCGCGCAACAGATGCTCGCTGACCGCCCAGGCGATGCTCACGCCGTCAAACGTGCTGGTTCCGCGCCCGACTTCATCGAGCACGATCAGGCTGCGATCGCTGGCGTGATTCAGAATGTTCGCGGTCTCGGCCATCTCCACCATGAACGTGCTTTGCCCACGGCCGATGTCGTCGGCGCTGCCAAGCCGGGTGAAAATGCGATCCACCACGCCAATCCGCGCCTGCTTTGCCGGCACGAAGCTGCCCGACTGCGCCAGCAGCACGCACAGCGCGACCGTGCGCACGTAGGTGCTTTTGCCGGCCATGTTGGGGCCGGTCACGACCGCCATCGTCTTGCCACCCTCGAGCACCGCGTCGTTGGGCACGCACTTGCCCGCCTCGAGCGTCGCTTCCAGCACCGGGTGCCGGGCACTGATCAGCTTCAGGTCGCGCGTGTCATCCAGCTCAGGCCGTACCCAGCCGCCCTCATGCGCGACCGTCGCAAGGCCGGCAAGCACATCAACCAGCGCCACAAGCCGCGCGCTGGCAAGCAGGCGATCCGCGTGGCGGGTCAACATCTCGCGCAACTCGCCGAACAGTGCCGCTTCAAGGGCCTGGATGCGTTTCTCGGCGTTCA
>CAZZBH010000172.1:0-5127 GCA_964652605.1 uncultured Planctomycetaceae bacterium
AACGATGGACACGTAGGCGATCCAGCAGAAAGTGATGAAAACCAGGCTGGCGCCAACCCAGAAGGTCGCAGTTTCCAGGTCCAAGGATTGCTCCACTCAGGCGGGCCTCCGACGCACCAAGCGTTGTGGAAGCAGGAAACCGCCCCTATGATGAGGCCGCAGGCCCCAAGGACGAACCAGCATGTCCGCAAAGAGCAGCGACGTCTATGACTACTATTATGAGAACTACCTGATCCTGTACAACCTGTACGGAAGGGGCAGGCCGTTCTTGACGCGCGAACTCTTCGAGCAGCTTGATACAGAACTCATGGAGATTGTGGCACTGGGCGACAAGGATCAACTTTCACGCGACCACATCGCACGTGTCCGCGACGTCGAGTACATGCTGATGGACGACATCGCCGAGGCCCTGCTGGACAGGCCTTCCACAAGCCGGTAGCCACCGACCAGCATTCTCTCCACCTCTCCCCCCTGCCGATCCGATATGGTATGCGGGCAGGCGGAGCTTGAACGTGTGCGGAATCGTCGGATATGTCGGGCCAAGGCAGGCAACCGAGGTCCTCATCGAGGGCCTGCGGCGGCTTGAATATCGCGGGTACGACTCCGCGGGCGTTGCCGTGCTTAACGGCACGGGCATTCGCGTACGCAAGTCGGTCGGCCGCCTGGCCAATCTCGAGAAAGAACTTGCTGCAGACGCGCTGCACGGCAGCACCGGCATCGGCCACACGCGCTGGGCCACGCACGGCGCGCCAAGCCTTGCCAACAGCCACCCCCACGTCAGCTACGACGGCAAGCTGAGCATCATCCACAACGGCATCATCGAGAACTACCGCGAGCTCAAGAACGAACTGATTGCCGAGGGCATTCAGTTCAAGAGCGACACCGACACCGAAGTCGTGGCACACCTGGTAGCCCGGGCATACCGCGGCGACCTGCTGGCGGCTGTGGCATCGGTGCTCAAGCGGCTGCGCGGCGCATACGCGTTAGCGTTGGCCCACGCAAATGAGCCCGACAGCATCGTCGCCACCCGCATGGGAAGCCCGCTGGTGCTGGGCCTGGGCGACGGCGAGAACTTTGTTGCCAGCGACGTGCCCGCACTGCTGCGATACACGCGCCGCGTCGTGTTCCTTGAAGAAGGGCAGATCGCGAAGGTCAAGCGCGACTCGGTCACGCTGGTCAACGCCGCGCTTGAGCCGCTTCCGCTGCGCGAGACCAGGACGTCGCTGACGCTCGATGCCGCCGAAAAAGAAGGCTACGAGCATTTCATGCTCAAGGAAATTCACGAGCAGCCTCGGGCCCTCGCCGAGACACTGCGCGGAAGACTGCACAACGGCCGCATTGACCTGAGCGAACTCAACCTTGACGCCGCTACCCTCGCCGGAGTGCGGCGTGTAGCGATCCTGGCCTGCGGCACCAGCCTGTACTCCGGCATGGTGGGAAAATACCTGTTTGAGCACTTCACCGGCTTGCCTACCGAGGCCTGGAGCGCGAGCGAGTTCCGGTACGCAGACCCTGTAATCAACGACCAGCTGCTCGTCATCGCCGTCAGCCAGAGCGGCGAAACCGCCGACACGCTCGAGGCTTTGAGAATCTGCAAGCAGCATGGCGCGAAAACCCTCGCCGTCTGCAACGTGATGGGCAGCAGCATTCCCCGGGCAGTCGAAGCCACGCTGTACACACGCGCGGGGCCTGAAATCGGCGTGGCAAGCACAAAGGCCTACACCACGCAACTGGCAGCGTTCGTGCTTCTGGCTGTGGGAATTGGTCGCACGCTGGGCGTCGCGTCCGAAGCCGACGAGCAGCGCCTGGTTGCAGGTCTGGACGCTTTGCCGCAACAGGTGCAGGACCTTCTTACAGACGACATCGTCGCGGTGAAACGCTGTGCAAAGCGCTACAAGGATGTTTTCAACTTCATGTACATCGGGCGGCACTACAACTATCCCACCGCCATGGAAGGCGCGCTGAAGCTCAAGGAAATCAGCTACATCCACGCCGAGGGCTACGCCGGCGGCGAAATGAAACACGGCCCGCTGGCCCTGGTGGAAGACACCCTGCCCACCATCGCGATCGCGCCGCGCGGTCGTACCCGCGAGAAAATGATCAGCAACGTCCAGGAAGTAAAGGCGCGCGACGGCGTGGTGGTCATGGTCAGCACCCAGGGCGATGAAGAGGCCCGTGAGCTGGCGGATTACCTGATTGAAATCCCGGACTGCGACGAAGAGCTCAGCCCGATCCTTGCGATCTTGCCCCTGCAACTGCTCGCGTACTACACCGCAACGCAGCTTGGCCGCGACGTCGATAAACCGCGCAACCTGGCAAAATCCGTTACGGTGGAGTGACGCGCGGTTGCCCGCGTTAAGCCGCCGCGCTAATCTGCCGTCTGCCCTGCGCGTCCCCTGCAAGGCCTCAACGTGAAGTTTGTCCACGCATTGTTGATCCTGCTTTTGCTCTCTGCCTGTGCGGCGGCAAACCGCGACACCGGCCCGGGTGGGTTTGTCGCGCCAGACATCGCGCCCGACGCGCGCGAGCGCACCGCCGAGCCCCTGCCCGGAGCAGTGCTTACGTCGGACGAAATTGCCGAGGCTGCCCTGCTGATCGACAAACTCGAAAACACCGAAGAGCAGTCTGTGCGGGATCAGTTGCTGCAGCAGTTGGTCGGGCTCGGCCCGCGCTATCTGCCCTTCTATCGGCGGGTGGATCGCGACGCCGTGCTGCTTGACATGATGTACGTGATACGCCGAATCGAAACCGCCAACGGAACGCAGACGGCGCCGCCAACACCGGAGAACACCGACAGGCCTGCAGAGACCAGCCGCACCGACGGCCAGGACCCGCGCACCCCAGCCGGCCCCAACCAAGCCGGCGAGTACGACCGCGCCGAAGTGGAACGCTACTGGGCCAGCGTCCTGCGCGACGCCCAGCGCATGCTGGAGATCGGGCGCTTTGACGCCGCCGCGAGAATCGCCGAGGCAGCCATCGTTCTGATGCCCGACACGAAATGGCGGCCGGATTTCGACGCGGTGCTTCAACGCGCCCGCAATGAGGGCCAGGCAGAGTTGATTCTGGCGGGCACCATGGCATTGAACCCAGGCATGCTGCAGTACGCGGCGATGGAAAAGGGCGCCGACTTTCGCGAGCCCCTGCTGATTCACTGCTACCTCAAGAACGTCTCGGCCAGCGAGATCACACTGCGGCTCAATGAGGGGCCCGGGCGCGAAAGCATTGTTCAGCTTTTTGTGCGCTATGAGCAGACGGACTACCAGGCGACCGCCCTGAATCTGCAAGGCAACGTCAGCCTGCCCGTCGATGCAGGCGCGAACGTCACGCTGGCACCCGGACAGAGTTATGAGTTGACCGTGCCGCTGGCAGGCTTGAGCTCGCTGGATTCTGACGCCCCACTTAAACAGGCGCTTGGCACCGCCGTCATTGAAGCGTCATTGCGTGTCTATGGCGCCATCGACGCCAATGGCAACCCCGTTGTGCTGCGGCCGATTCGCTTCCAGCGCAAGAGCGTCATCATTTTTCCTGCTGACTTTGACCTCGATGCAGCACAAGCCAGGCCACTGACCTTCCTGCGCAAAGCCATCACCGATCAACAGGCACAGCAGTTGTTTCTGGCGGCCCACGTAGTCGATCGTACACAACTACGCAATGCCGGCGACATTCTTGTGGCGCCCGACTTCGAACAAAGCCCGATCGCCATGCAGCGTGCCCGGCTGGTATGCATGCGCATGCTGTTCAGTGTCGGCCCGACATGGGACATCAACCAGTGGCGCCAATGGTGGACCGACAACCGGCTTCGCGACCACGCCAAACTTAATCGCTGAAGTTTCATGCATGCGGCCGCCGATTCATCCCCTGAGGTGAATCATGGCGCTACCCCGCAATCTTAAACTTTCCGGCGACCGCATCGGCAGCCAGTTGCTGCGCCTTGCCAACCGCTACGATCGCGCGCTGTCAGAGCGCCTGGCACCGTGGCGGCTTTCGCCTTCGCACTACGAGATGCTGAAGCTGCTGTACGCAGCGCCTGATTATTCGCTGACACACTCGCAGCTCGCGCACGCCACTGGCGTCACGCTCCCCAGCATTACCCTCGCCGTGAAGAAACTGGGCGCCATGCGCATGGTAGGCAGCCAGCGAGGAGAAGACCGCCGCTCGCGGGTCGCCACGCTTACAGTCAAGGGCGCCGAAACGCTGGCCGCACTGTACGACAGGCACGAACAATTCAGCGAGGCACTTTTCAGCCAGCTTGGCGGCAAGGGTGCCGACGCCGTTCAGCAGGCAATTCAACGCTTGCTTTCGCGCCTCAGCGAGATCGAAGACGAGCGCCACAGTTTGGCGGCTTAGCACCGCGCCTGACGGTTACCGTCAAGCATCGCGCGCAAGCCTGCCGATAGATGGCTGTGCAGCGCCTAAAGTCCATTCGCAAGTGGCTGTTCCGGGCATCGCTGGCCGGTGTGCTGGTGATTCTTGGATTGTTCGCATGGTTGACTGCAATGGGCGCACCCATGTCCGACGCGTCGGCCGATTGCATTGTCGTGCCGGGGGCCGCAATCCGCCCGGGCCGCGTGCCAAGCGACGCGTTGCGTTATCGCCTGGAGGGTGCGCTGCGCCTCTATCGCGCCGGCCGGGCGCCGCTGATTATCGTCAGTGGCGGCGGTGAAGGCGATTACGCCGAAGCCGTCGTAATGGCAGAATGGCTTGAACGCGAGGGCGTGCCAAGCCAAGCCATCCTCAAAGAAACGCAAGCACGCACCACGCGCGAGAACGCCGCGAACGTAGCCACGATCATGCACCAGCGCGGCATGCGCACCGCCCTGGTGAGCAGCCAGTGGTTTCATGTAGCAAGAGCGCGAGTCGCGCTAGAGCAAGAGGGTATAACCACCCACCCAGCCCCATGCGGCGGAAACACGCTGGTAAAGGAACCCCTGTTCGTAGCCAAAGAGCTAGCAGCCCTGCCAGCCTACGCCCTGAAACTCGACCAACTACGCTAGCCTCCCGCCCTCGCCGCACTAAGCATCGAAAACGCCTACCGCGTCAACCTGCTGACCCGCGACTAGCAACGCAGCCTCTCTGTGCGCAAGGGTGCGTTGCGGCATCGTTGCCGTTGTGTTTCTGACACACTCG
>CAZZBH010000173.1:0-5103 GCA_964652605.1 uncultured Planctomycetaceae bacterium
AAGCCTCTCACCTTCATCTTCGGCCCCGACCGGGTCTGGATCACGGGCCATGGGTTCCGGGAGGAAGTGGAGTACCAGGTCTTTTTTGGGGCTGAGGAGACGCGCGACCACATCCTGCTGATGTTCAACAGCACGCACCGCTACATCATCCCCAAGCGAGCCATCCCCAACCCCCAAGCCCTCGCAACCCTACGCCAATCCATAAACCAGGGCCTCCCGGGCAAGGCCAAACTCCGGTTGAAGAACTGAATCCGAGGCCTTTGAAGATTTGAACACAGGAGCGGCGCAGGCTGCAGGACCGCAACACGCCGGAGCGATCCCCTAGACACATCGGTCCAGAACGTCGGCCTTGAGCGCCGCAAATGTCGCCATTCCAGGTACGATCAGAGGGGCAAGGGTATCGCGCATAAATGCATCAGAGTTGTTCCCGCAACGGGTAAGCGACAGCAGCTGCTTCAGCCCAACAAATATGTCTCCTGCCGCGGACTTCAGGTCGTCTTGTGGATTGCCGCGCGCTCTACTTGCGGCCAGTGCATTGAGCTTCACTTGTTTTGCAGCGGTTAGGTGCTGGGGCAAATTCACGTGATTGACGAGCGCCTCGATGACATCGTCCGCAAGCAGGTAGCTTTCAATGTTCCTCAAGGCCAGAACTACTCCGCCGCCAGCCTCCCAAGCCGCCACTTCCGCTTCGGATAGGTCATCTCGATCACGAAGTGCAAAAATCTTCGTTGTCGGTATCATCTGTTTGAGCAAATCGCGAACGGACACATTGGCCTTGAGTACGTCGTTGCTACTCCCCGCCGAAATGAAGAGCAGGCCCCCTCGGTAGGTGCCAAAAACCCGATTGTAGATGTCGGCGTCGAATCCTTTCCTCCGCGTACCGATTGAAGAACCCTCACAAAGCACCAACTCTCTAGGAGCTATCTGGTCAGACAGATCATCTAAAGTAACGGCAAGCGCCTTTTCCCACACGGCCTTCCCGAGACTAGTGGGAAGAATATGAGTGCTTTCGTCTGCCGCAGTCCCGCCAAAGTCTATAAAGGAAACGGCGCCTGGGTCGTGCTGCGCAAGCTCTTGCGCAGCACGAAGTGCGCCGAGCGAATGCGTTGTAATCCAGAGCTGGCAGGTCGGAGGGACAATGTTGAACAACTCCTTCAGAAGGGAGCCCTGGACTTTTGTGTGCAAATGGGTTTCTACTTCGTCGATGCAATAGATAGCTTCCGGATAGTACTGACGTTTTAGGTGGAGATCGAGAATCAGGTCAAACGCAGCTTTCTCGCCCCCAGATAGATTTTTGTAGTGGTACGCCGCAACGGACCCCTTTTCGAAGTGAAAAGCGCCTTCCCCCAACGGATCAGTAATACTGTTCAGCAGTAGATCCCCGAAGACGCGCTTCATCGAGGCTCGAACTTCACCGATCAACTCGTTGCGAAGGACCTCAACCGACTTGGCGTTATTGCGGGGGTCGTAGACGCCAGACATGGTGTTGTAGATTAGGCGCTGGTAATTGTCGGAAACAGTCTGGTCGTTCTGAATCGTTCGCTCTACGGTAACGCGCTCCGAGGGCACATGCGGGCGCGTGAACTGCTTGACCGAGAAATCGGGATCATTGCGATACGCTGTGCGTATGTACAGCCCACCCCTCGTCATCGTCGCGTTGTCGTGCAATGTGATGGTTACGGTGTTGCCCCAATTGAAGTCTGCGGTATCGCCTTTTCTAAAGTAAAGTAAGTCGTTGACGTGACCAAACCCGGCCTTAAGTCGGTACCAGTGGTTGAAGGCGTCAAACAATGAGGATTTCCCGCTACCGTTTGGACCGACAACAACAACCAAGCGAGCCGATGACGGAATGTCGGTAATCGAGAGGTCGGTGAAGCGCTTGAAATTGCGAAGCGCAATGGAGTGAACCTTCATAAAGCTTTGATCTCCGGTGACCTGTAGTGTTACATGACTACCGCTAGTGTGGCTGGCTGAGAGTGCGCCAAAGGTCTAAAGCGGGAGTCTACGAGAGAGAGGGTTGAGTTTCAACGATGGTTCTGGATCGTCGGGAATAGCAGTGCCTTATCAGCGAACCTGTGTAAAGTGCCGAAGTACCAGAATGGGAGCCAACCATGCCCACGATCAAACCTTCTAAAAACGGGCCTTATCTGGTTTCGGGGGCCTCTGTGGTTACCCGGATGGGGGACGGCAAGGCCTTTGAGTGCTCCGGCACTGTGGCCCTTTGCCGTTGCGGGGCGTCTTCCAACAAGCCGTTCTGCGACGGCACCCACGGCAAGATCGGGTTCACCGGCGACAAAGACCCCGACCGCGTGCCCGATAAACGCGAGAACTACGCGGGCAAACGCATCACCATCCACGACAACCGCGGCCTCTGCGCCCACGCGGGGCGCTGCACCGACGGGCTGCCCGCGGTCTTCAAATACGGGCAGGAACCCTGGATCGACCCCGATGGCGCAAGCGCAGAAGAGGTCATCGCGGCTGTGAAGCGTTGCCCCTCGGGCGCGTTGAGCTACTCGATCGACGGCGTCGAGCACCGCGAGCGCGGCGGCGACCCAGCGATCGCGTTCGCGCCCAACGGGCCCTACGTCTGCACCGGCGGGTGCAAGGTGGAAGCCGAGCTGATGGAGGGCGCCACGCTCGACCACTTCGATCTATGCCGCTGCGGCAAAAGCGCCAACAAGCCGTTCTGCAGCGGCGCGCACTGGGAGCACAAGTTCGACGAAGACGCTGGGGCGAAGGCCTGAGCTGCGGTCCGCAGATGGCTGCGACTGCTGGTTCACCACAGAGGCACGGAGTCACGGAGGACTGCCTGGCGATTGGCAGTTCGAATGGCTTCGGATCCGGGGCAGCGATGGGTATCGGCTAGACCCACATACGATCCACCCCTGCTGCCCTTCTCGCGTCGGCTAGCTGACCGCGGTGCATGTACCAGTGGTCGGCGACGTATTGCAGGCAAAGCCGGTAGGTCCCGAAGGTTTCTTCGTGCCCCTTGGGCGCGGCGGCGCTGGCTTTGTCGAGGTCTTGCTCAGAAAGCCCGTCGAGTATCGCCAGTGTGGCCTGCCGCATTTCGCGGCATCGCGCCAACACCTGATCAAACGGCAGATACCGGTCGATGTCCGCAGACGTGTCAGCCCCGTCAAACGGTTCTTCCCAGTCCGCCAGCGGATTGGCCTCGCCGAGCATGAACGCGCGAATGACCAGCCCTTCGATGAAGGCAAGATGACCGAGAACCCACAGCGTGTGGCCACCGCCCCTGGGCGTCGGGAACACCGTGCAATGCTCGCGCATGTCCTCCACGCGCGCGAGCACGCGATCTCGGCTCTTTTGCAAGTTGTCGCGAATGAGATCGATGGACTGCATGAGTTCATCCAAGAAGCCGTGGACACCGCTTCCCGAAAAGGACGAGCCCGCCTTCGCTAAAGCTTCCGCCTTCGCCACGGCTTCCGCCTACGCCAAGGCTACGGCGGACAAGTCGGCGCGCAGACTTCGCGCGGCCCTTTGGCCCAATGCAAGCTTAGTCTGGCCTGCCAGACGAAGCGCGGATGGGACGCCAGTCCCAGCCGCGCGAAGTCTGGTGGAGGTGGCGGGAATCGAACCCGCGTGCCGTACAGCTATTCGACGAGGCATCTAGGTGCGTAGTCTGCCTATTGTTCTGATCGTGAGGGCGCCGACAGACAGGCTACCTCACGACGATCCGCTGGGTCTCGCACTCGGCCCCGCGGCAGGGCTTTCGTGCCAGCCTGATGCATCATTTCGCTCTACGTTCTCTCAGGCGAAGAACGCAGCACGCTCGGAGCACTATTAGGCTGCGAGAGCGTAGCCATTGTTGGCATGTATGGTTTTTGCCGGACGATTTACGAGGTCACCGACATCCTCGACACCCTTCCTCGCCGCACAACTCCACGGTCGAAACCGATCACCCCCATTGTCAAAGAACGCCCCCATTCTAGCAGGTCGCGCGACATCAACAACGCCGGGCGCGGCGCATCGCCGGGACGGCGATGGCACTCCATCGGCCGGAGGCCGGTGCCACTTCGGCACGCTATCCAATGCTGCGCTGGAGTGTCTCGAGCGTGTTCTTGAACAGAATCTGCGTCGTGACGCTGCCCACGCCGCCGGGGACGGGGCTGGCCCATGCGGCGACCTTGCTGACGCTTTCCCAGTCGCAGTCGCCTTTGTACTTGCCGCCTTCCACCGCGATGGTGGCGACATCGACGACGACCGCGCCCGGCTTGACGAACTCGCCGGTGACCATGCCGGGCTTGGCGCCCATGGCGGTGACCAGGATGTCTGCTTGTCGGCAGACGGCGGGGAGATCGGGCGTTTTGCTGTGGCAGATGGTGACGGTGCAGTTCTTGTCGAGCAGCAGCAGCGCGACCGGCTTGCCGACGATGATGCTGCGCCCGAGCACGACGGCGTGTTTGCCGGCGAATTCGATGCCGCTTTCGGCGGCAAGTTCAACGGCGGCGCGGGCGGTGCAGGGCAGGTTGCGGTACTGCTTCATCATCAGGTGGCCGAGGTTGTCGGGATCAACGCCTTCGACGTTTTTGTCGGGCGCGATGACCTTGGCGAGCTCGTTGGCGTCAAGGTGCTTGGGCACGGGCAATTGCAGGATCAAGCCGGTGACTTCTTCTCGCGCGCAGATTTCGCGGATGCGCGCGGCGGCTTGCTCGTGCGTGGCAGTGGCCTCCATGCGCTCTGCGGTGTAATTGACGCCGAGCTTTTCAGCGGCCTTTTTTTGGTTGTTGACGTACCAGTCGCTGCTTTCGTCGCTGCCGATGCTTAGGCTGACGAGGTGGGCGGCGTGGCCCTGTTGTTTGAGCTTGGCGAATTCAGCCGTGAGTTCATCGCGGACGCGCTTTGCCAGTGCCTTACCGTCAAGAATCTGCGCCATCTGGGCCTCCTTTGAGGCCGCAAACGTACAGAGGATGCGGGCAAGGGCAAGGCAAAAGCTGCAATGGCGGCGCTCACGTCGCTTTCGCCTTCCGGTGCGCTGAGGGCGATGCAAGCATCGCCCGTACGGGCGACATTCATGTCGCCCTCGGCCTGGGGTGCATTCGAGGGCGATGCAAGCATCGCCCGTACGGGCGACATTCATGTCGC
>CAZZBH010000174.1:0-4896 GCA_964652605.1 uncultured Planctomycetaceae bacterium
ATGGCCGGCACCGGCGCGCGCGAGTTAATCACGCTCGTCATGGCGCCGCACCAGTCGTCCGTAAGCTGGGACGGCTACCTGCGCCGCGTCAGTGAGGGCCTCGACGCCCTGCCCGAAGACAAGCGCCCGCGCTGGGCCGGCGTGTGCGAGCCCATCTGGAAGAAAGCCGGGTTTATCGAAGCACTGGCTGATCGCGTGCAAGCCGCCGCCGACACCCTGGGCGCAAACCTCAAGGACAGCGCAACCGGCCTTGTCTTATCGGCGCACGCGGTGCCGATGCCGATCGTGCGCACCAGCAAGTATGTCGATCAGATCAAAGAGACGGCGCAACTCGTCGCCGAGCGCGTCGGCGCAACCAACTGGATTGTCGGCTATCAAAGTGCCCCCAGCGACAGCAAGATCGAGTGGACCAAGCCGTTCCTGGAAAGCGCGATCGACCAACTGATCGAAAGCGGCGCGCGCAAAATCGTCGCGGCACCCATCGGTTTTCTGTGCGACAACGTCGAGGTGCTCTACGACCTGGGCATAGAGGGCCGCACACACGCCGAGAAATCAGGCTTGCGCTTCATCGCAGCCGAAGCCGTAAACACCCACCCAGCCTTCATCAAAATGCTCGCCGACAACGTCGAAGCCGCGCTGCATGAGGCGGCAACGGCGGGCCGCTGATCCCTATGGCTCCAAGGCCAGGTGGTAACGGCCGTCCCCTTGCCAGCAATGTGCTGGAACCCTGACGCGGAGGGGTGGTAGCCCGGGTTGTAGCGTCGCAGGGTGTGCCACCACTTCCTCAAGGCCCCACGGGAAGAACGAAACATCGCATGTGCCCTCAGGCCCGACTTCCCACGAGCTTCCGATATAGAAGCGTGCCGTCTCTGTGAATTCTTCCGGCAGTCCTATTCCAGCCCCGGACTGATACGCTTCAGGCAGCGCTGCGGTTTCGATTACCGCCTTCACCAGTGGGCGAAGGCTGAAGTCCCAGGCGTTCTCAAGTCTCCCGCCAATGGGAGAGACCCCACCAGTGCTGGTGCCTGAAAGGGTTGACTCGAGCATCAGCACGCGCAGTGGGGCGTGGCCCTCGTGTGCTATGTGCAGGTAGCGGAGTTCCGGCGGGATTGGCGTGCCGTCCGGGCCCTTGGGTTCGCGGCTTGCGATTAGTTCGAAACGCCCGTCCTTATCGGCGACAGTGACCTCCGTCTCGCCGGGTCCGTAGATGCGCGCATGGGGCAGCGGCTTTCCATCGCGCATGTCTTTGACGGTGCCAGCCAGGGTGAAGGCCTCTTCGAAGACAAGCCTGACGCGGTACACCGTCTCGGATTTGGAAGTTGAGACCGGGTGCAGGGAGTCGTTGTCAGCCAGAACGTTCCTCGCGCTCACGCTCTTCAAGACGAACACGGACTCACCGAGTTCTTCGTGAAAACGGCGTGGCACCGAGAACCAGATCTCCTCTCGCGGATCAGCTCGCGCAACAATGAATGACCGCTCGTCCCAATCGTAAACGAGAACAGGGGAAGTCGCGCTGTAGTCGTTTCGCGCCAGGACGATCGTGACCGGCCCGCCGGCAACCTGCGGGTTGTCGAAGCAGATACGGACTCGATGGCTGTCCCGCCGGACCAGGTAGAGATCGAATCCATGTTCGCCTTCGTCGAGGTTGGTGTAGGTGCCCTTGCCTCTCAGGTCGATGTATCCGTGGGAGTAAGCGCGCAAATCAATCCGGTAGGTCTCACCACGCCGCTTGCCCTCTTCAGGTGGCTCTCGCCAGTCGGCTTTCATTTCGAAGCGGCCACTGTCATCTGTGAAGGTGCGATTCCACAGCCGGTTGTAAACGAGGACGCCAGATAGCGGGATTCGCTCACTGCCAACAACTTCAAAAACCCGTCCGCGAATCTGCCGTTTTGAATCGCCGACGCGGTCCTTGAACAACTCAGACGTACGCAGGCGATAGTCGCGAGGCGGCGAGGAGTCGAGTCGGCGCCAGTCGTCGTCCGGCAGGCTGGATTCATAGGCGGGGGGCGCCGCGCTGCGGGGTTCGCCGAGTGGCAAGTCCTGGATGTGCTCAATGGATGGTGGGTTCGACGACGAGTACGGTGGTCGTCCAGATTTTCTGTTTTCGTTGGTCGTCGCTACTGACTCGGCGTCGTTCGTTCGTGCGGTAGGTGGCAGGCCAGCCGTCGGAGGCGGACTGCCTGCGCCGCTCCCGTCTTCGCCCGGCGGCAGTGCGGCGGAAGCATCGCCGAGCGGGTTGTCCGGATCAGCCTTACCTACTGTGACCGGGCCCCCGGTGGCCTGCGTCTCGGGATCATCGGAAGCATGCCAGAATGCGATGCCGCCGAGCACACCAAGAACCACCAGTGCAACAAGCAGCGCAACGATTCGAGAGTTTCGAGGCATGGCACCACGCTATGCGTCACGAGGTTGCAGGACCTGAGTGCCTGTCAGTTTACCTTGACTGAGCGACGCGGCATCGGCGTTCAAAGTCCTGTCCAACCTGTCAACCACGCTGCTCCGCCAAACTCACCATAAGCACCCGCTGCAGAAACTGCACATCGAACGATCATACCCGAACCGGCGAGTTCTGCCTCTAGGGGCAAGTCGAGCCAGCCGATCTAAGGCAGACTTAGCTACCACTACGCGCGGGTTCATGCTCCGGCCGGGCGTGGAGCAGGGCTTCCTTGGCGAGCAGGTTGCTGTAGCATTGCAGGTGGTCGCTGGCGACTATCCAGAGAGATGTGCGCGGGATGGGGCGGCGGAACGGGGTAGCAGCGTCTGATGCTGAGCTTCGATGCCGGTCCAGTGCTGCGGAAGAGGCATAATGATGGTCGTTTGCTACGACTGTGGAGAAAATGGAAATCTGGCGGCAGAGGAGGCCTTATCCGTGCGTATCGCTCGTGGTCGTAGGAGTCAGAAGTGGGCAATTGTCGCCATGGCTGTCTTTCTGTGTTTGATTGGATGCGGTTGTCAGCAGCTCGAACTGGAGCCAAGTGTGTCACCAACGGATCGTGCTCACTTGGGCGATGCGTTGATGGTCCACATCAGGTCTGGTTGGAGTGTGGAAGATAGGGAGGCTAGCACACACAGGAATGAGGTTGCCTACCTTGGCGAAAAGCTGGAAGCTGCTGATGTTATAGCAGTACTTTCTAATTTCGAGTTGCCCGAAGAACCTATACTGCGCCGTGGACAAGTGCTGATTTACTATCAGTGGAAGGACTTCGAGGAACGGCAGAACGTGAAGGAGTTGCTTCTCGAAGAATTAGATGAGCGCCCTGAGTTGTCAGGATTCAAGGTGCTTGTACTGAATTGTTCTGGGGGCATTTCCGCGGGCGCCGATCAACACAGACTCGCAGTGGATATCGTTTATGGCGGAGTGGACTGGGCCAATGCGAAACCGGCCTTGAGGTGGGACTCGGACATTCTTAGTTTTCACTTGTTTCGAGACACGGATGGCAGACCTCGGCTAAACTTGTATGCAGTTTCGGGGTAGTGGGGGGCGGGCGCTGCATGGTCGTTACTTGCGGCGCTTCCGCCAACTTGCCGCGTGGGGAGTCCTCACCGCCATGAACCCGCTTGCTCCTGCTCCGGGCGGGCGGGGAGCAGGGCCTTCATGGCTAGCAGGTTGCCGTAGCATAGCAGGCGGTCGCCGGCGACTATGCGGCGGGTTTTGCGCGGGTTGGGGATGGTCTGGCTGGCGCGGATGATGCTCAGCACCAGGATGTCGCGGTCGCGCAAGCCGCTGTCCTTGATCATCTTGCCCGCCAGCTCGTTGCCCGGGCCAATGGGGATCTCCGCCACGCCGTAGCCCTGGCTCAGGCTCAGGCGCTCGCGCAGATCCACGTCAGGGAACAGCACCTCGTCCTCGATATGCCGGATGATCGCGTCGGCCACATCGACGCCCGTCGCGCCTTCAATACCCTCCAGGCCCGGCGAGCTGTTGACTTCCATGATCTGCGGGCCGGCGTTGCTTTCCAGCATATCCACGCCCGCCACGCGCAGGCCCAGGATGTTCGCGGCGTGAACGGCTGTGCGCTCGTACTCGGGTGCCAGCTCCACGGGTGTGGCGACGCCGCCGCGGTGCACGTTGCTGCGAAACTCGGTGCCCTGCGCGGAGCGGCGCATTGCCGCCACGACACGGCCGCCGACGACAAACGCGCGCACGTCGCGGCCCTTGCTCTCGGCGACGAAGTTCTGGATCAACACGTTCTGCCGCGTGCTTTGCAGGGTTTCGATGATGGCTTCGGCAATCTTGTTGCTGTCGGCGAGAATCACGCCGATGCCCTGCGTTCCTTCCAGCAGCTTGATCACCACGGGTGCCCCGCCGACGCGCTCAATGGCCGGCAGCACGCTGTCGCGCTGGCGCACAAAAGCCGTCTTGGGAATGCCGATCGTGTGGCGCGAAAGAATCTGGAAGGCGCGCAGCTTGTCGCGGCTTGTCGCGATCGCGCTGCTGGTGTTGAGCACAAAGATGCCCATCTGCTCAAACTGGCGCACGACGGCGGTGCCGAAGAAGGTGATGCTGGCGCCGATGCGCGGGATCACGGCATCCAGGCGGCCGACCTTCTTCTCGCGGTAATAGAGGTGCGGGTTGCGGCGCTCAACGTCGATCGAGAACCGCAGCGGGTCAAGGATGCGCACCGAATGCCCGCGCGCCTCGGCGGTTTCTCGCAGCCGCCGCGTGCTGTACAGGCGCGGGCCCTGGGAAAGGATGGCGATCTTCATTTGAGCCCGGTGTTGGGTTTCAGGTTTCGGGTTTTGGGCAGCCGTTGCTCGATACCCAGAACCCAGAACCCCGCTACGTGGACTGTGACAGCGTTCAGCACTGAACACCATACGCCGAACGCTATCGCACGAACTTGTACCCGCTGCCGCGCATGGTCATGATGTGCACGGGGTTGTTGATGTCCAACT
>CAZZBH010000175.1:0-4703 GCA_964652605.1 uncultured Planctomycetaceae bacterium
CGCGCGCCTTGCGCATGGCCTTGGTGCCGCTGTGTTCGCGGCGCTCAGCCTTCATTGCCGGTATCTGCATGTCTTCCCCGGTAGTGGACCCCGGGCCTGCGTACCGGCACCGTGCCGGCGTGGCCTGCCCATGGTTCGTTCCCTGCGCTATTCCTTTACAGTGAAGCGGATGCCTGTAAAGCCGTAGCGCTTTCCTGCCTTGTTGCGGGCGGAGAGTTTGAGAATGTAATCACCGGGTGCAAGGGCCGGCTCAGGTTTTCCCTGAAAATGTTCTTCTATGGTGCTGGCGCCTTCCATCTGGGTACGGCCGATCTTTTCCGGCTTCAGCTCCGCGATGCGCTTGTCGTTTGAGATGGCGTGGTTCTTGGCGATTGCCGCCTCAGCCGCCTTGACCTTTTCTCGATCTGCCGCGGTCAGGTCGGCGGGTGTTACGTCCACCAGCTTGCCGGCGATTTTCGTTCGGGCGACTTCGATGGTGCACTCCCATTGCAGGTCTTGCGCCTGCTCGGGCGTCAGTGCCGCGCAGAACGTGAGCATGCCGGTTTCGGCGTCGCGGTGAATGTCTCCGCCCCTCATTTCGATGCCGGGGTAGCGCAGCCGCAGGCCCGGGTCGCCTGTGAGGTTGTACAGGCTGAGGTGGGCAAGATTCATCTGCTGCCGCTCTTCGGGCTTCATTAACATCGAAACCATGGTTTCCAGCACTTTGCGGTCGGGATCTTCAGCCAGAATCAGTTCGCGCTTGGTTCGCAGAAACGCCTCGCCCAGCGTTGCGCGGCGATGCTCGGTGACTTCGGCGACCAGCGCCTTCTGCAGAATCGTGTTGCTGTAGGGGTGGCTGTCGCGGCTGCTGGCGATCACGGCCACGGGCGCCTTCTCTTCAAAGCAGATTCGCTCGCACAGGCTGCCCTTGGGATGGTCCATGTAGCCGGTCTGGCAAGCCACGATCATCATCACCGGCAGCTTGCCGTCGGGGATGTTGAACTTCTCGACGTCGCTGCCCCGCAGGATGGGGTAAACGACGCGCGTGTCCTTGTCGATGTTCACGTACATGTTGTCGAGCCGGTCGTAGCTGCCGTGCCCCAGGTAGACCAGCAGCAATGAGCCCGCATTGGCCTCCTCAATCACTTTGTCGCTGAAAAGCCGGGGCGTGTAGGCGTAGCTGCTGCGCACGTTGGCGTAGGTCATGCGCAGGCCATAGCCGGGCGCGACGGCTTTATCGGCAAAGCTCATGAACATGTTTTCGAGCAGGGCATCCACGACCGGCCCGAACCTTCCTTCGCCTGCAAAGAACGTGAGCTGCCGCAGCCATTCGCCATCCTCAGCCGCCTCGTAGGCCTTGACCTTGGCAAGGGCGGTGCGCACCGACGCGTTGTCGCGCGCGGGAATGCGGCCGACGGCGATGTCGGGCAGGTTGTCGTCGTCCTTGACGATGTCGGCAAACACGTTGTCGGTGGGGATGCGGCTTCGCCGGGCCGGGTCAAGCCCGGCATCCATCTGCTGTGTGAGCAGCCAGGGAATCTCGACTGCGGGGTTAAGGGCTTTCGCGCCTTCGTCGGGGCAGTCGCCGATCAGCAGCACCTGGAAGTCGGTGTCGAGCTTGTCCGGCTTGCCTGCCGTTTCGGTGATGAACTGTTTGATTTCATCCAGCCCAGCCTTTTCGGCCCCGCTGACGGCGGCAATCTCGGCCAGCTTGACAACCTTGGCGACGCGGCGGTGGCTGCGCCGGTAGGCGGCCCATTCGTCGGCGGATTCCTTCAGCCCGTCGGCACAGATGATGAGATAGTCAACGCGCGGGGTTTCGTCGGTTTTTCCGGCGGATGTCCTGCCCTCCTGCGCCGTTGAATGCGGCACAGGCAGGGCAATCAGCAGCGCAAACATCGGCAACACGAGCAGAGGCAGCAGTCGTTTCATCCTGGTCTCCCGGCTTGGTCTTTCGGCCCACAGGATAGTTACGGCAGGCGCGGCATGCTCACCCCAAAATCCGCCCTGTGTCGTGGGCGCGGCGCTTCAGGCTGACGCCCGGGCGCTACTTGAACAGCAGGCTGACCGATTCGTTGAAGTGAATGTTGCGCATCGCCTTGGCAAGCAGGTCGGCGACGCTCAGCACGCGCAACTGCTCAAACTCTTTGCCCTCGACGGGCACGGTGTCAGTTACCACGCACTGCTTGATTGGCGCGTTGCTCAGACGCTCAACGGCTGGGCCGCAGAACAGGGCGTGCGTGCAGGACGTGTAAACCTCTTTTGCGCCGAAGGTCAGGCAGGCTTTGGCGGCATCAACGATGCTGCCGCCGGTGGCGATCATGTCGTCGATTAGCACACAGACCTGGCCATCGACCTTGCCGATCATGTCCAGCACTTCGGTTTCCTCGCCGCTGACGCGCCGTTTGTCAACGATTGCGAGCCCGGCGTTAAGCCGCTTGGCGTATCCGCGAGCCACCTTGGAGCGCCCCACATCCGGCGCAACGATGGTCATGTTCTTGATGCCCAGCTTGTCGCGCAGGTTGCTGAAATAGTCATAAATGATGGGTGCTGCGTACAGGTGATCGACGGGGATGTCGAAGAAGCCCTGGATCTGCGCGGCATGCAGGTCCATGGTCAGCACGCGGTCGTAGCCAGACGTGACGATGCAATTGGCGACCAGCTTGGCGCTGATGGGCACGCGGCCTTCGTCTTTGCGGTCTTTGCGCGCGTAGCCGTAGTAGGGGACGACGGCGGTGATGCGCTCGGCACTTGCGCGCTTGGCAGCGTCGGCGAACAGCAGCATCTCAATCAGGTTGTCGTTCACGGGCGGCGAGGTGGATTGCACGAAGAAGCAATCGACGCCACGGATGTCTTCGTCAATCTTGACGTCAACTTCGCCGTCGGGGAATTTTTCGATTCGCGCATGTCCCAGCGGCACCTCCAGGATCGCGCTGATTGCCTCAGCCAGCTTGCGGTTGCTGTTTCCCGCAAAAATCTTCAACCCCTTCGTCCGCATGCGTCAGCCCTTCTGCTTGAGTGGTCGTGCCGGCACGCCCACGACCACTGTATTGTCGGGTACGTCCTTGCCCTTGGGAACTACCGTGTTGGCACCTGTCTGTGAATTTTTGCCTACCTTGACCGGTGCGACCAGCACTGTGCCGCAACCGATGAATGCGTTGTCGCCGATTTCGGTCTGGTGTTTCACCTGCCCGTCGTAGTTGGCGACGATGCTGCCCGCGCCGATGTTAACGGCCTTGCCGAGCGTGACGTCGCCCATGTACGCCAGATGGCCGGACTTGCTGCCATCGCCGAACACTGCGTTCTTGGTCTCAACGTATGCCCCGACTTTGCAGTCGTTGCCGATGCGCGTGCCGGCGCGAAGGTGCGCAAACGGGCCGATCTCGCAGCGCTGACCGACCTCAACGCCCGCGCGGATCACCGTGCACGGGTAGATTGTCGTGTCACGGCCCACGCGCGCGCCAGCCTCGATGTACGTTGTGCGCGGGTCGGTGATGGTTACGCCGACCTCGTTCATCAGGAAGTCGCAGATGCGTCGCCGCGCGCGGCGCTCTGCCACGGCAAGCTGCTGGCGGTTGTTGATGCCCTGCACTTCGCGCCGGTCGCCGCAGACGCTGGCGGCGACCGGCTGCCCCGTCTCGTGCAGCAATTGCAGCATGTCGGTCAGGTAATACTCGCCTTGGGCGTTGTCCGTCTTCAGCTTGTCGAGGCCCGCCAGCAGTGCCTGCGCATGAAACACAAACGTGCCGCTGTTGATCTCGTTGCCGCCCGGGCCCTTGAGGTCCTTCTGCTCAACGATGCGGGTAACCTGCCCTGCCCCATCGCGCTCAATGCGCCCGTAGCCTGTCGGGTCAGGCACGCGGGCCGTCAGCACTGTCGCCGCTGCGCCCGTCCGCGTGTGTTCATCCACGAGCTGCTGCAACGTGGCGGCACGCAGCAGCGGCACGTCGCCGCACAGCACAGCCACATCACCGTCAAAGTTCTCCAGAAACGGCCTGGCCTGCATCACGGCGTGCCCGGTGCCGAGTTGCGGCTCCTGGGTGACGAACCGGGTCTGCGCGCGAGCGCCGAACTTTGCCCGTACAGCTTCAGCACCGTGGCCCACGACCACGATCGTCTCGGCGGCGTTGAGCGCGGTGGACTGGTCCAGTACCCACTGCAATATCGGCACACCCGCCAGCTTGTGCAGGACCTTGGGTGTGTCGGACTTCATCCGCGTGCTTTTGCCCGCGGCAAGGATGACAACTTTGAGCGGCCGCCCGGACATCAACGCCTCAGCGCAAGTGTATCGCGAGCATATCCGGGGGGCGTGGGCGGGCAACCCCGTGACGACAGCCCCCCGCGTGCGCGGGGGGCTGTGTTCAATGTTGCAAGGACTTGATTACGCGGCGGCGGGCGCTCCGCCAAACTTCCCGCGCAGGAATGCCTTGGCCCTGTGCAGCCGGGACATGACCGTGCCGATGGGCAGCTTGAGCTTGCGGGCGATGTCCTTGTAGCTCAGCTCACCGACCGTGTTGAGCAGCAACACGTCACGGTAGCGCTGGTCCATCTCGGCCAAGCCCGACTTGAGGTCCTGGTCCAGGTTCTCAAGAAAGCGCTCGTCGTTGGCGATGGCCTCGGCGCTCATGCTTGCCAGGGCTTCGTCGTTTTCGGGCCGGTCTTCGACGCCGGCCATGTTCTCGACGCCTTCGACGAACACCGACTTGATGCGGCGCTTCTTGCGC
>CAZZBH010000176.1:0-4432 GCA_964652605.1 uncultured Planctomycetaceae bacterium
CTTCAGAATTTGGCGAAAGGAAGCCAGCAGGGTAGTGAACGCAACCGGAATGCTCAGGAACAAAGCAAACCGCCAGAGTGTCGAGACGCGGCACTCTGGCGGGAAAGTCGGGTCAGGCTAATTGCCCGGTGTCGGCGAAGCCAGGTGCCAGGCAGAGCTGTCGTTGGCGGTGCCGTCGTACTGCAGGCTCTCGTCCATGCCCGGTGTCGGCACGTAGTCGCCCGAGAGCCATTCGCCGATCAGCGAGGCTTCCACTTCGAAGGCCTGACCGTCGCGGCCCCACTGGATAAAGTCCATCAGGTCTGAGCCGCGAACAAGTGCCAATGAGCCTTCCGACAGCGGCAGGTTGCCAAGCGACGGCGCGAACTGCTCGTCCTGGGTGTCAAACCCGGCTTGCCCGGCGTGCACGATAACGCGGGAGCCGGCCGCAAGGTGAAAACCGTACGGAAAGGTAAACGAGCCAAAGCCGTCAAGAATCGCCCATCCACCAAGATCAACGTCGAACGCGCTGGCGTTGAACAGCTCAATCCATTGCGCGCCCGCCAGCGAGACTTCTTCAATCGTGACGGGGCTGACGCTGACCGGATAGCCGTGCGGAGTGTCCGGTTTCGGAACGTGGTCAGGGTCCGGCAGGTTATCCGGATTGTTGTTGCTCGTGCGCGGCACGGAAACATCGCCCTCAACCGTGTTGGCGTAGGCGCCGCAACCTGCAACCATCAACGAAGTGACAGCCAGAAACAGCAATGGGAACAACCGGCGCATACTTGCCTCATGCACAGGGATTCGACAGGGGCTAAACCCGGAAACGCTCAAACAATGAGTGTACCGGCAGGGGGAGCCCAGAGTCTATGTGTCGCAGCGCCGGGGCGCAAGGCTCTCTATAGTCGTTTCGGCTGGCGAGCCGATGGGCGCTGTCGGCTTGAAAAGACCGGTCCCCACCACGAACCCGTTCGCAATGGGGACACGATCAGTATCGGATACCTCTGTTTTGGGAACCGTCCGTGAAAGCATGCGCCTCCGGGAAACGATACTTTTTCGCTGCGCATTGAAGCGCTTTTCCCGGCGCGCTCAGCTACATGGCAGGTCCTCCTTTCCCGGCCGCCTTTGGCGCTTGCCGGCGCCGGGGCGTGCCGATAGCCCATTGTGCTGCACGACCCCCTAGTCAAACACGCCGTCAAACGGTTTGACTTTGCCGAAAAGCTCGCCGGGAGCATCCCACTGCTCCTCGGTGATGTCGTATCCCCAGTGCTTCATGTCGATCAACATGACGTATTCCGCCACCTGGCCGTCGGACCACATGGTCAGCACTTCGCCATCATGGTTGAACCAGTTGCGCTCATTGGCGCAGATCGCGACACGGCGCGCCTTGCCCTTGGCCATCATGACTGCAAGGCACTCGTTGCCCTGCGGCGCTGTCCAGCTGCAGGCCATTGGGTCGAGCACGAAGTTTTCGGCGTCGTCCAGCGCGCGGCGATCCATTTCGATGTCAGGCCCCGCGTGGCTTACGATCTTCGGAAGCATGTCGGCAGACAGGATTTTGTAGCGAAAGCAACCTTCCCAGAAGTCGCGCCCGCGCAACTCCGCCATCGCGCCCGTCGCCAGCAGACGGCGATTGCGCTTGTCGTCGGCGGATACCGTCATGCTGAGTTCACTGTACAGATCCTGCAGCACCTTTTTGTCGAGGTCGCGCCGCGCCTGGGTCATCTTGCTGACAACCGACGTGGCCAGAACGCTGGCCAGCAGGCCGATAATCGCAATAACGACCATCAACTCAACCAGTGTAAAGCCGGAGCGAAGCGGTTGGATCCTGCGGGTCATAAGTTAAGTGTACCTGCCGCATTGCTGCACGTGGAGAGCCTGCAACGCTCGCGCCCACGAACTGTTGCTGATCGGCAAAGGCCGCTTTGCCGCTTGCGTCCCGCATGGAAAGCCGCAAATGCAGACGAGGCGGCTTGCGCCGCCCCGTACTGAAGGCTCCTGCATCAGTTCCAGTAGCTTGCGCTGCTGGCTGTGCTGGTTGCTTCTGGCTCGGTGAAGTAGGAGTCGTCTGTTGCGGGTGTCTCGCGGGATGCAAGCTCCTGCTCTGCCAGGAACTCCTTCTTCTTTTCACGGAACATTCGGATGGTCTTGCCGAAGCGGTTGTCGTCGTTGTCGCCGGCAAGCGAGGCGTTGATCGAGGCAATGTCCTCCTCGATTTTCAGCAACTCAAGCTCGGTCTCCATGTCCTCAATAAACTCTTCCATTTCTTCGATCTTCTTGCCCAGGCGCGTTACGGCATCGTCCAGCTTGGCCACGTACTGCTTCTTGGCGTCTGCGATGCGTGCCTGGCGCTCACGCTTGCGCTTCATGCGTTCAATCTCGAGGGCTGCCTTGTCCGTGTCGCGGCGCGCGTCGCTTTCGGTCAGCTTGACTTCGCTGCCATTGGGGCGCTTGAGTGTGTACTTGTAATCGGCGGGGATCTCTCCGTTGTCGGATATGACCACGCCTTCCGCGATCAGTTGCTTCTGCTGTTCGCGTACCTGCGCGACGATGTCTTTGATGCCGCTTTCAAAGCGCTCAATCTTGCGGTCGTACCCGAGAACCGTGTCCTCAAGGTCACTGTCCGACCAGGTCTCAACGCCCTCGCGCTTGATGATGTCGGTCTGAAGCTCCTTCTTTGTCTGCTTGTACTTCTCGAGGTTGTCCTTGAGCTCCTTGACCTCGCGGCGCGCCTGCGTCGGGAAGTTCTTCAAGTCCTGCTCGTTCATCCAGGCTTCGGCTTGCTCCGGCACATCAGTCCAGCGGTAAACGGCGTATCCGCCGACGCCAACGATGACCACAGCCAGAAAAAGTGCGATTGCCCACTTCATGCGTGTCTCCTTCCCTCTTGAGGGGTTGAGGGTTTACCTTCTCCTGATTGCAAAGTCCCTGCTTCCGGTTTCATGCGTTACCCAGACCATAGCCCATGTGCCGGAAGGGCGGCCATTATAAAGAGGCCGGTCGTTTTGAATATGCTGTACCCGGGGTTTACTTCGTCTTCATCCAAGCGATGCAGGCGTCGAGTTGACGTAACATTTCCTGGGCGTTGGCGTTGAAACGCCAGCCGTGGCCGGGCAGGACCCACTCGAAACGCTTGCCGCGCAGGCGTTCCATGGACTTGATCTGCTCCTCCCACGAATACCAGCACGCCGAGCGAAACGCGTACAGGTTGTTGCGACGCTTTGACCAAGCCAGATGATCGCCCGTGAACAGGAACTTGTCCCGATAGTGCAGCACCGTGTGCCCGCGGGTGTGGCCCGGCACGGGTATAACCGTCAAGCCGGATGCGATCTCGTGTTCATCCATGCCCTTGAGCTTGATCTCGACATCAAGCCCGCGTGCGTCATCGGCGTGGATGATGCGCTGCGCGCCAAACTTCGCGGCCCACTTGGCGTGGTCGGCCACGTCATCTCGATGAGTAAGGTAAAGCCAGCGCACGCCGCCCAATTCGCTGATGCGCTTGACCAGTGGCGCGGCAAATCGGGGCGAGTCGATCATCACGTTGCCACCGTCGCGCTGGATGAAGTAGCTGGCCGCGCCGAAGCTGCTTTCGGAGTGATAGCCGCAGTAGAAGACGTCTTCTTCAAGCCGCTCAGGAAATGAGGCGCTGACATCCTTCAGCCGTGCACGACTGGCTGGCTCAGTTACGCCAATGCTGGCGGTGGGGCAGGCGACCACCGCGCGCAGCGCAGCAAAGCGGGAGACCTCATCCTGCGGCTGGTGGTGCACGGCGCTCTGGTCGCCGACGTCGGTGAATGTGTCGGGCGCAAGCCAGCGGCAAGTGTCGCAATCAATGCAGGTGGTATCGACGAAGAAGTCGCCGGGGACGTTCTGCGGATGGCGTGCCTTGGCATTTGCCATGTCGGAAGTTTAGTAAAGAATCTGCTTTACAAAAAGGGGTGTCTGGAACCGGCATGCGGATGGCGATAGGCTGCGCATATGGCGACAAAAGAAGAACAGGACCGCGCCTTCAAGGCGTTCAAGAAGCGTCTGAAGATTTACCAGGCGGACGCGCAGGGCAGCGCGGCGCCGGCTGCGCATCTATCGCGTGAACGGGCAACGATCACCGGTATTCGGCCACCAGAGCAGTTTCCGCCGGAAATCTGGGACGAGCTGGTGGCCCGGGGTAAGCTGAAAAAGGCGACCGGCGGCACGTATGAACTGGCGCGATAGTGTGTCAGCAAGTGCGAAGTTGTCCCCATATCAACTATAGACCGACACCGCTGGATTCTGCTTTTTCATGGGATACAGTTCGTTCGTGCAGTGCGGTGATGCAGCACCGGGTTGCGGGGGTCCTTCTGCTACAGGGACTCTCGGGGTCAGGCCGGCGCGGGGCAACTCGCGCAGGTGATCGGGGGCGAAAGCCTACTGATTGCTGGCAGGGCTCTTGCGCAGTCGACGCGCACAATCGCCC
>CAZZBH010000177.1:0-4402 GCA_964652605.1 uncultured Planctomycetaceae bacterium
ACCAACATCGACAGCGGCACGCCCAACCACATCCAGGATGCCGCCATCGCCGCGCTGGCCGACGAAAAACACGTCGAAAAGCTGCGCCGCATGGTCAAGCGCAAGCGCAACCTGATCTGCAGCGCGCTGCGCAAAGCGGGGCTCAAGAACTGCAAGAACCCGGCTGGCCTGTACCTGTGGCAGAAGGCGCCCGACGGCATGAGCGGCGAAGATTTCGCGACGCTGCTGATCGAGCAGTGCCACGTGGTGACAACGCCCGGCGAATGGCTGAGTGACGAAGTGGACGGCGTAAACCCCGGCGCCGGGCATGTGCGGTTTGCTTTCGTGCCGCCCATGGAAGAAGTAAAGCAGGCAGCGGCCAAGCTTGAGGCGCTGAAGTTCTAGGCGGCCCGAGATAGATTTCTTTACCTGCTCTTGCCCTCCGGCAGGGGCGCGTACTTCAAGGCTGAACCGCCAAAGCGCCAAGCCGCCAAAGTCTGCTCCTCTTGGCGCTTTTGCGCTTTAGCGGTGAGGCAGTTGTCGTTTCGCATCGCCATGCACGGTTCAGGACCTATGTAGGACCGCTAAGGGCCAGCCACGCGGCGTTTCCCATTGTGCGCTTCATGGCGTAAGCTTGCTGTATGTTTCAGCGGGACCAACCGCCGGATGTGCTGCTGGAGCGCCCGATGCCGGAGCGCTACCGGCTTGCGGGCGCCATGGTCAAGCGCGTGCTGGGCAGCCTGGAAGGCGCAGGCCGCGGCGACGTCAGCCGCGCCAATGCACTGCTTGAGGGCGTGGGCAGCACGCTTGACGACGCTACCGACATCGAGGGCCTGGACGACACGGTTGAGCGCTGCGTGGACGCGTTGTCGGCTGACGCTGCCAGCGTCCCGGCACTGACACTCGCCGGCCGTGCGCTGATGCTGTACGGGTTCATTGACGACTGGACGTGGCATCCCCGGCCCCTGCGCGACGCCCGGCGCCTGCTAGCGCGCGCGCGCGAGCTTGCGCCCGATGAGCCGGCAGTGCTGGAGGCCGAGTTGCTGTGTGAGCTGCGCTCGCGGCGCTTTGAGCAAGCCGGCGACCTGCTGAACGACATCAAGGCAGACCAGGCCCAGGAGTGGCTTCATGCCTACGGGCGCGGCCAGTGGTTCGCGCTGCACGACAACTGGAAGACGGCGGAGGAATGGTTCAGCACAGCCGCCAGATCCACCGAAGACGCCGAGCGCAAAAGCTGGGCGCTGGTGTATCAAGCCGAGTGCCTTGCGCGCCTTGGCAACATCCCGCTGGCGGACGCGCGCATGGGCGAAGGTGTGCTGCTGGGCCGCCCGCACCGCAGACGGCTGCACCTCTGGAGCAAGTTGAAGTATGCCCGGGGGCGCTACGACGACGCCTGGGAGCTGAACCGGCGATCACTGACCTTCGGCACGTTTGAGTCAGGCCAGGCCTGGCGGCAGGAGCTGCTGGTGTACTTTCGGCGTCTGAGCTTCGTGCCGCGCGCACCGTTCAGCCTGGAAGAAGAGAAGAAGCAGGGCATCGAGGGCCCCTTCCGGATGGTCGGCGGCGAAAAGGTCGAAACCGGTGAAATGGACGACCGCCAGGACGACGAAGACGAGTTCGTGCCGCTGTTTCGCGCCAATCTGTTTCTCGAAGGCGAGCACCTGCCCGTTGTCAGCGAAATCGCTGATCCTGCCGCGAGCTTCGAGGGCCGCGCGCGCCTCAGCGTACGCGTGCTGGAGCCCAAGACGTTCGAGAAGCGGCCGCTTCAGCCCGGCGAGCGCTTTCGGCCCGGCCAGTACATCATGACTGACGAGCAGGCGGGCACGGTGTTCCACGTGCTGCTGATGAAGCGCCACAACCTTCACAACCCGTACATTGACCTGCCTGAAGACGCGCGCACGGTGTTTGACTTTGACCGCTCGCTGCTGCAGCGATTTGAAAACGCGCCCTGGGACGCGCGGCTGATGCTGGCTGACCCCGGCTTTGACCCGCTGCGCGCTGCACTTGCGACGTGCAAACTGGTTGACGCGTTCCTGCGTTTTGCCGGCGGCGTGGGCATTGACCTTGAAACCGGCATGGCCACCCGCGCCGGCGAGTGGCGCAACGAGGGCCCGCAGGGGTTCGATATCCGCAAGCACGTTGTGGTCCGCGCCAAAGAGGCCGGCGGACGCTACTGGGTGCGCACGTACGGGTTGTGCAAGTTCCGCCGCGCCGAGCTGGAGGTGTGCGAACTGCCCATTGAGCTGGTGGAAGGCACCCGCGACGTACTGATGCAAGCTGCCGAACAAGCCGCAACCGGCGCCCTGTACCGCGAAGGCGACCTGGTGGGCTCGCCGCGACAGCCGATGATGCTCGTGCCATCGCGTCGCGCAAGCGATGACAGCGCCCAGCGCGAAGTGCTTGAGCTGGTGGACACCACAACGTCCAGAGAGCCCGCAGGCCCCGGAGCATCAAAAGGCCTCCAGGCGATCATGCAGATCAACAGGTAGGGGGTTTTGGGGTAAGGGTTCGGGGTTTGGGGGTGACGTGTGGTGGGGCCTTCCGTTCGCACCTACAGTTTTCGTGACCTCAAGGTCTGGCAGAAGGCGATGGAAGCTGCCGAGATCATCATGGATCTGGCCGACAGTGGGCCGATCGCAAAGAAGTATCGGTTTGCTTCGCAGTTCGAGTCGGCAGCGATCTCGATACCAGTCAACATCGCGCAAGGGCACGCCGGCGCGACCACCAACGTGTACGTTAATCACCTCTACATCGCGCGCGGCTCACTGGCGGAGACGCTGACGTATCTCGAATTGGCAACGCGACGCAAGTATGTGCCGCGCCCCGTCGTCAAAACCCTCTGGAACAAGCTAAACTCCATCGGTCGGATGCTGCACGCACTGCTGAAGTCATTGGAAGGTAAGCCCGCGAAGCGCGGAAGATCGGCAACGACGATCCGGCGCCAATCCCGAAACCCTAAACCCTAAAACCTAGGCCCCAGCCCCTGTACCTCCCATGCCTGACCCTGCAAAAGAAGACCTTGTTCGTGCGCGGATCATTGAAGCCGGGATGGCGTTGTCGCCCGTGCAGCCGCTGCTTGAGCAGGACGTCGCCGGCCTTGAACCCGGCGTGCGCACCCAGGCCGAGGCGTTTGTAGCCAACGCGCCCACGCTGTACGGGTATGAACGCGACGCCGAGCGCATCTTCATGGTGCTCGATATCGCCGTGTCGGCGGTCAAGGCTGACCCTACCTTTGGCGGCGGCTATGCGATGGTGGCCGCCTGCATCTACCGCCTTGGCGTGCAGGACATCGACATCTTCGACACCCGCGCACTGGCCGCAGCCATCCCCTGGGCTTACCGCGCAATCACGGTTGACCCGGAGTGCCAGGACGGATGGGAAGTCTATGTGCAACTGCATTGCTACAAAGCCGACTTCGGCACAGCCGAAAAGGCGCTGGGCCAGATCCTGAAGCGCTTTGGCGACGGCGACCTGTATGCCCGCTGCGCGTTTCTTTACTTCCGGTTGAAGGGCGACACGCAGCAGGCGATCAACTGGGGCGCGCTCGCGTGGCAGACGGAGTGGGACACGCAGCGGCTGATCAACACGCTGTTTTCGCTGGGGCACCTGTACCGCGACAACCGGATGTGGAGCAAGGCGCTGGATGCCTACCGCGTAATCACCGAGCGCGACCACGAAAACGCCTGGGCCTTTCACTTCGCGTCGCTATGCGCCGCCGAGCTGGGCGACTACAACTACGCGCTTGAGCTCAACGGCAACGCGATCGCATTCGGCCAGCAGCACGAGTTTCGGGTCTGGCGCGCAGAATTGAAGAAGGACGCCGGCCGCGCCAAGCTGGCAAGAGGCCGGATTTCCGAGGCGCCCCTGACAACCCTGACGCCGCCGCCCGCCAAACAGACAACCAAGCTGGTCGCCGCCCCGCCACCGGCGTCAACCAAGGTAGTCGCAGCCCCGTCACCAACCAGCAAAGTCGTTGCCGCCCCGCCGCCGGCGACAAAGAAAGTCATCGCCGCCCCGCCGCCCGCAACGCCAAAGGTCGTCCCCGCCCCCAAGCCGGCAACCCGACCGGTAAGACCCGCGCCACCAGCCAAACGATAACGGCGCTTCAACTGCGGTGATCCACGAAGCGCCACGAAGAACTGCCGGACAGTAAAAACCCCTTCGTGGTCCTTCGTGGCCCTTAGTGGATACAAGCCGTTGCAGTTATCCGTGTGAATCCGTGTGCATTTGTGGCCCAACTTTTTTTTCACGCGCAAGTCGGCTTGGCGGCTTGGGTTGTGTTGATTGGTGCCGCCTGCCCGCGGAAATTTCTGCCCGCGCTGTATCCGCCCAGTCCTGTGGTTGAGGGACACTATGGCAAACAGCGAGCAGATCATCCGCAACATCGAAAACTTCTACGACGTCGAAACCCTGCGCCTGCAGA
>CAZZBH010000178.1:0-4397 GCA_964652605.1 uncultured Planctomycetaceae bacterium
GCGGACGTCCGTGATCGCGATGTTCTGGGTGTTGTCAAAGCCGGCGTCGTAGAAAATCGGCGTGGTGCCAGATTCCTGCATGCGCACGCGGGCGCGCTCCATGACATCCACAAAGTCGGTATGCACCGTCCCGTTGCTGGACAGCTCCCTCCAGCCCGCGCTGCAGAAGTCGCTGATGATCACCAGCCCCGACGCGTCGCCCTGCGGCGTTCCTTCCACCAGACGTACCGCCTCTCGCAACGCTGCGATCATGTTGGTATCGACCGAGGCAATCCCGGTGGCGGCAATCTCGCGGCGCGCGGCCTCAAGGTTCAATCCGGTCATCTGCGAGACGCGACGCCGACGCGAGCGCTCGGCCTCCTGGTCCGACAGCGCAATTCCGCCCTGCCCCGGCGGAACATAGACGTCGCTGAGGCGCACGACCGACACGCGATCGCGGTTGGGCTGCAGGCTGTCCACCGTGGCCAGCGCGAATTGCTTCGCGCGGTCAAAAGCGGTCTGGTTTTCCTGTCGGTAGCCCATGCTGGCGCTGTTGTCGAGTACCAGCACCAGATGCAGCGGCGCATCGGTGCTCAGCGTGCCGCGAGTGATGCCCAGCGCCTCATCGGCCCAGGCCTTGGCGCGCTCACAGCCCATCGGAAACAGTGCAGCAGCAATCAACATGATCGCCAGCACTCGCAGCAGCAGCATGATCAGCGATTCCATCTGAAGGCGCCGCCGCGTTTTGCGGTACGCCGCCAGCAGGAACTCCATGGCCGCCCAGTCCACCTTGCGGTAGCGGGTCAGGTTGATCAGGTGAATAATGATCGGCACAGCCGCTGCCGCCAGCGGGATTCCAAGTCCGAGTGTCCAGATCAACCAGGTAGGCATTTCGTTCAGATTGCAGTCAGCAGTCGGCTGTCTGCAGGTCCTGCTTCTTTTGTTTGCTGCAAGCTGCCGACTGCAGCCTGCTGACTGAAACTATCCCCTGCGGCCCAGCCGCTTCGCCAGGTACGCCTGTAACGCGACATCCAGCGGCGTGCTGGTGTCGATTGCCATGAAATCACTCCGGGCACGCAAGCACACCCTGCGCACCTCGTGTGTGAACGTTTCAACTTCTTCCAGGTAGGCCTTTCGCAGGCTGCGGGGGTCAACCAGCAGGTCCGGATAGCCCTCCAGGCCGATGAACTGCGTCAGCCTGTCGAAAGTGAATTCGCGCTCCTGTTTGTCCATCAGGTTGAATACAATTACGTCGTGCTTGCGCGCCGCGAGGTGCTCCAGGCCGCGCTTGAGGTGATCGAGCTTGTCAAACAGGTCGCTGATGATAATCACCAGGCTGCGTCGGCCGCTGCGCGCGGCGACGTCCACCAGAACTTCGCCGATGTTGGTCTTTTTTGCCGCCTCGTGCTCATGCATGGTGGCCAGCATGCGCATCAGCGTGACCTGGCTTGTCGCCGGCGGCACCCAGTCGTAAAGCTTCTCGTCAAACAGTGCCAGGCCTGCGGCGTCGCTTTGCTTCTGAATCAGGTAGGCGAGGCTTGCCGCCATGTAGCGGCCGTAATCGAGCTTGCTTTTGCTCTCGCCGGACTGGTAGCGCATGCTTTCGCTTGTGTCGAGCACCATCACCGCGCGAAAGTTGGTCTCTTCTTCATATTCCTTGATGTAGTACTTGTCTGACTTGGCGTAGGCCTTCCAGTCTAGATAGCGCAGGTCGTCGCCTGGCACATACTCGCGGTGCTGTGCAAACTCGACACTGAAGCCCTTGTAGGGCGACTTGTGCAGGCCCGCCAGGAAGCCTTCCACGACGTTGCGCGCGGTGACTTCGAGGTGCCGAATCTGGTTCAGCACTTCGGGGTCGAGATACTTTTGATAGACCTGTGCCATGTTCTTCCAGCCGTCGAAAGTCAGTAGTCGCGGATCATCCGTTGCCTTAACCCGATCTGCTGCTTTCTAGTCGCCGCCTCCCAGCCTTTTCAGCGCTTCGCGAGATGCCTGCGCCACCGGGCCACTTCCGCTGCCCAGCGCTTCGAGCACCTTGCGCCCGTCTTCTACATTACGTTCAGCAAACCAGTGCACCGCGATGATTCGCTCGGCATCCGGCCGCTGTGTTGATGCCGCGATGTCGCTCATCCGCTGCGCATACTGCGCGCCCGCCGCCTCAGCCAGCAGCGCGAAAAGGCTTGCATCTCGGCCCTGTGGCGCGACGCGGTAAACTTCCAGCATCTCATCCAGCTTTGGGTCGAACACGCGCACGACGTATCCAGCCCATGCTTCGGCTACGTACACATCGTCGCCCGGCGCGTTGCCGGTCAGCACCGACCACGCAAACCATGCCTCGCGCGCGGTAGCTTCATCCGATTCGGACCGTGCAAGGCTTGCCAGCTCATCGGCGGCAGTGTCAGGCGCGGCGCGGCTGTACAGCAAAGCAGCTTGAGCGCGCACCGCCGCCTTTTCGTCTTTCAGCAGCACGCGGGCGGCTTGGCGGCAGGCATCCAGCCCGAAGTCAGCACCGGCAAGACGCAACACCTCAACGCGCACGCCGGCATGGCCGGTCGCGGCTTGCCGCACCAGGTTGCTCACCCCGTCCACTGGATCCACACCGTGCGCGCCAGGCACAGCCAGCGCCGCCTTTTCGCGCCAGTGCACGGCGTAGGCCCGCTCGCCCTGCAAGCGATGAATGAGTTGGCGAGCATTGGCTGCGGCTTGGGCTGCCTCGATCGCCGGGTTTGTGGCTTCGCGCAGCTCTTCGCGCAGGCGCGCGGATTCCATCATGGACTGCGCAAGCTGGTTCGCCATGGTCTCGAGTTGCTTGTCTGAATCTTCAAGCCGGGTCTTGAGGTCGTTGCGCTGCTTGACCACCGTCTCGAAGTCCTGCGTGCTGATGCGTCCCCAGCCGCTGAACAGCAGGTCGATCGCCAGCGCCGCCATGCCCAGGTAGAGGCCGCGTGAAACCCAGCGGGCGCTGCGCAGCAGGTTGGGGCTGGCAACGCCGGCCTGGGCGTAGCGTTCAAGCTCTGACTCAAGCTCGCGCTTGCGTTGCTCGACCTTGGGATCGCGATTGTCCGGTTCGTTGCTCAAGTCTCAATCCAGCGGCTCCGAATCTGACGAAGCCCGTGTCATCCAACGCCCGATGGGCCCGCAATCCCCCGCTCCGGCACGCCAGTGCAAGTGAATATCCGTCTTCTGCCGTTCCAGCCCCCAAAGGGGGCGTCCTGCATTAGCCCGGCGCGTCAGCGCCGGGACTACTCCGCCCCTACACCCCAAGCCCCCGAAGGGGGCGACCTGAATCCTGTCCTTCAAACCGGCGGCATGAAACGCTCGTCATAGGGGATGCCGTGAGCATCGTACATGTCGCGCAGTTCCCTACCGAAACTCACCTTCGAGTGGCGTTCGGGCTGCCCGTCCAGATACGCCCTTGTCGCTTCAATCTTGGACGGGCTGACCGAAAACACACTGAACCCATCCTGCCAACCGAATCCGCTCAGCTCCCACTTCTCCTTTAACCAGTGCGAACTGTTTGCCTTGATGTCTCGAAGCAGGTCAGAAGGCGCGAGTTTCGGACCACGCCGATCAGCAGGTGAACATGATCTTCCACGCCACCTGAGTGAAGCAGGACCGACTGCCGATTGCTGGCGACACCACCCATGTAGGCAAACATCTCGTCGCGCAACTCTTTTCGCAGCAAGGGTTGACGATCCTTGGTGCTGAACACGACATGCAGGTTGATGCTGTGAAAGGTATCAGACATTCGGTTCGGGCTTGGCGGCGCTTACGCACCGGCAGTTTCATGTCGCCCCCTTCGGGGGCTTTGTTGTTTTCGGTTCCGGTTCCCGGCGCTTACGCGCCGGGCTAATTCAGGGTGCCCCCTTCGGGGGCACTCTCGGCGCGCTCCTCTTTGCGAGCTCCTCTTTGCGAGCTCCTTTGCCGCTCCTTTGCCATGGGTTGTCTAGTCGTTTACGCCGGGGAGCCTAATGTCTGCCAGTGCCTCGGACTCTGCACGGGGGATCATTTCTACCAGCTTGTCGATGATCACGTCGCTGTTGATCCCCTCCGCTTCAGCCGAGAAGTTCGGAATGATGCGGTGTCGCAGTACCGGGTGCACGACGGCACGAATGTCGTCGCCACTGACGTAGTAGCGGCCGTTCAGAACCGCGCGCGCCTTGGCACCCAGAATCAGGTACTGGCTTGCGCGCGGGCCGGCACCCCAGGCCAGAAGCCGGCGGATTTCGTCGGGGGTTTGCGGGTTGTTGAGGCGCGTCATGCGCGCGAACTGCATGGCGTACTTGATGATGTGCTCGCTGATCGGCACTTTGCGGACCAGCTCCTGCAGGCGCATGATCTTGGCGCCGTCCAGCACGTGGTCGACCTTGCCCGCGTATGTCGCCGTGGTCATCTTCATGATCTGCATTTCTTCATCT
>CAZZBH010000179.1:0-4230 GCA_964652605.1 uncultured Planctomycetaceae bacterium
CAAACCGCGCGCCATGTACTCGTGCCACAGTGGCGTGCCGCGGTACACGCTCAGGTGATTGAAGCCAAACGTATCCAGCGGCAATCTGGCTGCGAAATCGGAGGTCTTCTTCATATCTGCTTAGGTTTCGTCGGGGCTGCCAACAACAAAAAAGCCGTGCACGATTTCGATGCCGGCCTTCTTGGCGTTCGTGACCGCGGTCTTGATCTGCTCCAGCGTCTGCTGCTTTTTCAGGCGGTCGAGAATCTTCTGGCTGCCGCTTTCAATGCCGAACATGACTGTGCGGCAGTTGGCCTTGGCCATGAGCGGAAACAGCTTCTGCACCACCGAGTCCACGCGGCCCTCCACGCCCCACTTGATGGTGATGCCCTCGCGAAGAATGCCCTCGCAGATGGCTTCAATGCGCTTGGGCTGCAAGAGAAAGTGGTCGTCCACGAAATAGACGGCGCCGTAGCCCTGCTGCTGCAACAGCTTCATTTCCTCGACGACGTGCTCGGCGCTGCGGTAGCGCCACTTGCCTTCATTGAAAATCGGAATGTCGCAGAACACGCACGGCCACGGGCAGCCGCGCGAAGTCTGCATGGTCGTGAACTTTTCCCATGACAGCACGACCGGCACGTCCAGCGGCATGGACTCGACGAAATCGAGAGGAATGCTCTCGCGGTCAGGGAACGGCCACTGGTCCAGCGCGCGCTCAAGCTTCCGGTCCGGGTTGTGGACAATCTTGCCGTCCTTGGCCCAGGTCACGCCCAGCACCCCCGTCGGGTCATCCAGCTTGGGCAGCAGGTCGAGAATCAACTGCTCGCCGTCGCCGCGGCAGACATAGTCAACGTACGGGCACTGCTCTTTCACCTGTAAGGCATTCAGCGTGGCGAATACGCCGCCGAACGCGATCTTCGCGTCCGGCACAGCCGCGCGAATCTGCCGCGCCGCCAGCTTGGCGTACGGGTAGCTGGTGGTGCTTAGAAAGCTCAACCCGATCAGGTCAGGTTTTTGCTCCTTGATCTGCTCGATGATCTTCTCGTTGGGCGTGTCGGGGTTGGCCTGGTCGAACATCACGCATTCGTGGCCGTTATGCTTCAGCACCGACGAGATCGACATGATGCCGATCGGCGGGAAACCCATGACACGAACGTTGCCCGTCGGGCCCCTTGATCCGTCCTTGATGGCGTAAAACTGCGGGTCACGAACATGGATCAGAAAAACGCGCACAGGCTACTCCATTAGGGTGTGCAGCCGCCGACATGGCGAGCTCAGGTCAACCAGAGACTCGCCCATACTGGCAGTTTCGCGGATGGTTTGCCATGCAAAGTTTATCATTCCGTTAGGTTCTTTCCTCGCCCCTTCGATTTCCACGACACCGCAGTGCCTTCGATGAGCATCGCCGGTATCGTTACCACATGCAAAACGCGTTAACCATGCGGGCAGAAATGACGAAGAAACCGCGAGTCGTGATCATCGGGGCGGGCTTTGGTGGCATCTACGCCGCACGTGAGTTTCATCGTGCACCTGTCAGCGTCACTCTGCTTGATCGCCGCAACCATCACCTGTTTCAGCCCCTGCTGTACCAGGTCGCCACGGCTGCGTTGGCCGCACCCGACATCGCAGCGCCGATCCGCCGCATCATGCGGCGCCAACGCAATGCAGAGGTCCTGCTGGCCGACGCGCAGACGGTGGATGTGCAGCAGCGCCGCGTGATTGTCGCCGACGGCGAGCAAAACGGGCACGTGGATTACGACTACCTGATCGTGGCGACCGGCGCGACGCACAGTTACTTCGGACATGACGACTGGGAAACGCTGGCGCCAGGCCTCAAGACCATTGACGACGCCTTCGAGATTCGCCACCGCGTGCTGATGGCTTTTGAGCGCGCCGAGCGCGAGACCGATCCCGAAAAGCTGCGCCGCCTGACCACCTTCGTCGTTGTCGGCGCCGGGCCCACCGGCGTTGAACTGGCGGGCGCATTGGCCGAGATCGCTCATCGCACGTTGACGCGCGACTTTCGCCGCTTCGACCCCGCCAGGTCGCGGGTGATCCTGCTGGACGGCGCGCCCCGCGTCCTGCCGCCCTACCCGCCCGAGCTATCTGAGAGTGCAAAGCGGCAACTTGAGGAGCTCATGGTCGAGGTGCGCACCAACGCAATGGTCACCGGCATCGACACAAACGGCGTGCAACTCGGCGATGAGCGCATCGAAGCCGCCACGGTCCTGTGGAGCGCCGGGGTGCAGGCGTCGCCCTTAGGCGCGTCGCTGGGCGCGCCGCTGGACCGGATCGGCCGCGTACTGGTCGCGCCGGACCTCAGCGTGCCGGGCCACCCGGAAGTCTTCGTGATCGGCGACCTGGCGGCGATTCGGCACGGGCAAGGCTGGGTCCCCGGCGTCGCCCCGGCGGCGATCCAGATGGGCCGGCACGCCGCGCGCAACATCCGCCGCGCGATCGCCGGCAAAGCCGCATTGCCGTTCAAGTACAAGGACAAGGGCATGCTCGCCACCATCGGTCGCAGCCGCGCCGTCGCACTGCTTGGCAAGCGCAGGTTCAGCGGCATGCCGGCTTGGCTGCTGTGGCTGGGCATTCACATCTTCTTCTTGATTGGCTTTCGCAACCGCCTCAGTGTGCTGTTCGACTGGGCATGGGCCTACCTGACCTGGCAGCGCAGCGCCCGCGTGATTCTGGAAGAGCGCCGCGGCATCAAGGATTGAGTTTCAGCAACTCAGCGATCTGCCCAGCCGCGTCCAGCAGGCTGTGCACCGCATGATCAGCCATGCCGCTGCCGTACTCGCTGGGAACCTGAAACGTCACCAGCGCCGGGTGGGCGTCTTTGCCGGCTTGATGGTCAATGTCGGCGTCGCCGACCAGAAAACTCCGCGAGAGGTCAATGCCGAAATCGGAGGCGGCTTGCCGCAACATGCCCCCGCCGGGTTTGCGCCAGTCGCTTTCGCGGGTGTACTTTGGGTCGTTGCCTTCGGTCGGGTGGTACGGGCAATAGTAGAAGGCATCAATGCGCCCGCCGGCGACCAGCGCAACCTGCTGCGCGACCTCGGCGTTGACGCGCCGCACCTGCGCCTCGGTAATCAAGCCGCGCGCCACGGCGCTTTGGTTCGTTACTACCACTGTGCGCAGGTTGAGTTCGTTGAATCGCCGAATCGCCTCGGCTGCGCCGGGAATCAACTCAATCATGGCCGGGTCGCCGCAATAGCCGACCTGTTTGTTGATGGTGCCGTCCCGGTCAAGAAAGACTGCGCGCTCGGTCATTCTTGAATCTTCGCGACGCTATCAACGCCGTCAACCCACGTGACGTCCGGTAGCCCGCTTCATGAAACAAACACGGGCCGACTGGCGGCCCGTGTTTCTTGCGTTCAGCTTTCCAACGCCAAGCGTCTGCGCAAACCAAGTCCAGCCGCCACAAGCAACGCTGCAATCATGATCGCCGCGGGCCAGGCCGGGCTGTTGCCGGTGCTGCAGCTTCCGCCTTCGTCGGCCTTGGGGGGTGCGCTGTCTTTGGGGGCGGTGTAAGTGAAGGTTTGGGTTAGCGTCTGCGGCGGCAGTGTTCCGCTTTGCACTACGATTGGCAGGTTCTCGCCGAATCCGGCTGGGATGGTCAGGTTGCCTGCGGTTGTCCCGCCCGTGATGCTGGCTGTGCCTGTGCACAGCGTGCCGCCGATCGTTACCGTGAACGGCAGCATGAACCCGCTGCCCTGGATGCTCAGGGCTTCGCCGCCGGCTGCCAAGCCGGTTACGGGGTTAAAGGTATCCACGCGGAACTCGATTGCGCCTACCTCTATTCCCTGTGGTGCCGGCGAGCCGAAGTCAACCGGTGCGCTGGCTTGCACGTCCGTGACGTTGGCGATCTCCAGGCTGAATGTCTCGGGCGTTGCGCTTACGCCGTCGCCTGCTGTGGCTGTGAAGTGGATGACAACCCACAGGTCGGTCACCTGGCCTACTGCCATGTTCAGTGTGAAGCTGCTGGTGATCAGTGCGCTGCCGGCTTGTGTGTCGAGCTGTGTGTCGTCGGCTGCGTTGAAGATGCCGTCGCCGTTGTCTTCGTGCACTGACACGCTGGCTACGTCACTGCTCCAGTCGCCGCTGCCTGATGTCGTGAAGTTGATGCCGCTGACCGTCGTCGCGCCGTTCAGTGCGTTCAGCCGGAACTGTGCAGCCACCAGGCTGCCGGTTGCGCCCGCTGCATGTGTCGCCGGGCTGGGCTGGTTGGGGCCGTTGGCGACACTCAGC
>CAZZBH010000180.1:0-4213 GCA_964652605.1 uncultured Planctomycetaceae bacterium
GAAGGTCTCTTGATCATCGCGTGCTCTCCATGGCCACTTGGGCGGTGTCGGGTAGCGCGATGATGAACGTGCTGCCTTCGCCAGGAACGGATTCAACTCGTACGCTGCCACCGTGTCGCTCGATCGTCTTCTTGACGATCGCCAGGCCGATGCCTGATCCCTCATACTTCGATTGTCCGTGCAGGCGCTTGAATGCGCCGAAAATCTGTTCGTGATACCGCGCCTCGATGCCGATGCCGTTGTCCTGCACCCGGATTTCCCAGGTGTCACCGGCGCGCTGCGCCGACACGCGCACGCGCGGCTTTGCGCCCGGTGGCTGATACTTGATGGCGTTGCCGATCAGGTTCTGGAAGACGCGCTCAAGCAGCAGGACGTCGCCGGTAACCGTCGGCAGCTCTTCGACCTCGACAATGGCGCCGCTGGCCTGAATGCCGGCCTGCAAGTTCTGGATGGCATGGCGCGCAAGGCGGTCCAGAGCCACCGCCTCAAAGCGCAGGTCCTGCTTGCCGCTGCGCGAGAGGTCCAGCAGGTCGCGCACCAGGTTGTTCATGCGCTGCGCGGCCTGCTTGACGACGCGCATATCCTCGTGCGCGGCATCGGCGTTGCCTTGCGTCAGGTCTTCTTCCAGCAACTCGCAGAAGCTTGCGATGGTGCGAAGTGGCTCGCGCAAATCGTGGCTCGCCGCGTAGGTAAATTCTTCGAGTTCGCGGTTGATGTCGGCCAGCGCCAGGTTCGCGGCCTCAAGCTGTTGTTCGTGGTGCTGCCTTGTCCGTTCCAGCTCATCGCGCAATGAAATGTCCTCGACGATCCCCCAGACAAACTCCTCGCCCATCTCGTCGGTAACAAGCACACCGTTGGTAACCACGGGGATCACCGTGCCATCCTCGCGCCGAACGGCGCTGCGCAACGGACCGTAGCTGCCGCTGTGCATCAGCAACTGCATCTTGGTGTCTTCGGCCTCGGCTTGATCTTCGGGCACGAAGTCGAAATGGTTCAAGCCACGGACATCCTGGTTGCCCCATCCCATAATGCGGCGGAAGGCGGCGTTGCATTGCACGTAGCGGCCGTCCATACGGTGCAGCAGGATGCCCAGTGGTGCGCGCTCGAACAGCAGCCGCAGCTTTTCGCTGGCCGCTCGCTCTGCTTGCTGTGCCAGCATCCGGTCCGTGATGTCCTGCAGCACGCCAACTACACGCACGCAACGCCCATTAACCATCTCGGCTTCGCCCACGACGTGGGCCCAGCGCAGGTTGCCGCGGAATGTGCGAATCTCCGATTCAAAGTCAAACGGTGTTCCGTTCTCAATGGCTGCCTTCACGTGCTGGCGCACTGTGTCACGGAAGTCCTCGGGGTACATGACCAGGGCTTCTTCGAGGGACGGAGTGAAGGCTTCTTCGGACTCAAGAATGTGAAGCAGCTCAACCGAGAGCACGGGCGTGCAGGACGCGGCATCGACTTCCCATGCTCCGACCTTGGCGATGCTGCCGGCCATGGCCAGCATGCGCTGGCGCTCATGACGCTCTGTCACGTCGTCGATGATGCCCACTGAGCCCACCGTACGGCCGTCCGGGCCGGGTAGCGCCTCGGCGGTGTGCCGCACCCAGCGCACCGCGCCGGTCTTGGTCAACATCCGGTGCTCGCACTCAAAAGTCTTTGAACCTGCCACGGCGTCAGACCAGCCGCGCATCATCTGTTCAACGTCGTCCGGGTGGATGGACTTGAGATAGCCCTGCCCGCGGCTTTCTTCAGCGGAGTATCCGGAGATCTCTTCCAGCCGCTTGTTCGTGAACACGCCGTTGCCGTTAGCATCGCTCAGGTAGATGCCCACTGGAGCCACGCGCGCAAGCGTTTCGTAGCGCGCTCGTGCCGCCTGCAGCTCGGCTTCGTGCGCTACGCGCTCGGTGATGTCAATGATGACTCCGGTGAAGCCGCTTACACTGCCGTCCGGGTTCAGCATTCTGTCGGCACGGCCTTCTACCCAGCGGTCGCGGCCGTCCGACATTCGATAGCGGCAGGTTAGTCTGTACGGCACGCCTTCATTCACGCATTCCTGCCACGCTGCGCCGACACGCTCGGCGTCTTCGGGGTGAAGGGACTTCGCCCACCCACTGCCCAGCGCCTGTTCAACCGTCATGCCCAGGAAGCTGGCAAGCGCCTCATTAACAAAGATCACCTGTCCTTGCGGGTCAGCCAGGAAAATCCCGACCGGGGCAAGCCGCGCCAGCGTCTCATGGCGCTGATGCGCCTCGGCAATCATCTGCATATGGCGGCTTTGCTCGGTGATGTCGCGGCCGCTGCAGAACATCAGGCCGTCGCGCAGCCGCACCGACCACTCACTCTTGATGTAGCTGCCATTCTTATGCAACGAACGAAACGTGATGCCGGTGCGCGGCTGGCCCGCGACGACAAGGGCAAGCTCAGCCGTGAAATGCTCGAGGTCGTCGGGGTGAATGGTGACGAGGTAGTTCATGGCCTCAAGCTCAGGCTCGCTGAAGCCATAAGTGCGCACAAACGCGGGGTTGCACGCCAGCAGGCGCCCTTCAGGCGTCGCCACGCACATCAGGTCAGGCGACAAACTGAAGAAATCGGACAGTGAAATCGGGATGCTACGAAACCCGGCCATACCCCTGCTCCGCCACAATCTACCTAAACTATAAAATACCGCTAATCTGGAGAAAATGCAAGGGCGATTCAGGCAAAGTTTGAGGTTTCTTGGCGGCCGTCGATTGCCTCGATCTGGCTGGCACTGACCGCAAATTCACCGCCAGTAGCACCTTCAGGCTTAAGCTGCATTCGGTCAGGGCCCGTTCGAGCCCAGACGCCCCGCTCTACCCTTGTAACGGTGCCACGGCCGCCGCTGATTTCGCCCTCATAGTCCAGATAGGCACGACGATGCGGCGGAAGCTCGGTATAGGGGCAACACTCGCCGGGCCGCAGCGGCCAGCGTGACAGTTGCAGGGTTCGAAGACGGTCCTGACCCGGCTGTTCAAGCATCAAGTCGTAGTGGGTTTCCCCGTTGACCGTGTGTGCAAGTATGACGTATTGCAGCGGCATGCGCCGCATTGTGCTGATCGTTGAATACCACGGCAAAGAATTCTTTGGATGGCAGCGGCAAGGGGCTGACCGCACCGTGCAGTCGGTGCTTGAGCAGGCAGTGGCTGACCTCGTGGGCCACGCAGTCAGCGTACAGGCGGCAGGCCGCACTGACCGCGGCGTTCATGCGCGCGCGATGCCGGCGCACGTGGACATCGACTCGCGCCTTGGCCCCCGCGAGCTTGCCATGGCGATCAACGCCCGCCTGCCACTGGATGTGGCGGTGCGCGCAACCCGCGAAGCCGACCCCCGCTTTCACGCCCGATTCGACGCACTGACCAAGCACTATCGCTACAGCATCCTGCCCTCACGTACCCGCAGCCCGCTGCTGCAGGATCATAGGTACCTTGCGCCACGCGCACTGGACCTGCGGGCAATGCGCACCGCCGCTGCGCTGCTGACCGGCACCCATGACTTCGCCAGCTTTCGCACTGAATCAGACGACGGCCCCAGCGAGCCAGGCATCACAGCCGACACCGTCGGGCCGGCTGCCGTCGAGCACGGAGATTTCACCCCGCCACCCTGGCGCAAGCCGCGCCCACACGGCAGCGTTCGTACGCTGACCCGCTGCGAGCTGGCCGAGCGCGGCGAGCTGCTGCACCTTGAGGTTGAAGGAGACGGATTTCTGCGCGGCATGGTACGCGCCCTGGCTGGCACACTGGTGCAGGTGGGCCTTGGCAGAAAGAGCCCGGACTGGGCGGCGGGGCTGCTCGAGGCCCGCGACCGTCGCGAAGCCGGCGCCAACCTGCCCCCGCACGGCCTGTGCCTGATCGGAGTGAAGTACCCTGAAGAACCCTTCTACGGCTTGCCGGCGTGGGATGGGCGCCCGGCTTGACACCCATTAGGGTGCGGTTAGCGTGGCATAACATCCTGCGGGATTATGGCTTGGAGTAGGAAGTAAGGGGCGGGCAGGGCAAGTCCGGCCCCCGGGACGCGCATGAAAGCTATCGTTTCGGACATCCACGCCAACGTCGCCGCCTGGGAGGCCGTGAAGAAGGACATCAAGTCGCACGGCATCACGGACATCCTTTCCCTTGGCGACCTGGTGGGCTACGGTCCGCTGCCCGTAGCGATCATCGACGAGGCGATGGACTTTCGCATCAACCTGATGGGCAACCAC
>CAZZBH010000181.1:0-4035 GCA_964652605.1 uncultured Planctomycetaceae bacterium
CATTGCCATGCCAGCCGCAGGCGCGTGCATCAGCCCGTGGCCGCTGAACCCGGCGCACACCCAGGCACCCTGCACGTGCCCCAGCTTGTCGATCACTGGGTGGTGGTCCGGCGTGACCTCGTACAGCCCCGCCCACTTGTGCTTTGGCGACGCGTCGGCCAGCACCGGGGCGCGCTCCATGGCTGTGACCAGCATCTGCTCGCCATACTCCTCATTGAAGCTGGTATCAAAGCCGGGGCTTTGCGTCTGGTCGCTCATGCCTATCAGGATACCGCCACTTTCCCGGTGAAAGTACAGCGTCGTGGACAGGTCAACCGTCATCGGGAACGGGTCTTTGATGCCGTCAAATTGGTCCGTAACGATGATCTGGCGGCGGATCGGCTCGATGGGCACATCCACACCAGCCATGCCGGCAAGCGGCCGTGTCCACGCGCCCGAGCACAGAATGACATTCCCGCAATGCACTTTGCCGCGGCTGGTTTCGATTGCGACGGCCTTGCGCCCGCTCTCAAGCTGAATGCCCGTCACCTCGACGCCGGTCTCGACTGTCACGCCCAACTGCTGCGCGCGGCCGGCGTAACCCTGCGTCACGTCGTTGGGGTCGCCAAAGCCGTCGCGCGCGTGAAACGTTGCGCCCTGCACGCCTTCCATGTTGATGTAGGGCAGGCGCTTCTCAACTTCACCTGGCTCCCACCACTCGACATTCATGCCAAGCCGCTTCCACATCTCGTGCGACTTGCGGAAGCTCTTCACAAGCTCGTCGCTGGTCAGCAGAAAGCAGTAACCCCATTGCCAGAACTGCAGCGGATAGCCGATCTCGTCTGCCCAGTTCTCGAAGCGCTCAATGCTGTACAGGCTCAATCGCGCGTTGATTTCGGTGCTGAACTGCGCGCGAACGCCGCCCGCGGCTTTGCCGGTGCTGCCGGCGCCTAGCACGCTTTCCTTTTCCAGCAGAAGGATGCGGCCGGCTTTGCGCCGGGCAAGGTGGTAAGCCACGCTCGCGCCGATGCACCCGCCCCCGACAATCACAAAGTCCGCGCTGTCCTGCACCGATCCCCCCGTCTGCTCTCAGCGACTGCGAGCACGACACTAGAAAAGTGAAGGCGCCGACGCGAGTCAGTGGCAAACCCGACCACAAACGCAATTCCGGGCAGCTCAGTTGATGGATGATCTGGCGTCGAGGGCTTCCCGGATCCGCGCGAACTCCTCGGGCGGGCATGCACGCTTTCCGAACAGCCTGGCGCGGGCATGATCAGGGGCGTGAAAATCGGCGCCGCCGCTGACCAGCACGTTAAGCTTGCGCGCTATCGCGACATAATGCCCCTGCACGTCGTGGTTGTGGTCGCTGTGGTAGCACTCAATGCCGTCGGCGCCCTGTTGCACGGCTTCGTGCACGACTTCGTCGCCGTTGCGGTAAAGCCCGGGGTGCGCGACAATCGCCACGCCGCCGGCCGCGTGGATTGCTTCAATCGCTCGCTTGATCGGCGTGCGGCGGTTGCCGACAAACCCCGGTGCGCCCTTTTTCAGGTAGCGATCAAAGGCCTCCTGGTACGTGCGCACGAAGCCCTGCTCAACGAGCATGCGCGCCAGGTAAGGCCGCGCCAGCGAAACGCCATCTTCGATGCCCTCAGTCTTCACGGGCACGCCGGCCATCCGCAGCCGGTCCAGCATCTCAAAGAATCGCTTGCGGCGGCGTTCTTGGATCTCGGTGCAAAGGGCGATCAGCGGCCGGCTTGTGCGGTCAACTCCAAGGCCCAGCAGGTGCACCTCGGTGCCGGCGCAACCCACCGTGAACTCGACGCCGGGCATCAGTTCAATCCCGTGCGCCTTCGCGGCAAGCTCTGCTTCGTCCAGCCCCGCCACGGTGTCGTGGTCGGTCAGTGCAAGCGTCGTTACGCCGCGCGACGCCGCTTCTTCAATAAGGCGTGCAGGCGCAAACACGCCGTCCGAGGCGGTGGAATGGCTGTGAAGATCAATGACGATGCGGCGGTCGCTGACAGTCATGCGTAACCCAAGGTAAGGTTCCTGCACAACAATGCAAAGGGGCACGTATGAAGCATCTTGTGCTGGTCTGTCTTGGCGGAGCGTTTGGCTCCGGGCTGCGGTACGGCACGACGCTGCTGCTGGCCCGACTGACGCCAAAGCTCGCGGCGGATTTTCCGGTTGCGACGCTTGCGGTCAACTTTGCCGGGTGCTTCGCGATCGGTTTGGGTGCGGGGCTGCTGTCGCGCGAAGGCATCAAGTATGGCCCCGAGTTGCAGTTGTTTCTGCTGGCGGGGGTGTGCGGCGGGCTTACCACCTTCAGCGCGTTTGCAGATCAGACACTGAAACTTGCTGCCGGACCGGCTTTGCTGAACATCGGCGCCAGCGTAACGGGCGGTTTGTTTCTGGCGTGGATGGGGCTGCTTTTGACCGCGCCAGGACCGGCTTGATTCGCCGATGCCAGCCAACGCCCAAGAAAAGTGGAATCTGCCACCAGCCCGGTTTCGTTCAGTCCACGAGCGGCGGAAGTATGACCCTGCTTTCGCCGGGGACGAATGATGCCCAAATCGAAGAAGCGGTTGATGAAGAAGCGGTTGATTCTGTGGCTGCTGGTCGCAATCGTGCCGGTCGTGCTGGCGGGCGCAGCATTGGCCTGGTTTCTGATGCCTGCCGATCGACAAGTCCTGGGCCCGACGCTGTTTATTATTCAGCGAAGCAAGAACGCGAACGAGGTGCACTACGAGGTGCAGGTCGGCCCGGACGGCCAGCTGGCCGATGAGCCGGTGGTCGCGTACTGGGTAATGAAAGCTGAGGGTGGGGGCCGTGAGGATCTGACGTTCTTCGAACGCAGAATGGCATACGGGTTTGAGGTCCTTGAGCCGGACAGCAACGGCGACCGCGAAATGAAACTGGTCGCGTGGGAAGACCGCACAATCCGGCTTACCCAGACCGAGGACGGCAAGCACTGGCGGGCAGTAACGAAGATTGATGGCGAAGAGGCATACTTAACGAAGCTGTTCATTCAGACAGACGAAAGCGGTCTGACGCCCTCGGTCGAGTATGTCGATCTGTTCGGCGAAACGGTTGACGGCGGCGACCCGGTTGAAGAACGCATGCCCAACGACTGAGTCAGCCTGCCGGGCCCGATTTTCGCTCCTCTGTGCCTTGCCGCCGTTTGCACCGTTCCTATACTTCCGCCCCTCCTGCAGCGTGTTTCCGGGCATGCGTCCGGGCGTTGCAGGAAAGACCTCAAAACACCGGCCGTGCGCAGGCCACACCGCGCCCGATGCCGGAACTGGAACCCCAACATGCCAACCCGTGCCATCAATCCACTGGTCCGTCGCTACGGGCCTAAAGTTGAAGTCGTAGAAGCCGAGCTTGAGTCCATCTGGCGTGAGCCGCCGGAAGACATGATGGTCCCCAGCGCCCGCCACTTCAGCGAAGACTCGCTGGTGAAGGGCCGTGTCATCGCGGTTGAAAAAGACCGCATGATCATCGACATCGGCGCCAAGACCGTAGGCTACATCGATCCCCGCGAGTTCGACAAAGATGAAGAGCGCCCCAAGATCGGCGACGAGATCACCGTGCTTATCGAGGAGCTTGAGAACGACGACGGTTTGATCGGCCTGTCCAAGCGCAAAGCCGACCGCAAGATCAACTGGGAACGAGTCGTCGAGAAGCACAAGGAAGGCGACACGGTCCGCGGCAAGGTCAGCAAGAAGATCAAGGGCGGCCTGCTTATCGACATCGGCGTGCCGGCGTTTCTGCCCGCAAGCCAGGTCAGCATCCGTCGCACGCGCGACATCAACGAGTTCATTGGCGACGACCTGGAGTGCGAGATCATCAAGATCGACCAGGCCCGCGAAAACATTGTCGTCAGCGCGCGCAAACTGCAGGAGCGCACGCGCGAGCGCCTCAAGGACGCGCTGCTCAGCGAAATCGAAGAGGGCCAGATCCGCGAGGGCGTGGTCAAGAACATTGCCGACTTCGGCGCGTTTGTTGACCTGGGCGGCATCGACGGCCTGCTGCACATCACCGACATGACCTGGGGCC
>CAZZBH010000182.1:0-4022 GCA_964652605.1 uncultured Planctomycetaceae bacterium
GCGCGCTTCTGGGGCTGACGACATGGCGAAATTGACAAAGACCTACATCGACAAGGTGCAGGCACCGGCAACGGGTTACGAGATTCATTGGGACGACGCGCTGAAGGGGTATGGGCTGCGGGTCACTGCTGCGGGCAAGCGCGTGTTCGTGGCTCAGGGGCGCGTCAGAGGCAAGGCGGTCTGCTTCACGATTGGCCCCTATGGGCAGCTCACCGAATACGAGGGGCGCGAGAAGGCGCGGCGCATCTTGCAGGACATGCGCGAGGGTATCGACCCGCGCGACGTGAAGAAGGCAGACGAAGCGGCCAAGGTGACGCTGCGCCAGGTCGCCGACGCTTACATGGGGCGTCCGGGCAAGCTGAAGGACAGCAGCAAGACCGAGATTGAGCGCCACGTGACCACAACCTTCAAGGCATGGGAACAGAAGCCCATCGCCGCCATCACCGAGGACGACTGCCGCAAGCGCTACCGGGAGATCGTGACGAAAGGCACCACGGGCAAGGGGCCAGCACCCGCCCAAGCCAATCAGGCTTTCAGCGTCCTTCGCGCCCTCATCAACTATGCCGGTCGGCAGTACAAGAAGCACGACGGCACCCCGCTCATCCTGCACAACCCGGTCGGCGCGCTGAAAGATGACTGGATCGAGTTGCAGCCGCGCACGTCCGACATTGACGAGAAGAAGGTCGGCGCGGTGTGGCACATGCTCACGCAGGCACGCGCGAACGCCTACAACCGGGATACGTGGTCAAGCATCGACCTTGTGATGTTCCTCATGCTGACCGGCGCGCGCATTGGTGAAGCGTCCGCGCTGACGTGGGACAGGGTCAGCATCGACAAGGACGACCCGGAAAACTGCTGGTGGCACATCCCTGACCCGAAGAACCGGAACCCGGTGTGGCTACCCCTGTCGTCGCAGGCGGTGGAGCTGCTGACCACACGCCAGCGCATCGAGGGCAATCCGCACGTCTTTCCATCATGGGGCGACACCGGGCACATCAAAGACCCGCGCGACATGATGAAGAAGGTATCGGAGGCAGCCGGTCGGAAAATCACCCCGCACGACCTGCGCCGGACGTTCGTGACGCTTGGCGTGTCGGTGTGCGACATCGACCTGTACAAGATGGAACTGCTCACGAACCATGTGCCCAAGGGCGTGACTGCCCGCCACTACCTCAAGACCTCGCGCCTGCAATACCTGCTCCCCGAAGTGCAGCGCATTGGCGACTGGATCAGTGAACAGGGCAAGATCGCGGAGGCGGTCGCAACGGGTCAGAACGTGGTGGCGCTGCGCGCCTGAATCGCCGCCCTTGCTCCCAATGGGCTACACCGTAGGCAGCCCGGTCGACCAAACGGGCACCACAGCAAGCCCTTAGCGGTCGTGGCCGACTAATTCGGGGTTTGGCGTTCCCGGCTTGCCCGCAAAAACGCGGCTACAGCGCACGCGCGGCGCTCGCCAGTACCCTAGCGGCGGCACTGTGGTGATCGCGGCCTGTGCCGCCCCGTAGCAGCCCCAGCCACGACAACGGGCACCATGCGGCACCCGTTGAAGGCAGCGTCAGGAGGTGGGAGCAGCACGTCCCCGCTACTGCGCCCGTTTGATTTACGTCCAACGGTTCGCTTTGGGACGGCGCGGCTTCTCCGGTTCCGCGCACCTACTGCACTAGGACGACGAAAGGCTGGCGCAGCGGCTTTTCAGATTCCATCTGTGTCGTCCCGCGAGCGGCAGCCGAGGCGGCTCACACCGTCGCCGGTACAGAGGCGCAAGCGCTGCACGTCTTGCGACCAGAACAACACGCCGCAGCACATGCACCGCCGCCAGCCGACATAGCGCACGACGCGCGGCGGCTTGTGGTCAGTATCAAGGACAGGTTCGCGGCGCGTGCCATCGTCCTGCGGCCAGCGTTGCGGTTCGACGAATCCAAGATAGTTCGCCTTCGCGGTCGGCTTGGCTGGCGGTGGGCGCTTCGGCTTCGGATCGGGCACGGGCTGCGGTGCCGCGCGCTTCCCCTCGCGCCATGCAGATAACCACGCTGGCTCTTCGACGTTCATCGCAGCGTCCCCTCACCAGCATAGCCGCGAGCGGTGCCGTCGCTGATCCAGTTCAACAGGCAGCGCAGCACCACGGGGCCATCCATGCCGCACATGCGACCGTCATTGATAGCTGCGCCGAAAGTGTCACCGACCCACTGGCGCATCTCGTCCGTGGCGCTGTTCGAGCGTTCCAGCTTCTTGAGGCGGGCCAGCATGCCCTTCGCGCTGCCGATGCTCATGTGGTCAACGCTCCCGCCGGAACGGACGTGCTGCCAGTCGTTCCTCCATGCGCTTCATTAGCAGTGCGCGGATTTCCTCTGCCACTTCGCGCGGGACGCACGGATGCAGGAAGCAGACGCGCATCGGGTGACTATAGCGCTCGTCGTGCCGGTTGATCTCGAAACGGTCACGCTCGCGCACGTCCTTCGTGCTGGTGACTTGCCAATCAGCCATGTGATTCCCCCTCGTGTTGTTTCAGGGCGCGCCCCAGCTTCACAGCGCGTGCGAGGTTCAGCGTGTCCACTGCCTGCCGCTGTTCGTGTGCTTCGACGCGGCGCTGCTGAATCTGTTGCAATTCGTCAGGCGTGACGCCGTACTTGATGGGGCGGTTCTCGTGGTCGAGGTTGTCGCTTTTCATTGGAGCGTTCCTTTCAATGGGCCAATCTGTTGGAGCAGCTTTGCGGCCTGCCAGCGCACTGCCGGGTCGTCGCACTTCAGAATTGCCTCGTAGCAGGCGGACACAATCAGCCGGAGGTCGGCTTGCCCTTCCGGTGTGGCTATCAGGGGCACAGTTCGCCAGCCGTGCTGCGGGATGGTGTCGGTGTCTTTGATGCTCATGCGTTCTTGTCCTCCAGCGCGGCAAGGCGCGCTTCAAGTTCATCAACGGCACGGATGCCCGCGACCGACTGGATGCAGTCGATCAGGAGCTTGCCGGTGTCGGGGTCAATCTGGCCGTCAGAGACGGCTTGCAGGATTTGGGCGGCCTGCTCCGAGAGCGGCGCATCCGGGGTCAGTTGAAACGTCACCTTCTCGGCGCGTGCGCGCAGCGGGGGCGACAGGCGTTGCAGCACCATGTTGGCGGCCTGCATGTCACCGGCGAGCGCAGCGTCCATGACCACGCGGGCAACCGCGCTACCGTCCTTCGCAAATTCCTCCGCAATGACATTCTTTCGGTTCCGCGAGCCTACCGGCCTGCCTTTCGGGTTGCCCGACTGTCCCGGTTGCCAGCCCTTAGGCGGCGTGTTGGGCTGCGGCACGTAGCCGCGCATCCAATCAGGCTGAACTGTCTCGGTCATCTAATGGCCTCTTGTTGATTACAGAGATCAGCAGCGGTGCTCACTGACTGTCGAACTTGAGCGCGGCCAGAGCCTTGTCATTGCCTTCACGAAGAGCCTGCACGCGCGTCCACGGTGCGCCCATTGCCTTCTCCACTTCCTTGAAGATCAGTGCGCCCCGCTGTTCGATGACGGCCTTGGCACCGCGCACCGCTTTGAGCTTCTGCGCCAGATCAGGCGAAGTGCGCTCGTGCCACATGCGGGTGTAGGTCTTCTGGAAGTTCGCATCGAGGCCGGACAGGTACGGAGGCGCGCCGCATACTGCGCTGATAGTGACGTGGTCACCGTCCTCGATTGCCTGCCGCAAGAACTCGTGGCGTTTCTCGGTCGGCATGTCCTTGACGAACTTCCGTACCTCGCCGGAGATCGTCACCGCAGCGCGCGACTCCAAGGGCTGCGACAGCTCACCCTCGAAATGGGCGATCTGCTTTTCCAGCGTCACGCGCACGGTGTCCAATTTCTTGGCAAGGCGCTGCTGTTGCTTCCAAGCGGCATCGGATACGGCAAGCACCTGCTGGCCTTCCGTCCATGCTTGGTTCTTCTTCGCTGCATCGCGTGCGTCGTGGAGCTTGCCCAGAGTCAGATAGGCGTCGTCCAGCGCTTCGAGTGCGGGTGCGAGAATGGGGGCGGTAAGTTCCTCGTCGTAGCCGTCCACCT
>CAZZBH010000183.1:0-3924 GCA_964652605.1 uncultured Planctomycetaceae bacterium
ACGGGCCGCAGGCGCCGGCTGTCAGGAAGACGTACTTTTCTTTGATCTCCTGGACACTGAGGCCGTCGTTGTCACGCAGGCGTTGCAGGTGCTGGACCAGGTTGCCGACGGTGTAGTACGTCGGGTTGCACTGGCCGCGGTTGCCGAACTCTTTGCCCACTGTCAATGCATCGTTGTCGGGGCAGGGCATGGCTTCGACCTTGTATCCCATGCCGCGAATCGCGTACTCAAGGAACTGTTCGTGGGCCAGCGTCAGCCCTCCGAACAGAATCGTGGTGTTCTCGCGCGACTGTTTCAGAAACTTGTGCTCGAGGGGCTTCTCAAAGTGCTTGATGCCTTCGTCCTCCAGGCCGAGCTCCTTGCGAAGCTGCGCCTCGTAGGCCTTGAGCTCAGTGTCAACGCTGTTTTCGAGTACGTCGTTGGGCGTCATGGCTTCCCTTTCCGTTTACCGCATATGGGACAGGTTCAATCCGCTGGTTTCACGTTGTTGCCTGAAATGCCGATCTCGCCGGCCCCCAGGTTCAGTTTCAGTTCTTGCGTACCGCGTAGCAGCGTCAGAGACGCGCCTTGCCCAGCCGGTACCTTGTCGCGTTCCGTGATCAACTGCTCGATCGTCTGAACGCGCACGTCATTAAAGTGGGTAATGATGTCGTTCACCTGGATGCCGGCCAGCGCGGCCTGTTTGTTTGAGTCCACTGCCGTCACCAGGATTCCCGCAATCGTGTTCTTGCCGGTCGCCGCGCGCACGTCCAGAGTACCCTGGGCATGCTTGCGCACGCCTTCATCCACATCGTTGGCGGCTGCGTCGGCGATTGCTGCCCAGGCTTCCGGCGTGTTCTTGGCAGCGAGCTGCGTAATCGCCTGCTTGCGCGCGGACGGGTTGTCGCGGTTCTGGGCCAGATAGTCGATCAGGTAGCGTACACTGGTTGCGCTGTTGATCTGCCCCAGAGCCGTGACGGCAGCGCTGCCTTCATACCCTCGGCTGCCCAGCAAGACTGTGCCTACTAGCTTGGCGCGCATGTCGGCGTCTTCGCTGCTCCACCAGGGCGCGCTGTAGATGGCGTTGATCCGGAATGTGTCATCCACACCCGCATCGGTCAGGCCGCGCTCAACCAGACCCCACTCACGGACCAGCGAAGTGTATTCCTGAAAGGTCATGCCGAGCTCGTTCGGCCCGTTTCCGAATTTGTCGCCCAAGCCGTAATCACCCGCGAGCTGCAGCCAGATCTCAATGGCCTTGTCATACGCGCGCGGCCCCAGCTTCTGGATCTCCCACAGCGCCTCCATCGACGCCTTCTTGTCCTTGCCCCGGAACGCCGTGTTGAACGTGGCCTCAAGCCGCGACAGCCTCTCATTCAGCTCCGCGTCGCTCAGGTGCTCAGTGATGCCGTGCTCGGCCAGCAGCCCTTCCAGCCGCTCAATTCGCGCGCGGTCCTGGCGGGATTGCTCAGCCGCCTTGGTCTTCAAATCGTTGACCTCATCCTGCAGGCGATTGGCGCGGTCTTCTGCTTCACCCTTGGCCCTGGTCTTGGCGGCAAGTTCGTCGGCGAACGCTTCGCCGGCACGAGCCTTGCGCTGCGCGGCTTCGAGCTGGTCACGCAGCCGCTGAAGCTCGCTGTCGTGGTCGTCGCGGTCGGCTTCCAGAGTTGCAATCCGGTGCTGCTGCTCTTCCACCTGGCCGACGTCGCGCGGCGCGCCGAACAACAGCATGCCGCCAACGCCGGCAGCCAAGCCGAGAATCGTGCCGAGTACAGCGGATGTGGTTGCCTTATCCATGGTTGTCTAAACTACACTTGCCAGTTCGGGATCACTCTTTTCCTGCTGCTTGCGCTCCAGCAGTTCTTTCTTCTTCTGCTCCAGCTTCTCACGCAGCAGCATCTCTTTCTTCTTCTTGTCTTCCATGTCTTCCATGTAGCGCTTGAGGAAGTAGTCGATGGTTTCAGTGCGGATCTTGATCGCACCGGTCGGCTTGTTTTCGTCGATGTCGTGAAAGGTGAAGTAGGGCGTCAGGCTTTCAGTAACGATCTCTTCGACAGCGCTGTAGATCGGCGCGTCGTGGCCGCACTTGAAGCTGCTGAGGTCCAGCGCGATCAGGTTGGGGTGCCGCGCCGCATACTTGGCGCCCCAGAGTTTCTGCGCGCTGTTGGTGCTGTAGGCGTTCTTCCACACGTCAGTGATTGACATGCCGTGCGGGAACTTGCCCATCTTGATTTCTTTGGCGAACAACTCTTCCAGGATGTCTTCATCAATGGGCAGGCTGTCGAGGCCGAAGATCGGGTACCCCAGCTTCTGCAACTCTTCGACGATCTCATGGTTCAAGCCGGGATCGTTGTGGTAGGGCCGCGCGAGCAGCACGACACCGATCTTGTTCTCCTGCTTGAGCTTCTCAAGCACTTCGCGGGCAGGTTTGCGCAGGACTTCGTCCTTGTAGTGCATCAGCGTGGCAAAGCCTGCCTTTACGGCATCGGCGTTCTCTTCTTTGCTGATGCCGAACTTCTCGTTGAAAAACTTGAACATCTGGCGTTCACAAAGCTCGGGGCGGTACATGTCCACCACCGGGTCCCAGTACTCGACGCCCTTCTCCTTGAACAGGTCGCCTTCCTTTGTGAACGCAGCCTTCACGACTTCAGGCGTTGCCGTCACCGTGGGGCAAGCGCATGAATCCAGCATGTGCGTCAGGTCGGTCTGCAGCGTCGCCGGGATCGGGAAGAAGATGACGTCGCACTTCTTGCGATACAGCAGGTTGTGTACGTGCGCGAGGCTGACCTTGGCAGGGAAGCACTGGTCGATCGAGCCGCGGCGTGAACCCTCTTTGTACAGTTCCTCGTTGGTGAAGTCAGACCACACGATGTTCTTGGAATCGATCCCGATCGCTTCCAGGTACGCAGTCCAGAACGGGCCGGTGCTGTACATGTTCAGCGTCTTCGGCATGCCGATCTTGATGTCTTTCAGCCGCTCGCGCTTGGCCAGTGCCTCTTTGACGCGCGGCAGGCGGATCTTCGTCAGCAGACCGCGCTTGTCCTCTCGCAGGACGCTTTTCACGCCGTAGCTGGTGAAAGCCTTTTTCGCCGCAACATCCACGAAGTTCGGGTTGGCTTTCTTGAGACCGTCAAGCCGTCCCTTGATCTCGCGCATCTTGGCGACGTCCTCGACCGTGCCCTTCTCACAGGTGGCGATGATGAAACGCTTCTCTTCACCCTTGGGCGTCTTGGTGTCGATGAATGTGCGCAGGCACTTGTTCTTGCAGAAGTAACAGCGTGTCTTTTCGTCGCGCTTGGTGCTGTAACCCAGCCCGAGCAGCGATTCCATGCCTATAAAGTGCGTGTGGCCCTCGCGCTCGGTAACGCGGATCGCCTCGATGGCACACCCGATGGCGCCGCTTTCACCGCAGAACTTGTGCACGATCACTTCCGCGTCTGGCACTTTGCTCTTGATGAAATCCACCTGCGCCTTGACCGCCGCCAGGTTGCGCTGCGTGCCGCCCTGCAGCACAAACTTGCGGCCCAGCTTGGCCAGGTTCGGCTCCTGCACCACGTACAGCCAGATATTCTTGGGCAGCACGTGCGCGAGCCCAGCCATGATCTGCTGCGCGCTCCAGCCAAGCTGCTGGAAGTTGACGATGTCGCTTTCCATGAACACCGCGCAGCCGTAGCTGAACACGGGCAGTGAATCGGCGCCAAAGGCGATGTCGGCGAAGTTCTGGATCGGATGGCCGAACTTGCCGGCCGTGCTTTGCAGGAAGTAGCCGTTGCCGGCGCTGCATTGCGTGTTGAGCTTGAAGTCGGACACGCGGCCGTTCTTCAGCATGATGACCTTGATGTCCTGGCCGCCGATGTCGAGGATCACGTCCACGTTGTCATAGAAGTGCAGGGCGGCCTGGGTGTGGGCGACGGTCTCGACCAGCGCGACGTCGGCCCCGATGGT
>CAZZBH010000184.1:0-3914 GCA_964652605.1 uncultured Planctomycetaceae bacterium
GCGCAATGACACCCAGCGCCGCCTGGACATTGAGCTTGCCCGCACAGCCGTGGCCCCCGTATGTTGCAACCGGCGGCCATCCGCCAGTTCGTGAGATTTGGAGAGCGTAATGAATAGGATACTGACTTCCCTGCTGGCAATCGTCGCCGTGACGGCCGTGGCATGCGGCGGAGGCACCGGAAACACCAACACCGCCGGAAACACCAACACCGCCGGCAACCCCGACAACACAAGCGGCACACCCGACGATGAGCCGGGCAAGGAGCCCGCGGTAAAGGCTCCCACGAAGCTGATCCTCACCGCCATCCCTGACGATTCAGACGAAGGCCGCATGCGCGAGAACTTCGGCTACATCGCCAAGCTGTTTGAAAAGGAAACCGGCATTCCCTGCGAATACATGCACGTGCAGGACTACGCGGCAAGTGTAACCGCCCTGGCAACCGGCAACGCCCACGTTTCCTGGTTCGGCGCCGTTACTGTGGCTCAGGCATACCTTCAGATGGAAGACGACCTCGTGATACTGGGTTGCCGCGACATCGACAAGACTTTCATCAGCTACTACATCGGCAACGCTGAGCAAGGCATCCCCAAGGTCAAAGATCTCAAGGAGCTCGCTCAGCTCGCCAAAGACAAGGGATGGTCTCTCACTTACGGCAGCAAAAGCAGCACCTCCAGCCACATGATGCCCCGCAAGTTCTTCATGGATCAGGCAGGCATGAACCCCGAGGACGCATTCAAGTCGGTCGCTTACAGCGGCAAGCATGAGATTGTGGCCTCGAAGGTTGCTGCTGGCGAATTCCAGGTAGGGGCGCTGGGACAGCCGCCCTACGACCGGCTGTCAGCGGAAGACAAGGCCAAGGCGCCGATCATCTACACGACGCCGACGTTCATGAACTACTGCTTTGCCGCCCGCGCGGATCTTGGCGATGACCTGATCGCCAAGCTGAAGAAGGCGCTGTTCAATGCTCACGAGACAGAAGAGGGCAAGAAGAACCTCGCCTACCTCAAGGCCAAGAAGTACATCGCAGCCGACATGAAAGAGTGGATGAGCTACGTAGAGTTGCTCGAAGCAGGGATCGACATCGGCGGATAGTTGATGCAAAGCAGGGGCGCCGGAAGGCGCCCCTGTGGATTTGTCATGAGAACGGAAGCAATGACCGACACTGTGCCCGCAACGGCCCCGCCGCCAACCGAGGCCGAGCGCCTGTTTGAGCTCGATGGCGTCGGCAAGTTCTTCGGTCGTGCAGAGGTGCTGAAGGACATCACCTTCAGCATCCGCGAGGGCGAGCGCATCGCTGTAATCGGCCCGTCGGGCGCGGGCAAGACCACGCTGTTTCGGCTGATGTGCGCGGTGCTGTGGCCCAGCAGCGGCCGCGTCGTGGCATTCGGCAACGACACTTCGCGTTTGCGGGGGCGCGCGTTGCGCGCCCTGCGCCGCCGCATCGGCATCCTGTACCAGAACGACAACCTGATTCCACACTTGCGCGTGGTCCACAACGTGTTGATGGGCAGGCTTGGCCGGTGGATGTTTCCGCGCGCACTTCTGAGCCTGTTCTGGCCGCAGGAGATTGCGCGCGCGCGGCAGGCGCTGGCTGAGGTCGAGCTGAGTGAAAAGTTGTGGTCCATGCCCGGTGAGTTGTCCGGCGGGCAGCAGCAGCGAGTCGCAATTGCCCGCCTGATTGTGCAGGCGCCGCGCGTCATGCTGGCCGATGAGCCGGTCAGCCAGCTGGACATCCGGCTAGGACGCGAAATCATTGAGCTTCTGTCCAACATCGCCCGTCGCATGGGTACGACGCTGCTGGTGAACCTGCATACCCTTGAGTTGCTGCACGGGCACTTCGAGCGCGTGATTGCGTTGAAGGAAGGCAAACTGTTCTGGCAGGGCCGCCCCGGCGAAATGACGCGCGAGCTGCTGCACGACCTTTATGGCGCCGAGTATCGGGCCATGCACCTCGACGACGTGCAGCTGTAGGCAGGTGTGACTGCCGGATTGCTCCGCAAAAGCTTGCAGGCGATAGACCAGAATGCCCACAACGACCCCAACCATGCATCGCTATGCAGCCAAACGGCCCTGGCGGCATTTCCTGGGTTTGGTGGCGATTTTTGCGCTGGTTGCGGGCAGCTTCTGGGCGGCGGAGTGGGACTTCACCGCACTGACCGACCCGGAAAAGCGCGGCCTGGCCTTTGAACGCATGGTTCTCTGGGTCAAGGCGTTCACGTCGCCCGACTTCAGTGCCGAGGCGCTGGAGCTTGGCTGGGTTCTCACCAAGCAGACGTTGTCGGCGGCACTTCTCGGCACCGGCCTGGCGGTGGTGTTCGCGTACATTCTGGCGATGGGCAGCGCCCGCAGCGTGCTTGTCGGCGATGAACGGGGGCGAAGCTGGCGGGGCCGCCTGAAAGCCGACACCCCGCTGGGCCGCGTGCTCGCGGTCGTCAATCTTGTTGACGACACGATTCGCCACGTCTTCTGCGCGGCCTGCCGGCTGATCCAGGACATCCTTCGCGCCGTGCCGGACATCGTCTGGGCGATCATTCTGGTTGCGGTGGTCGGGCTGGGCCCGCTGGCGGGCGCGCTGGCGCTTGCCATGAACATGACGGGCATCCTGTCCAAAGTGTACAGCGAGCTATGGGACAGCGTGGACGAGCGCGAATACGAGCAGGTGCGCTCGATGGGTGCAGGCAGGCTCAAGACTTTCTTCTACGGCATTCGCCCGCTGGCCGCGCGCAGTGTGCAGAGCTTCACGCTGATGCGCGCCGAGTGCGCTATCCGCAATGCGGCCGTGATCGGCGTGGTCGGCGGCGGCGGCCTCGGCGCCGACATCTGGTACCAGATCGGGCTTGGGCAATGGAGCCGCGCCAGCACGCTGATCCTGTTTACGCTGGGTTTGACGCTTACGGCCGACATCGCCAGCAACTTCATCCGCAGGCAACTGCGCAGCGACCCGAACCACCCGCGCGCCGTTCGCAGCCGAAGCACCGCAGCAACGCTGGCGCGCGGCTACATTGGCGCGGGCTTTGCGCTGAGCATGGTGATGTGGGCCGTCTGGTTCATGGGTTGGGGTGACAACGGCCCTCCGGGCCAGGAGGCGCGGAACTTCCTTGAGCCGGCAGCGAAGTTGGTCAAGGGCGAAAGCTGGGCCAACCTCGTGTTCTTTGAGCGACTGCTGGAGCCGGACTGGGACCCGGAGGCCCTGGGCATCCCCAAGGGCGACGACGAGCGCGAGCTTCGCCGAAGCCAGGCCCGCATCGAGCGCGCACAGAAGGCGGGCCGCACGGTGGATCTGTGGCACGAGTACGAATGGACCGAGTTCTACCGGTGGAGTGCATGGGTCTCGTGGGAGAAAGAGGCGAGCAAGTGGTTCGTGTGGCGCGTGGTCAAGTCAAGTGTTGTGCCGCTTTCGATGGCCATTGTCGGCACGCTGCTCGGTGTGCTGATTGCGATCATGTTGACCTACCCGCACTCACTGGCATTCCAGGCTGAGCCGAGCAAGTTCACGGGCGAAAGACCGCACCCGGTGGTGCGGGTGCAGCGGCTGTTGCAACTGGTCGTTGCGCGAGCGGCGGGCCTGACGGCGCGCGGCGTGCCGGAGGTGATGTGGGCTTTCTTGTTCATTGCGTTCTTCGGCCCGGGGCTGCTGGCGGGTACGGTGGCGATCACCATCCACACGGTGGGCGTGCTGGTGCGCGTGTTTGGCGAGACGGTGGACAACATTCCATACAGGCGCTTCGAGCAGAGCTTCATGGGCTCGCGCGTGGCGTGCTTCGGCTACGTGGCCGGCCCCATCAGCTGGAAAGATTGGATGACCTACAGCTTCTTCCAGTTCGAAAGCAACGTGCGCACCAGTGTGGTGCTGGGCATCGTCGGCGTGGGCGGCCTGGGGTTCATGTTCAGCGCGAACTTCGACTTCTTCCAG
>CAZZBH010000185.1:0-3913 GCA_964652605.1 uncultured Planctomycetaceae bacterium
CAGCTCGTGGGCACGTCCCGCCGGTGTCAGGCGCCAGAACTTCATCACGCGATTGTCCACAAGCCGGTCGTAGTCGGTCGGAAAATCCAGCTCAACCGGGTACAGGACGCGGGCCTTTTCAATGTTGCCGTAAGCGCGCGGGTTGTAGTTTTGCCCAGCCAGCAGAATAAGCCCGCCGCGATGGAGGCTGACCCACTCCTCAAGCCAGTCCCAGTACTCGCGCCGAAAGCGCGTGTCGTCCGGGTTGATGTCGCCGATCATGATGACGTCGTAATCAAGCTTGAAGAACTCCTCCTTGTCGCGGATCACGCGGCCGTCGGCAAAAAATGGCGCCTGCAAAGCCGGGATCGTGCGCCGATTGGGCTCTTCGTAAGTTGAGACCGGCTGTGTCCACCCGTCCTGTGCGTCAAAGAAGAAGCCCTGATACTCGAGGCGGCGGTCGCGCTTGAGTGCATCGTTCAAGGCGCGCGCCTGCCAGCGGAAGCGCTGCTCCAGGTAAAGCAGCTTGATCTTGCGGTCGATGATCTCGACCTCGTGTTCCTTGACGTTGTTACGGTAGGTGTCTTCGTCGGGGAGACGGTCTTCATTCAACTTGAGAAAATAGACGTGCTTGCCCGTGACGCGGGGCTTGAAGCGAATGCGCACCTCTGCCAGTTCTTCGGGGCCGATCTCGAACTCCATGCCCTCTTCGCTGTGCACGCTGCGCCCGTTGAGCTCGGAGTACGGGACGGGGTTAGTCGGCGAATCCTCACACAGGATAATCTTGACGCGCTGGCCCGGCTTGCCTTTGGCAGGATCGGCGCGATAGCTTTTGTCCGCGCGGATCTTGAGCTTGAAGTCCAGGAAGTCGTCCTTGAGGATCTCGCGGTCGGCGCTGACGCTCAACAACTCCAGCACCTTGACCGGGGTGGCGTTGCCTATCGCGATGCTTACGACCTCGACTGTTCCGCGCGGCCGGGATTCGTCCGGAATCTCCGAGGCAGGGCTGGTATCGCGGCCGTCGCTTAGCAGCAAAATCGTGGAGAGATCATCCTCAGCCGTGTAATAGCGCCGCACCTCACGCAGCGCGGCATCCACTTCAGACAGCCTGCCTTGCGGTACACGGAAGTCGAGCTCGGCGGGGTCCACTTCAAGGATGGCTTCGTCGGTGATCTGTTCGCGACCGAATCGTGTGCTGAACAGGAAGAACCGCAGCATCGATACGCGGTGCTCGGGCCGCCGCTCATTGGCCCGGCCCTCGATTTCGGCAGCGCGCGCGCGAAGCATGTCGATCAGTCCGGGTTCATCAGGGCCGGCAGCAGCCAGGATGCTGCCTTCGGTTACCAGCTCGCACGCGATATCCCAGCGGCGGGGGCCTTCCGGGTGGCAGGTGCCGAGCAGGTTGTCGATAAGAGCGCGCTTGTTGCGTACGGACTCGTCGTCCGGACTGCCTCCCAACAACGTGGCGAAATCCTGCTCGCGGCGCAGAAGCTGGCTTACGAGTGTGTCCAACTCAGACTGCAGCAGCCGCACGCGCCCTTCGTCCGGCGTTTCCTTGCTGGTCTCGGCGGCAAGCTCGGAGCGTTTCAGGTCGGCCTCGGCTGCGATGCCGTCAAGCTCGGCCCGCAGGCGCTGCCATTGCCCGATGTCGAACCTTGCCCCATGCAGCTCAGACAGCCGGGCGGCCAGACGCCTTGCCCGCTCTCGCACGACACTGCGCACGAACCCGCGCACCGCGAGGTCCTCGTCGCTGAGGGTCACGAATCCCTGGCTTGGCGGCGCCGGTACGTCGATGCCCAGCGTCTCAAGTTCACGGCGCAAGGAGGCGACATCGGCGGATTCACTGTCGCTGAACACATTGAAAATCGGAAACTCGCGCGACTCGTCCCCCATCGACAGGCTGTCGTCGATCAGCACGGCAACCTTGCTGCCTTCCACGTAAGTTTCTTTGTCCACCAGCGACGGGCCTGCAAGCAGCAGGTACAGCACCACCAGAACGCCGGCGCGCGTCAACGCCAGAAACACGCGTGTCGCGCCAGGCACCCGCTTCTTTTCGTAGAAGTAAATCAGCGCGGGGATGATCACCGCCGCCGGCAGCACCAGCAGCGCCGTCCAGATCAACGGCGTGATGCCGAACAACCCGGGCTCGCGGCTGAACGGGTTGAAGTTCTCCCAACTGAAATTGGAGCCGGGCGCTAGAACTGCCGCGATGCGCTCGGGGTAAATCAACCCGTAAAAGGCAACCGCCAGCACGCCCAGCAGGATCACGCTGAAGAATGAGACAATGGTTTTCTGTGCTGTGGACACCGCTTCTCTTTGCTCCTGCCCTGCCCCGGCCTATTGCTCCGGCTTGGAAATGACTCCTGACCATAGCGTTTCAAACAACAGAAATGCCACGCCCAGAGCCGCAAGCCACATCCATTCGCGGCCGCCCTTGTCGCCGGCGAGCGCACCGCCGCCCTCCAGCTCATCGCCCGCGCGTGTGAACAGAAATGGTATGTCGCCCAACGCCTCGCCCAGTGCGACCTGCACGGGCGAATCTTCTGTCGGTGTGGCATCATCCGGCGTCAGGCGCGTCATGTCGCTTTCACGCGCGGGCAGGCTGACGCTGAACCGCTCCTGCCACTTGCGGCGCTCCGCGCCGTCATCGGTGCGTTCGAGGGCCGTAACCGTGTAAATGCCCGCCTGGGCGGTGCCGGCAAACTCAAGCAGATTCAGCTCCTGCTCGGCAGTTGAGACGATCTCGGTGGTTGTGCCGGCTGGGTCGCGCACTGTGTAGCGCGGCGCAATGTCCGTAACTCGAAGCGCGCGGCGGTACGCCTCTCCCACCGACAAATTGCGGTAACGCGCCTCGTTACCCGTCAGATAGCCGGTTACTTCGAGGTACAGGAACAACGGCAAGCCGTTGGTGCTCCAGAGATTGTTCCACTTCGCCGATGCCGTGGTGGCAACATACACGACCCGCCCGCGCCCGAAGGTTCGTTCCACCATGATCGGCGCCGGAGTCGGCAGATTGAGGCTCAGCACGGTGTTGACCGGGCGCTGCGCGTCGGCTTCAGGCCCTTCCGGCAGGGTCACCTCGCGCCAGTTTCGTATCGCAATCGGGTCGGTGACGATCGTGATGTTCTCGGGTGGGTCGCTGAAAATGCGCATCACCGGGTGATCCGGCTGCGACACCACCAGCCCGAACAGGTCCGCGGCGGGATCATTGCTGCCGCCTTCGCCGCCCAGCTTGACTGGCAGCAGCCCCTTGCCTTCCTTGTACAGCAGCGAGTTGTAGATGCTGTGGCCGACCGCCGGGCCGTCGAAAATCAGCAGGCCGAACCCGGCACCGACAAATTCCTCCAGCTTGGCTACGACGTTTTCAGGAATGTCCGACACGTTGGCCAGCACGACCATGCGGTAGTCAAAGAAGCTTTCAACGCTGGACAGGCCCTCCGGACGGATGCTGACAATGGTGTTGGGAGTAATGCGGACCTCGCGGCCTTCGCTTGCTTCGCCTTCGATGGCGCTGGACGAGATGCCCAGGGCACGCTCGAGCACTGCGGTTTCGCTGTATGCGGGGTCAGACGATGGCGTGCCGTTGACTACCAGCACCGGCACGTGCGGCACGACGTGAATCACCACGTTGCGGCTGTTGTCGGCAGTCAGGGCATCCGGGTCTTCGGTGAAGACTTCGATGCTGCGCGACGCTGCGGTACCCATTTCCTCGGGCTTGAGGTAGAGCTCAGAGGCCGGCAGCACAAACTGAATGGCATTGCGGCTTTCGTTGGCACCCAGTTCAATCGGCGCAAGAAATGGCTTGGCGGGGCCGCCATCAACGCGGTACTGCAAGCGCACGCTGCGGCGCTGGGCGCGCTCGCTTGAGGCAGAATACGTCAGGTCAATCTGCACGGTCGCGTCCATGCCGCTGCCGATCACCCTCTCATTCACG
>CAZZBH010000186.1:0-3582 GCA_964652605.1 uncultured Planctomycetaceae bacterium
CCCCAAAGACAGCGCACCCCCCAAGGCCGACGACGGCGGAAGCTGCAGCACCGGCACAGGTGAAGGACTGGCGCTGTTAGTGGGCCTGCTCGCACTTGGCGGGCTGGCACTTACGCGTCGTAAATTGGCGTAACTTGAAATTTTAGAACCACTTATAGCCGGGCCCGGGAGGGCCCGGTTTCTTTGTCGCACGAACATATATATTACGCAGTGTAAGATTTTGGAGGCCGCCATGGCTCGCACTGGCACCCGACACGACTGCTCAAACCGACGCCTTCCCCCGCCCGGCGATGTTCGCTGTGACTGTGGCGCATTGCTGTTCAAGGCGCTTGGGCCGGCTGTGATTGAGCTGAAGTGCCGCCGCTGCGGGCGGGTTACCCGATTTGTTCCGTAGCACCGACCTTGAGGCCGGAACCTCACGAAGGTCTGAGCCCCGCCCTGAAACGACTATGCCAGAAAACTGCAATGACTGTCCGCTGCGTGCCACCTGCACCCAACCCTGCGAAGACATCCGGCGCATTCTGCCCGACGAAGACCACGGCCGCGCCCACGCACTTCACCGGCGCAATGCACTGGAGGCCGCGCGGCGCATGCATGCTGAGCTGCATGCCGCGCGCGTGATGACTGACTACCGGCACGTGCTGCGCGGCCGCGCCCGCGAGGTGTTTGACCTGACGTACAACGACGCACTGCTGCAAAGCGAAATTGCGCAGCGTCTGGGCATCTCGCGGCGTGTCGTCAGCATCTACCTGACCCGCGCACGAAAGAAAATTGCAGGACAACTGCAGTGTGTCCGGCGCTAACATGCTTGCATGAGCGAAACCGACTCGACAACCCGCGGCGTATCAGTCCTGCTGGCGGTGATGGCGCTGGGCGTGGCACTGTTTGCGGGCGTGGCGTTTACGCTGGGCCCGTTGCTTGAACCGGACCCGGACCTGTCCGAGATCGTGCACACGATCGCGCTGGTGCTGGCCGTCACCGGCGCGATCCAGGGCGGCTTGGCGTACCGACATTTGACGCGACGCCTGGCCGCCGAAGGCTCTGCCGATGCGCGGGCGATGCAGTTTCGTACGCGGGCGATAACCGTGATTGCGGGCGCTGAAGCCGCCGCCCTGGCTGCATTGCTGGCGGTGCTGCTTTTCGGCGCGAGCTGGCACGCGGCACCTGGGCTGGTACTGTTTGTGGTTGCGCTGGCGCTGGTTTGGCCGACGGCTGGCCGGATCGCGCACGAAGTCGAGGGCAGCGAACGGGACAAGTACGGCTAGTCCTGCGGCAGGAATGCTGAAAAAAGGCGTGCATGCCGCGCCGGCCTTGCTTTGATGCGCGCGAGGCGACCCATGAACGAGATCGTGATTGCGATGTACCGGCCCTTTGCGGCCACCAACCGCCAGATGATGCTTGAGCTGATCCGCGCGCACAACACAACGTTGCGCGTCGAGGGCCTGATCACTGACCGGGCGGCTGTGCTGGCGGAATCGGAAGACGGCACATTTCTCGAGGTATTCGAGTGGAAGCCGGGCGCGGCACAGAAAGCGCATGGGCACAAAGCCGTGCAGAAGATCTGGAAGCGCATGGAGGAATTGTGTGAGTTCGCGCCGCTGATCAGCCTGCCCGAGGCCGAAAACACTTTTCCTCACTTCAAGCCGGTTGACGGCGTGGTTTCGTGACATGGGGTTTGTGAGCAACCTGGATTCGGTCGTTTTCGACACGCCCGACCTCTCGCGCGTGCGGGCCTTCTACACCGGGGTGCTCGGGCTGCGCGTCGGCACGCATCGGAGGGACAGCATCACCGTGCCCGACGAAAGCGACACCTACGTCAACTTTGATACCGGCGCGCTGCTGTGCTTTGAAAGCGGGCCAGTCGCGCAGACCGGCACTATTGTCCTTCGGGTTTCTGATCTGCCGGGTTTGCTGGGTTCATTGCGAGCGCAGGGGATTGAGCCGATGCGTGAGCGCCCCGGCTTTGCGATTATCGCTGATCCTGATGGGCGCGAGGTGATTCTGCAGGCCGACTAGCGGCGCGGGACAGGTGGCGGGGCTAGATCACCAGCGGTTCTTCGTACATGCCCGACCACAGCACCCACGCCCAATTGGCGAGCAGCAGCGCCAGCGCGATCGCCCACAGCGCGATGCGCTCGCGACGGGTCGTCTCAAGCACGACACGCCTGCGCCGCGGCAGCACCAGAAACAGGTAACTGAACGCCCCCCAAAGCAGGAGCAGCAAAACCAGCAGCGCCAGCGGGTTGTACATCAGTGCCGTGCCCACGCGGCCCAGCGCAGCCGCCGTCACGGCGCGCGTGCCACCACACAGCGGGCACGCCATGCCCACGTAGCGCAGGGGGCTGTGCAGCTCCGGCAGCCAGTCCACGGCGTAGGCCAGCGGGATGTACACAGCCGCGCCGACCAGCAGCACAAGCGAGTACAGCTCCCAGGGCGAGGGCGCGCGATTGGCAGCCATTGTGACGCGCAGGCGCATGGCGGCGATGATAGCAAGCGCCGCGAGAGGATTCTTCGGGGCGGGCACAGCGGCGCCGCCTGCTTCTCTTTGACGGGGCTACTACCACTGGCCGCGTGTTTCTATAACATGACGATTTGGGGTCTCGAGGCGCCCGGCCCGGGCGAAGGCAGTCCATGAAGCAGACCTTCCAGGTCAAGCACAAGGTCCGATTTGTGACCGCGGCGGCGTTATTTGACGGGCACGATGTGTCCATCAATATTATGCGTCGGCTGTTGCAGGCCCATGGCGCTGAGGTCATCCACCTGGGCCACAACCGCAGCGCAGAAGAAATCGTCAACGCGGCGATTGAAGAAGACGCGCAGGGCATTGCCGTCAGCAGCTACCAGGGCGGGCACGTCGAGTTCTTCAAGTACATGCACGACCTGCTGAACGAAAAGGGCGCTTCTCACATCAAGATTTTCGGCGGCGGCGGCGGCGTGATTGTCAGCGACGAGATCAGCGCGCTGCACGACTACGGCATCACGCGCATCTTCAGCCCGAACGACGGCCGCGAGATGGGCCTCGACGGCATGATTCGCTTCATGCTTTCCGAGTGCGACTTCTCCACCGTCCACTCGCTCAACGGTCAACTCACCCGCTTTGACGCCCAACACAAAGGCAGCGTCGCCAGGCTGATCACGCTGGCGGAGCTCAATGGCAAGGCCCCGAAGGGCGAGCTTGAGCGCGTGCGCGAAAGCGTACGCAAGCGCACCGGGGCGCTGAAGCATCCCGTGCCCGTGGTAGGCATCACCGGCACCGGCGGCGCCGGCAAAAGCAGCCTGACTGACGAGCTGCTGCGCCGCTACCTGCTTGACTTTGAAGACAAGCACGTGGCGGTGATCAGCATTGACCCCACACGCAGGCGCACCGGCGGCGCGCTGCTGGGCGACCGCATCCGCATGAACGCGCTGAACAGTGCGCGCGTGTACATGCGCAGCCTGGCCACGCGTGAATCTCACACCGAAGTCAGCGCCGCGCTGGACGACGCCATTGGCATCTGCAAAGCCGCCGGATTCGACCTCATCGTCGTGGAAACCAGCGGCATCGGGCAAGCCGACGGCGTGATTACAGATTATGTGGACAGC
>CAZZBH010000187.1:0-3515 GCA_964652605.1 uncultured Planctomycetaceae bacterium
AAGCCGCCCAGCAGGCCCAGCAATCCATGCAGCGCGCAAGGGAAAATCTGCAAAGGCAGAACAGCCCCGAGGCCGAGCAGCAGCAGCAGGAAGCCGAAGAGCAACTGCAGGAAGCCCGCGACGCCCTGGAAGAGGAACTGAACCAGTACGTCCAGGACCAGCAGGAGCAGATGCTGGTACAAGTCGAAGAGCGGCTGAAATACATGAAGAAGCTGCAGCTTGAGGTCAACGATTCCACGATCAAGCTTGACCTCGAGGTGCGCCAGCGCGGCGACTGGAGCGCAGCCCAGCGCAACCAGGCCCGCGCCCTGTACGGCCGCCAGGATGAAGTCAAGAAGGCCTGCGACGAAACGGTTGAGGCCCTGAAATCAGGCAACTACGGCGGGTTCACGCGCAACATGGAGCTGATCCAGCGCCTGCTGCTCGAGATCCTGAGCTCGATCGAGGGTCGTGACGTCGGCGAAGGCACACAGATCAGCCAGATCGAAGTGATCGAGAAGATTGATCGCATGATCGGCGCGGTCGAGGGCGAACGCAAACGCCTGCAACAACAGCGCCAGCAGCAGGGCCAGCCGCCAAACCCGCAGGGCAACCCGCAGGCACAGCCGCTGGTCAGCAAGCTGGCTGAAATGGAACTGGTGTATGTCGAGCAGCAGGCACTAGGCACCAAGATCCGCCGCCTTACCGAAATGTCGGAAGAGTTCAGTCGCGACGAACTGCCGGATTACTACCGGCGTCTGTTTGAGCGCTACTCAGCCGAGCAGCGCGAGCTAAAGACGATTTGGGATGACTTGCGCAACCAGATACCGGGCGGCGAGCGCGAATAGGGGTCTGCAAAGAGGCAGGAAAAAGGCGGGAAAAGGGCGATTTGCACTAAACCGTAGCAGCGCAGATAGCGTATTATATGTAGGGCCGCCGGGCTGATTCCGTACCGGCCCAGAGAGGACCTGACCGAGGAACTCAACATGAAGAGACTACTACTGGCTATGGCGATTGCGGGATTCATGTCCGCGCCGGTGTTTGCGCAGGCGGGCCCTGTCGAAGGTCCAGCTGAAGAGAAGTCCGTCGAGGAGCTGCTGAAAGAGCTGCACGAGCTCATGAAGCGCGCAAGCAACGAGATGGGCGAGCTTGAAAAAGAGCTCAATCGCGCCTCGCTGGACGCGCCCAAGGCCGACGTGATCGCCGTGCGCATCGCCAAGCTGCGCGAAGCCATGGAACAGGGCAAGCTGGACGAAGTGCCCGAAGGCCTGGCCCGCTACCTGAAGGAAAACCCGGACGAGCTTGCCAAGGCAAGCGGCAAGAGCGGCGAGGAAATCCGCAAGCTGGCGGAAAGCAGCAAGGCTCTCGAAGAACTGCTCAACCAGCACCCCGAAGTGCTGAAGAAGCTGGCTTCACAGAACGAGGCCATTGAACACGTGCAGCGCTTCCAGAGCGAAGCCGAGCGCAAGCTTGAGGAAACCCTCAAGCGCCAGCGCGACGCCGCCCGCGCCGCCAACGAAAACGTCGATAACGCCATCGAAATCGGGCACCGCATCAAAGCCCAAAGCCCGTGACAGGGCGGGGGCGGCGGTCAGCCGCAGAACGGCCAGGAACAGGCCAGCGACCCGCGCCAGGGCAAAGAGCAGCAGCAGGGCGGAAATCCCACCCAGGGCGCGCAGGAGCAATACCAGCCGGGCGACGGCAGCCTGAAGCAGGACGAACAGACTGACCCGTTCGTGCAGGGCCAGGGCGACAGCGCCCAGATGGAAAAGAAACACAAGGATATGGCCGACGGCGCAAGCAGCGAAGACCGCCGCGAGCCCAGCAAGTACAAAGGGTTCTGGGAGAAGTTCAACCGCGAAGCACAAAAGGTTGCCGGCCAGAAGAAGGACTAGGCAATCCAACCACGCACAACGGGGGCGCCGCGAGGCGCCCCTTATGCGTTCTGCGGCAGCTCCAGCAGTTCCAGTACGATCGATTTCACGTCCAGCATCGACGGCTGATCTGGCAGCGCTCCCGCCTCGCTGCACGCGATCAGCGGGCCCTCCTGCGCGTTGCGCGCGGGCAAGCCGTGACTGCCGCGCACCAGTGACGGGTCAAGCGGACAGGTGCGAAAGCGATAGCGCATGCCCAGCTTTTTCTTCAGCAGCGTCCACGCCACGCCGGCAAAGCCGCCGGCCATGAACAGCTCGCACGGGTCGTATCCCGGCTTGCGGTGTATATCGACGCTGCGCGCGAAATCCGGCGCTGCGGCTTCATCGGTCCAGTACGGGTAGGCAAACCATGCGTCCGGCTCGCTTAGCAGAACAAGCTCGCCCGCGTTCGCGTGGCCCACTTCCAGCTCGGCCTGCTGCCCACGCTCAAGCACGCGGGCAACGCCGGGCAGGCCCTCCAGCACGCTGCGCGCCTTCGCCGCAGCCTCATCGTCGCGCGCGTACACGTGTGCTGCCTGGTGATCGCACACGGCAAAGGCGCGGCTTTCGTGCACGTCCAGCATCTCGCCAAAGGGCCCGCGGCGCACGCGCAGCAGGCCGGCTTCGCGCAGCGCCCGGTTCGGCAGCACGGGCCGCGCCACCGGGGTGATGCCGTATTCGCTGACTACCAGCACGCGCGCGCCAATTTCGCCGGCCGCCTCCAGCACCTGCCCCGCGCACGCGTCCACCTCGCGCATAAGCCGCTCAATCTTCGCGCCCGCGCCAAAGCGCTGCAGGTCGTAGTCCAGGTGCGGCAGGTAGCACAGGGTCAGTGTCGGCTTGTGCCTGCGAATGACCTGCGCTGTCGCGCGCGCGATCCAGTCGCTTGACGGCAGGCCGGCGCGCGGGCCCCAGAAACTTGCGAACGGAAACAGCCCTTGCTCAAGTGCCAGCTCATCGGCCAGCGCCGGCGGCTCAGTCAGGATGTCGAACTCTTTGCTGCCGTCGCTGCCGTAGTGCGGCTTGGGCGTTGCGCTGAAGTCCGCACCGCTACCCTGGTTGAACCACCAGAACATCTTGGCCACGGTGAAGTTCTCGCCGCGTTCGCGCGCAATCCTCTGCGCGGTGCGATAAAACGGCTCGGGGATCAGCCGGTTGCTCTGCACCCAATTGTGCACCTCGCCCAGCTCGCGCCAGAACCAGGTGTTGCCGACAACGCCGTGCGCGCCCGGCGGCAATCCGGTCAACATGCTCGCCTGCGCGGTCATGGTGACGGCAGGAAACACACCGCGCATCGGCTTAGCCGAAAGCTTTGACAGCAAAGGCGCCTGCGCAATCAGCGATGGCGTAAGCCCGACAACGTTGAGAACCAGGAGTGGCTTCATGCCGGCCCTTGTCGTGTGCTTGTCAACTCCGCGCAGCAATCACTACCAGCCGCAGGGAGTGGCGCAAGGCTTCGCGGAAAGCATGAAGCCTTCTCGCAACCAAAGCGCTGCACGCCTTGAGTTGGCGTGCGGATTGTCCCATTGACATCGACGTTGGCTTAGTGATACTTGGCACGTCTCTGACCCGCCCCCGTTTTATGTACCAGTTGCTATGAGAGTCTGTGTCTCGGCCGCGTAC
>CAZZBH010000188.1:0-3502 GCA_964652605.1 uncultured Planctomycetaceae bacterium
GGTGAATGATGCGCTGGCTGAAGGCGAACTCCAGCGTATTGGAAACCTGGATGCCGATCTTGAGTGTTCCCTCAGCCGACAGCCGTCCCTTTTCGTCAAGAACTTCCTGCAGCGACGAGCCGTTGATGTACTCCATGGCGATGAAGTAGGTGCCGTCCACTTCGCCGATCTCATAGACCTGCATGATGTTGGGGTGGTTGAGCTTGCTGCCGGTCTTGAACTCTTTCAGGAAGCGCTGGAGATTCTCCTGGTCCACGGTCTCGCCGCGCTTGAGCACTTTCAGCGCCACGATTTCGCCGTTGCGCTCGTCGCGGGACTTGTACACGAGCGCCATGCCGCCTTCGCCAATGACGCTGAGAACCTTGTAATGCTTCAGGGTCTTGCCGATCAGGCTGTTCTCGGCGGTGTAGGTGCCGTCCACGTCGGGCCGCTTCTGCACCACGAACTCGCGGATCATCTCGCGCGACTGCGCGCTGTCCTGCTCTTCGATGTACTCAAGCGTCACGCGGTCAAGGGTCAGCACATCGCCGTGCACCAGCTTGGCTTTCTCGATGCGCAAACCATTCAGCAGCGTGCCGTTGCTGCTGCCGTTGTCGTAGAGCCAATAGGCGCCGTCCTGCGCCTCGATGCGGCAGTGCTCGCGCGAAACGGAATCGACGCGCAACACCAGGTCGCAACTGCTGCGGCGGCCGATTGTGCAACTGCCGGTGTCGGGCAGCTCTTTCTCGACGCCTGCGTCGATACCATCAACGATTCGGACTTTGGCTCGCGCCATCCGTGACTCCATGGGACTGTTGGCGTGAGGAAACTAGCAGGCATTGATTAAAGAATCAAACCGCTGATTCCGCGCCGGCGACTTTATGCCCGAAGTGGCTGGCCGCGAGACCGGGGCCAGGCTGGTCCGCCCGCTGCTTCACGTGGCTGACCGCGCTTTCTTGTGGGCGCAAGGCAAAGTGCTAGTATCCCGCCCCCGCCGGGCGGTTGGCCTTGTTGCGGCACAGGACCCTATGAATATGCAGGACGTGAAGATGCAGATCACAGTCGAAAAGGCCGAAGGCTGCAAAGCCATCATCCGCGTCGAAGTGCCCGCGGAGCTTGTCTCTACGAAGCTGTCCGAGGGCTTCAGGGACATCAATAAGCAGGTGCAGTTTCCCGGCTTTCGCAAAGGAAAGGCGCCGCGCACAGTGCTGGAAAAGCGCTTCGGCGCCGAGGTTCAGAACGACGTGCGGCAGACACTCGCCGACGAGGCCCTCAAGCAGGCCGTGGACCAGGAGGCCCTGAAGCTGCTGGGCCAGCCGGAACTGATCGAAGCGGCGGACCTCAAAAGCGGCACTGCAGCCAAGCTGGTGCTTGAGGCGGAAACCTATCCCGAGTTCGAGTTGCCTGAATACAAGGGGCTTGAGCTGACGCGCGCCACACCCAAGGTGGCTGACCACGAGATTCATGCCGTGATGCGCTCAGACCAGGTTCAGCGCGGAAAGCTGAACCCGGTGGATCAACCGGCTGAAAAGGGCAGTTTCCTGCGCGGCACAATCAAGGTCAGTTGCGGCGAAGAAGTGCTGATGAACCAGCGGCGCGGCTTGCTGGAGGCCGGGTATGCCTGGGTTGCGGGGCTGGTGCCCGACGATGGCCCGGACGTGCTGATCGGTGCAAAGGCCGGCGAAACGCTGAAGCTTGCAGCAACCCTGCCGGACGATTTTCCACGCGAAGAGTTTCGCGGCAAAGCCGCCGAGATCGAGGTTGCGGTGGATGACGTCTGCGCCTTTGAGGGCCCCGGGCTTGAAGAAGTAGCCAAGCAGCGCGGATTTGAAGACCTGGACGCCTGGAAAGAACAGGTGCGCACCGAAATGCTCAGCGGCAAAGAGGCAGACCTTGACCGGGCGATCGAGGAGCGCGCGCTGCAGCAGGTCGCCGATGCCACAGAAATGGAGCTGCCGGAGAAGTTCAGTCGCCGCAAGGCCCAGGAACTGATCCAGCAGCAGGCATACCGCATGTACCAGGCCGGCCAGGCCGATGAGGACATCCGCGAGTTTCTTGAGGCCAACAAGGACAAGGGCGTAGAAGAGGTAAAAGCGATGCTCAAGCGCGCCTTTGTCACCGACGCCATCGCCCGCAAAGAGCGCCTGGTGGTGACCGAAGAAGAGATTCGCCGCGAGATCGAGGCGATGGCGCAGCGGGTGCAGCGCCCTGCCGACGAAGTGCTGGAGCAACTGCGCCAGGACGGCACGATGTCGGGCATGCGGGAAGAAATGAAGACCGCCAAGGTGTTGAAGCTGCTGCGTGACAAAGCCAAGTACGTCTAGGGCAGCAATGTTCAGTGATCATTGCCTTTGAGGAACCTGCCATGGGTTATCCGCTTCCTTTCGTGATTGAGAAGTCGAGCCGCGGCGAGCGCAGCTACGACATTTACTCGCGCCTGTTGGAAGACCGCATCGTCTTCATCCAGGGGCCGATCCATGAGCTCATGGCCAACGCCGTGGTCGCGCAGCTGCTGTTCCTGCAGAAGGAAGCAAAGAACCAGGACATCCAGATGTTCGTCAACAGCCCGGGCGGCGACGTAAACGCCGGCCTGGCCATCTACGACACAATGAAGTACGTGTCGTGCGACATCAGCACGGTGTGCATCGGCCAGGCGGCGAGCATGGCGGCTGTGCTGCTGGCGGCGGGCACACGCGGCAAGCGCAACGCGCTGCCCAGCGCGCGGGTGATGATCCACCAGCCCTGGGGCGGCGCCGGCGGCACGGCGGCGGACATCGGCATTCAGACGAAAGAAATCCTGCGGCTGAAGAAATATCTCAACGAGATCATGGCCAAGGACACGGGCAAGCCGCTGAAGCAGGTCGAGAAGGACACAGACAAGGACTATTTCCTGTCGTCGCAGGAAGCCAAGGAGTACGGCATCATCGACGACGTGATTGAGCACGCGCCCGGCAAGTAGGGAACAGATCGCCCAGCCATCCGTCCGATAATACCCTCAGGGCCCGCACCCGTGTGCGGGTGTCGCCAGGTTTGATAGCATGACCGGCGGCATGCAATCGTAGTCAAAGCAGGAGCAGCGATGGCAAAGACCACCGATTCTGTACGCGGGCGCGAGATTGAGCGCTGCAGCTTCTGTGGCAAGTCGCGCCGACAGGTGGACAGCCTGATCGCCGGCCCGCCCGGCATCTACATCTGCAACGAGTGCATCACGCTTTGCAACAGCATCCTGGTCGCCGAGAAAAGCCAGGCCAATGGCGGGCTCAATGGCTTGACCCTTCCCACCCTGCCAACGCCGCTGGAAATCAAGGCGGCCCTGGACGAGCACGTGGTGGGGCAGCAGCAGGCCAAGAAGGTGCTCAGTGTGGCGGTGCACAACCACTACAAGCGCCTGCTGCAAAGCAAGGAAGACGACGGCGTTGAGCTTGAGAAGTCCAACATCCTGATGCTGGGCCCCACAGGAAGCGGCAAGACGCTTCTGGCGCGGACGCTGGCTCGCGCGCTGCACGTGCCGTTCGCGATCGGC
>CAZZBH010000189.1:0-3261 GCA_964652605.1 uncultured Planctomycetaceae bacterium
TGGCGCGCTTGGCCTGGCCCGGGTCGTCGTAGGCACGCGCCATGTCGAGCAGCCGGCGCGCCTGAAACTCGATGCGTTTGATCAGCCGCTGCTGCACCTTGTACTGGCGCTCCTGTAACGCGAGCGCCTCTTCCTTCTGGCGCGCGAAGTCGGTGTACCCGCCGGTCCAGCGAGTAATCTTGCGCGACTTCAGCTCCCAGATTTCGCCGACTGTGGCGTCAAGCAGGTGGCGGTTGTGGGTCACCATCAGCACCGCGGCTTTGGTGCGGCGCAGGAAGCGGATGAACCACTCGATGCCTTCCATATCCAAATGGTTCGAGGGCTCGTCGAGCAGCATCAGCTCGGGTTCCATGAGCACGATGCGGGCCAGCGCGATGATGTTACGCTCGCCGCCGCTGAAGGTCTCGATCGGCTGATTCCATGCCGCGCGCGGCAGGCCGAGGCCTGTCAGCACCTGCTCGATGCGCATGGTTACGCTGTACCCGCCGGCGGATTCGTGCTCGTGCTGCAGGCGCTCGTACTCGGCCAGCACGTCTTCGCCGCGGGCCATGCGCTCTTCGAGGCGCTGCAGGCGCTGCTCGCGGGCGACGTCTTCGGCGAATACCAGCCGCATCTCCGAGATCGCGGTCGCGCCTGGGGGCGCCTTCAGCTCCTGCGTCTGGTAGGCCAGTCTTAGGTTTTTCTGCCGGAACACCTGTCCTTCGGTGGGGTCAACTTCGCCTGCGATGATTTTCAGTAGCGTGGATTTGCCTGTGCCGTTCTGGCCGATCAACCCGATCTTGGCGCCGGGATCAATATCCAGCGAAACGGCTCGGAGCAGGTCCGGGCCGCCGTAGTGCATACCGAGTTGGCTGACGGTGACTAACGGCATGACGCTCCTGGCGAGTCATGCTACACTGACGGTCTGGTGTTTCAGGATACGGCAGGCTGGATTTTTGGGCGTAAGCGGCCGTGTCATCCGTCAACCCATAGTGTGCGGATAAGGAGGAGTAGAGATGAGACTATGCCTGATGGCTTTGGTGCTGGCGCTGGCGCCGGCCCTGTTTGCCGAACGCGCAGTGAAGTCTGACGCGCCTGATTTCAACGCAAGCAACTGCATCAACGCGCCCGAGGCGACCACGTTGGAGCAATGCAAGGGCGGCGTGGTGCTGATCAAGTTCTGGGGGATCAACTGAGGGCCATGCGTGAGGGCGTTGCCCTCACTTCAAGCACTCTGGACTTCCAAGAAGGACGCGGGACTTCACATCTTTCTTGTGTATGCGCAGGGCCATACGCAGGAAGAGGTCGAAAAATTTCTTGCTGACCGCGGTATCACTGTGCCGACGCCACACTCCGGCTCAGACTTCAGTGGCTATCGCGAAGGCTGGAGCGGGCTGCCGCACGCCATGGTGATCGGCCCGGACGGCAAGCTGGCTTTTGAAGGCAAAAGCGGGTACGAGGCAGTGATCTCGACCGAGCTTGCACGCATCAAGTACCCTGGCCTGGGCAAGCTTGATGTCGCGCCGGGGCTTGAGCGCGCGGCGCAGCAGTTTGTCGCGGGCAATTACGCCAGTGCGCGCGAAGACGCCGCCAAGCTCAAAGAGAAGAAGGCCGACGACGAAGCGGTTGTCGCTGACGCCGATTTCATCATCGGTCGCGTGGACGAGACTGCACAGAAGCTGCGCGAAAAGGCTGATTCAACCCGCGGAGCAAAGCGCTATCACGAAACAGTCGAGGCGCTTGAGACGCTGTCGAAGGGCTTCAAAGGCATGGAAGTCGGCGACAAAGCCGCAGAGGAGCTGAAAGAACTGAAGAAGGACAGAGAGATCAAGAAGGAACTGACGGCTTGGGACCAGCTTGAAAGGGTGCTGGCCGCCAACGAGAAGATGAAAGACGCCGACGGCAAGAAGAAGAACCTGATCAACTTCGTAAACCGCTTCGAGGGCACAGCCGCAGCCGAAGAGGCCAGGAAGCTGGCAGATTCAGTGAGTTAGTCGAAGATCGCATGGATCGGCCCGGCATGCCGGGCCGATTTTCATTTGGGCGTGTATCCGCTGCCGCGCTAAGGTAGGGGGCGGAGGAGACCATGCGAACCCTGGTGCTGTGCCTGCTGCTCACCCTGCCACTTACGGCGTCCGAGTTGAAGGTTGGCGACGACGCGCCGCCGTTCAAAGCCGGTGGCGACCTGATCAACCCGCCCGAATTCGCGCGCACGTTTGACGACTGCAAGGGCGACGTACTGCTGGTGATGGAATGGTGCATCGGCGACGCCACCACGCGCAAGCTGCCGGAGATCCAGCGGCGCTGGGACCAGTTTGGCGAGTACGGCTTGATGGTGTTTGCGGTGCATCGGCTTGAACACAACAAGCTGCCGCAAGTGCGCGCGTACTGTCGCTCTGAGAAGATCACGTTTCCGGTGGCGATGGGCGGGATGTACGACGAGCGCAACGAGTTTGGAAAGTACAGCGGCGCTGAAGGCTTCTGGGCAACGATCATCGGCGTGGACGGCAAGGTGGCATTCTTTGGCAAGGACGACTTTCTACCGGCGCTGGACAAAGAGCTCGCGCGCATTGCCTACCCCAAGCTGGGCAAGCACACGGTCGCACGCGAAGCCGAACGCGCGGCCAAGAAGCTGCTAAGCCGCGACTTCGGGTCGGCACTCAACGACGCAGACAAACTGCTGGCCACTGAGCTGCCCGACGAAGCCAAGGCAGATCTGGAGCTGCTCAAGGAGCGCCTGATCGGTTTGGCGGAAGCCCGAAACAAGCGCGCCGAGGAGTGGAAGGAGAACAGCCGCTGGGACCTGGTCAGCGCGCACCTGGAAAGAATGCAGAAAGAGTACAAGGGGCACGCGTTGGGCGACGAATCCAAAGCAGAGCTCGCACGGATCAAGAAAGACAAGGCACTGAAGAAAGAGCTGGAGGCATTTACCGCGCTCAAGCGGCAGAATGACCGGATTGAATCGCAGCCCACGCAGGCGCGCATCAACGCACTGCGGGCTTTTGCCCGCGCGCACCCCGGCCTGGGCGCCGCCGCCGCGGCAGAGGAGCAGGCAAAGATTCTCGAGGCCGAGCTTTCGTAAGGCGCGCATGGCCGACGAGGCCCATTTCCAGCACCTGCGCATGCAGATGGTCGCGCGGCAGATTGAGGCGCGCGGCGTGCGCGACCCGCGAGTGCTGAGCGCTATGCGCGAAATCCGGCGCCACGAATTCGTGCCCGCCAGTGCTCTCGCTTTCGCTTACGACGACCGTCCCCGGCCGATCGGGCACGGCCAGACCATCA
>CAZZBH010000190.1:0-3216 GCA_964652605.1 uncultured Planctomycetaceae bacterium
CACCCAGCAACTCGCCCCCGCCAGACCCAAATCCACATGAAACAGCGAGGAACCAAAGCGAGTACACCGCGGACGCGTTTGCGAGGTTGCGCTTCGAGGGTACAAACCCCAACAGCACCGTCACTGGGTACCAAGCGCAGAAGACCGCCCACATTCACCAGGAGACTCAAATTGATGCAAACACTGAATCGATGGGCATGCCCGCGTGGTACTGCGTTGACGAGACAGTTCACTTCAAGATCAAGGTAACCACGAACGGGAGCATTTCGACGGAGCGGGCAGACAGTATGTATGTAAACTCTGAAGCTAAACTCACCATGCCAGTGGGCGGCTACGTTGTGGCGTATGACGGGCCCAATGAGATTGATCCGCCAGGGGCGTGGAGCCTGGACTAAGACCACCCAGACGCTTAGTTTGTTTACAAGCTGAGGAGGGAGCATATGTCCCGCAGCCAAGACAAGAGGAGACAAACCATAGTCCGATGGACCATGGTTTTAGCTGTTCTGGGCATGCTACTGTGCCTGCTCTGGTGGGTGCCGTGGTCTGTCCCTGATGTGGGGCCCGGCACTGTCGCGCTCGACACTGGCAGTCCGCAGCAGCCCTCCGACCGCGCGCCGCGTGTCGAGTCTCCGTCGAGCGACATGTCTGAACCGCCCCAGCCGGCACCGAATGCGGAACCGCCCGCAGAAGGCATCACGCCGAGCCAGCCGGAAGCGAAATCCGAGGCGGAGCAGCGCTTGGTTCTGGAGTTCCGCGAAAAGGACGGAGCGCCGGTTTCGAATTGGCGGTTCCGGTACGAGCTGCTAAGCCGTGCGGACATGATTGCGGAGTCCCGCGAAGATGAGCTCGGCCCCGATACCATGCGATCCTCTGCTGACGGCGAGGCCACCACTGATACCAACGGCAATGTCGAACTGCTCGAAGGTCGCGACTTTCGGGGGTTCAAAGTGATCGTCGCCAGGCTGACCGCCTTGGACACAACCTTCACGTTTGCCGGTCAAGGCGGCTATTCGGATGGGTTGTCGCACGGCCAGCATGGGCTTGTAGTGCCGGAAAAGGGTGGCGCGGTCCGCGTGCCCATGTCGCGGGAGCGGACGGTGTCATTCACGATCCAGTACGCGGACGGGCAACCCTACGAAGGCCGGGTCGGTGTCAGTTCTCCGGTGGCGTTTGGCCAGGCGACCACGGTGATGTACGCGGCGGGACAGGTTGCTTCCGTGAAGTTTCCGGTCGTTGATTCCACTTTTCGGATTGGGCTCAACAGCGATCGAACAGGATTTGCGGCAAGAAACAGTTGGCGCTTCAACGCTGCAACGTGCGATGCTCACCTTTTACTGACCATTGATGAAGATTCGAAACAGTGTCAGGTGGCAGTGGACCTGGGAGCGTGGCCCAGCGGCGAGCAGGTTAAGATCATCGTCCGCATCAAGGGCACCGGCATTATCCAGGAAGACACCGCCATGGGCGGCGAGCAGTGGCAGACTGTCCGCGTCGGCGCATGGGGCATACCTTTCTCAGTCGAAGTGCGCGGCACATCCGGGATGTGGCGCAGCGAGGACTTTTTGCTGCAGCCAAGTGAAACGAAGAAGCTGGATGCTGTGCCCGCGAAACTGGTTCGCGTCCGCGCAAGGTTTCTCGATCCGATGGGGAGGCCGGTACGGGGGGCGTGCATCAACGCGGCGCCAACGCGGTATCCCGACTGGGCTCGCTACAAGACACCGGATGGTCGTTTCAACTACATCTCATTGCCTGGCTTGATTGCGTTCTCCGACGCCGACGGTGTGGCTGAACTTGTCGAGGTGCCGGAAGGCATCGAAGTCGAATTGGAGGCACTGGGCCACGAGATCCAGCGTCGCAAGCTGGAAGGACGCCAGGGCGATTTGGTTGATCTCGGAGACATTCGGCTTGCGCCCGCTGTCGGGCGCGTCGAGGTGACGCTCTTAAATCGGCGCCCCGAAGTGGGGTATCGCATCAAACTCATGGGTCTGTACGGTTCGGGCGACGTGGCTATAGAATCCGACATTCGCCGAGACGTCGTTGTCTTTGACAAGCTACCCATCCGGACCTACCAGCTTGTCGCGCGTGCGGGCTACCAGGGCAACGGCGGGCCGGTGCCCAACCCGATCGCCCGGTTCGAAGACAGTGAAGTGGTACGAGCAGAGATCGATGTGAGCGGCTGGCTGACACTCGAAGAGCGCCGCAGAGCCGAGAACAAGTGAATTCCACAATCACAGCGGGGTGGCCCAAAGGCCGCCCCGCTGGTTTTGCTTCCGTCCTTCTTGCCGCGGTTATCTCGCCTTGAACTGGCGCACTTGCGTCGGACACAGTGCTGCGATGGGCTTGAAGCCCATGGCACTACTCACGCGCTGGAAGCACGTGCCACGCTTGGCCATCAGACTTCCGGGAAGAAGTAGGGCTTTAGCACCTGGATCTTCTTTTCGTAGCTTTCCGGGTCGATCTGCCACAGCGCCGCCGCGACGCTGCTCAGCAGGCTGTTGCCGTCCTGCGGTGTGAAGCAGAAGCCGTAGATGTCGTGGCCGCCGTTGACGGACAGGCACTCGTGCGGAATCACCGTCTGGTTGAGAATGCGCCCGAAGAAGCCGTGGTCGCGCCCGAAGCTGAATACCGAGTTTGCACTCTTCTTGAATGTCAGCGCCTGGCGGTCGTCCTCGCGGATTGTCGCGATCAGCTTCTCGACCGTCGTCGGCTCTTTCACCCGGATGTGGAAGCGCACCATGTGCATATACTGCGTGGGAAGCTTGACCGCGCTGCTGAACAGGTTCGTCAGCTCCCACCCTTTGGTCTTGTACAGGTGGTAGGCATCGCGCGCGTGGTGCGTGCCGAAGCCTTCATCCTTGTGCTTGCCTGTCTCGGGGCTGGCGACAAAGCTGTCGTCCTGGCTGACGTCGTTGGCGCGACGCATGCACACGAAGTCAGCGTGCACCAGGTTTTCCGGCGCCGTGTTGTCCTTTGTGCCGAACATCTTGATCAGCACAGCCAGATTGTGGGTGTTGCAGCTCACGACGTGGATGAACTTGTCCTCGCCGGGCACCAGCGTCTCATCGTTCACGCCGCGCGCGTACATCTTGCCGAAGCCGAACTCGCTGCCCTGCGCGATGTAGCCCTTGCCGCCGGCCTGCGCGGCCTTGAGGTAGTACTGCTCCTTGTTGGCCAGCCCCGCGCCGCTGGGCGTGCAGTCGATCACGACCGTCGCGC
>CAZZBH010000191.1:0-3132 GCA_964652605.1 uncultured Planctomycetaceae bacterium
CTCTTCGCCGATGATCGCGTCGTCCGGAAACACGCCGCCGATGCGGTGGCGCAGGATCTTCTCGGCGCGCTCGTCGGCTTGCGTGACCGGGCTGCCGTCGCCCTTCCACACCACGTCGATGCCCATGCCGAAGTAGAACTCCGCCACGGCTTTGCCTGCGTCGAAGGTGGCGTCAAGCGCAAGCTGCAGGCGGGATTGGATGTCCTTGTCCGTCATTCCCTCTCCGTATGGCGTTCAGTCCGCAGATACACGCGGTGAACGCGGACAAATGCAACGACTTTGATCCACTAAGCACACGAAGAGCACCAAGGCAAGCCAATTGCTTCGGTAGTTCCTCGTGAACTTCGTGTCCTTCGTGGATTGCCGCCGTTGCCTTTCGGCGACGATAGCTTGCGCGGCGCGTTGGGACTATCATCCGGGGCATTCGCAACTTCTACGAAGGGATACCCATGACCCGCTTTCAATACCTGTTCGGACTGGCGTTCACCGGCGTGATGGCGCTGGCGGGCGGATTCGCGGCAACACTGGTGATGCAACCCGCGCAACCGGTGCAGGCGCAGGAAGGCAACGCGCCGGCGGTCTTGAAGACCAGCGAGTTGCAGCTCGTGGACGGCAAGGGTGCCATTCGGGCAAGGCTGTACGTAGGCAAGAAGCAGGAGACGTTGCTGGAGTTGTCCGACGAAGATGGGACGAAACGGGTTGGGCTGGCGGCTGCCAAAGATACGGCTGTCTTTTCCCTGATGGACACCGAAGAGAAGCCTCGCTTCTCTGCCGGATATGCTGGGAAGGCAGCCGCGCTGCAGATTGAAAGCGCCGCCAGCAAGACACGCTTTGCAGTGCATTGCCTTCAAGATCAGGTCTACTCAACCATGAACGATGAAAAGGGCAGAATGCGCGCCTTGACGGCGTGCATGAAGGACGAAGGGGCCATGATTGCGCTGGATGATGCACAGGGGAACAGGCAGGCGGTTCTCAAGGGCGCGGCCGAAAGCGCAACGCTTGAGCTGCGCGGCGGGCCACATGTCGTGGCGGCAAGTGCCTACAACGAAGGCCCGGCAGTCATGGCGATTCAAACAAACAAAGTGTTGCGGTACCGCATTGGCGTAACTCCCGCCGGCGCCCCCGAGATGATCATGAACGACAGCAAGGGCGTATGGGGCGTGCTCGCGGCTATCACCTCGGACGACCGGCCGGTAATCGGCATCGGACGCGACGGCGTGGCGCGTGTTCGAGCAGTGATGGACTCCAGCGGAACTCCTCTCCTTGAAACGTTGAACAAGGAAGGCCAAACCCAATGGAGCGCAGGCAAAGAGTCTGAATCATCTGAATCATCTGAGGAGAAGCAACCGAAGCCACCCGAGCCACCCAAGTCAGAGTAGCGCCTTGTTTGCGAGCCATTGCGTGTAAAGCCACTCGACGGATGCGCGGTCGCGGATCTCGTTGCCGTCGAGGTTGCGCCAGGTGGTGACTGAACCGACTGCGCTCAGCGGCTCGGCGCGGCCCCCGCGGCGCTCCAGCGCGAGGATGTGCAAGGCGTTGTGCGTCGGCTGCACCTCGACCAGCTCAAATGTCGGCGTGGAGGCGGTTGCCAGGATGCCCGCCAGCGCAGCCGCGCTAAGCAGCGCCAAGCATAGAAAGAAAACGGTCACGAAGTCATCCTAACACCCATGCCCGGCGGTTACGACTTTGACTTCTGGCAACCGATGCGTCCCGAGGCTGCGCGCGAAATGATGCGCGGCCTCGACGCGCCGTGGTGGATCGCAGGCGGGTGGGCGATTGATCTGCACCTCGGGCGCGAATCCCGCGAACACGAAGACCTCGACATCGGCATCTTCTGCGACGATCAACCGGCCTTGCAGGAGTACTTGATCAACTGCGGATACGAGCTGCACGCGTCAGATCCGCCCGGCACGCTACGCCCGTGGCCAAATGGCGAGCGGTTGCCAACAGCCGTGCACGACGTCTGGTGTCGCCGCGCGCCGGACGCGCCGTGGGAGTTCCAGCTCATGCTCAACCCGGGCGACGACACCACCTGGATCGCCCGCCGAGATCCCACAGTTTTTCTACCGTTTGAAGACGCCGTCCTGGACCGACATGCCATCCCGCGCCTGGCGCCGGAGATCCAGCTCTACTTCAAGGCCAAGAGCCTGCGACCCAAGGACGAAGCAGATCTGCAAGCTACGCTGCCCACCCTGGAAGCAAGAGCGTTGGGTTGGCTGTCCTGGGCGCTGCGACACACCTACAAAGAGCACGACTGGATTGAGCTTGTGGCGCAAGAAACCCGCCGGCGTTAGCGTGGCGCCATGATCTTTGTGCCGCCGAACATCCGTGTGGAGGAGCACGAGCTGCTCTTCAAGACTGCCCGCAGCGGCGGTCCCGGGGGCCAGCACGTCAACAAAGCCGAAACCCGCGTGCAGATGCGCTGGAACGTGCAGCAGGGCCACGGCGTGCCGGATGCCGTCAAGGCGCGGTTTCTGGCGCGCTTTCGCACGCGCATCACCGACGGCGGCGAGCTGATCCTCGATTGCGACGAGACGCGAAGCCAGGCCCGCAACCGCGAAATCTGCCTCGAGCGCCTCAAGCGGATGCTGACGCAAGTCGCCACACCGCCCAAGCCGCGCAAGAAAACCAAGCCAACAAAGGGCTCACTGCAACGCCGCCGCAAGCACCGGGAAGCCCTTTCAGCTAAGAAAGCTGCGCGGCGCAAAGTGGACTGGGACGGAAACTGAGAAGGCCGCCCTCGCGGACGGCCCTCTCGAATACTCCTGCTGATAACCGGTCAAGCCGTGCGCCGCCGCAGCGACGACAAGGCCGCCAGCAATCCGAGCACGCCAATGACTCCCAGCCAGCTTGATGATCTGCCGGCGCTGCAGCTACTGCTGCTTTCGGCCTTTGGTGGGTCGCTGTCTTTGGGTGATGTGTACGTGAAGGTCTGGGTGAGGGTCTGCGGCGGCAGTGTGCCGCTGCGTACCACGATTGGCAGGTTCGTGCCGAAGCCGGCTGGGATGCTCAGGCCCGTCACCTGCGTGCCCGCGTTGATCGCCGGTGTTCCCGGGCACACTGTGCCGCCGATTGTAACCAGCAGCGGCAGCATGAACCCGCTGCCCTGAATCGTCAGCGGCTGGCCGCCCG
>CAZZBH010000192.1:0-2946 GCA_964652605.1 uncultured Planctomycetaceae bacterium
ACCTTGTCTTTGTCGGTCATTTCGAAACCGACGGCTTCGCGGAACAAGTCCGCGTACTTGGCGCGCCGGAAAGGCGGCGTCAGGTCGATCTGGTGCCCGTTCCAGTCGAACTTCAACTCGTCGTTGCCGCGCAAGGCCTTGGCCGCGGCCACGATCATGCCCTCGGTCAACTCCATCATGCGCTCGTAGTCGGCGTAGGCCTCGTAGAGCTCAAGCATGGTGAACTCGGGGTTGTGGGTGTGGTCGATGCCTTCGTTGCGGAAGTTGCGGTTGATCTCGAACACGCGCTCGAACCCGCCCACCAGCAGCCGCTTGAGATAAAGCTCCGGCGCAATGCGCAGGTAAAGGTTCATGTGCAGCGTGTTGTGGTGCGTGATGAAGGGCCGCGCGCGTGCCCCGCCGGCGATGGGGTGCATCATCGGCGTTTCGACTTCCATGTAGCCCTGCTGCTCAAGGTACTCGCGGATGGCGCGCACAATCACACTGCGCTGTTTAAAACGCTCGCGCACTTCGGCGTGGACCATCAGGTCGAGGTAGCGCTTGCGGTGGCGCAGCTCGGGATCGGTGAGCGCGTCAGCCAGCTTCTTGTTGCCCGCCTCGTCGGTGTATTCGCGCGGCAGCGGCGGCACAGCCAGCGCCTTGGTGAGAAAGCGCAGCTCGTTGGCGAACAGGGTGACTTCGCCGGTGCGCGTGCGCTGCACGTTGCCCTTGACCCAAAGGAAGTCGCCAAGGTCCAGGTTCTCGTAGATCGCCATGCCCTGCTCGCCAATGTTTTTGGCGTTCAGGTAAACCTGCAGCTTGCCCGTGCCGTCATAGACGTCGAGAAACACCGCCTTGCCCATCTTGCGGTTTGCCAGCACGCGCCCGGCAATGGCGCGGCCTTCGACGGTCGCACCCTCGACGCCCTTGGCCTCCAAAGCCTCAAACTCAGCCTTGATGGCCGAAGTAAGCTCGCGGTCGGGTGTGCGGACTTCGTACGGATTGACGCCCAACGCAGCCAGCGCGTCGCGCTTGCGTGCCCGGGCTTCACGGTATTCGTTCGCGTCAGTCATGGTCGCTCACAAGGGGCCGCATGCTAACGCGAAGGGGTTTCCCGGCAATGCTGGGAACTGCTGCCTCTCGCAAAGTTCGCCAAGTCCGCCACTGACTGCAACTGCGGTTTCCCACGAAGACACACGAAGCAGCACGAAGAACAGCAAAGGCAGTTGTAGTTCACTTCGTGTTTCTTCGTGTCGCTTCGTGGGCCAATGTCTTTGCCGTGATTGCGAACTTGGCGGACGTGGCGAGAGGCTTTACATGCGCTCTACGGGCGTCATGCCGAGCAGCTTAAGGCCTTTGCCCAGTGTGATTCGGATTGCGTTTACCAGGCGCACCCTGGCGAGGCTCAGGTCGCGGTCTTCGCCTACGATTCTGGTGTCTCTGGTGGCGGTCCACCAGCTTGAGGTTGCTCCGGCGAGGTCGATCAGGTGGCGGGCTACTACGCTGGGCTCGTACTCGTGGCTGGCTTTGGCGATCACGTCGGGGAAGTCCGCCAGCAACCTCAGGATGCGCCACTCCTCGTCCAGCTTCAGCAGCGCAGCGTCGCCTTGGGTTGCGGCTTCTGCTACTTGCTCGAGCGACCAACCTGTTTTCGAGTGCTTACCCGTCGCTTGCGCTCCGGGCTCTTGTTCTCCGTACTCGTCGCTGAACTTTTGCATTACGCTGCCCATGCGCACGTACTGGTACAGCATGTACGGGCCGCTCTCGCCCTCGAAGTCGAGCACGGCGTCCCAATCGAACTTGATGTTGTTGCGGCGGCCGTTCTTGAGGTCGTTGAACACCACTGCGCCCACGCCAATCGCCTGCGCAATCGCTTCGCCATCCTGGCTTGAAGCCAGCTCAGGGTTTTTGGCCTGCATGATCTCGCGCACCGACGCAATCGCTTCGTCCAGCACTTCCTCAAGCAGGATGGATGTCCCGCGGCGCGTGCTGGTCTTGGCCCATTTGCCGTCGGCCTGCTTGAACAGCAGCACTCCGAAATCGACGTGATTGCAGCTTGCCGCCCACTCGTGGCCGAGCATCTCCAGCGCCTTGAACAACTGCTCAAAGTGCAACTTCTGCTCGCCGCCCACCACGTACGTCATCTCGTCGAACGGCCAGTGCCGCTTACGGTACAGCGCAGCCGCCATGTCGCGTGCGTGATAGCTTGTTGCCCCGTCCTTCTTGACCAGCATCAGCGGCGGGCGGTCTTTGCCGTGCGTGTAGATGACCAGCGCACCTTCGCTTTCCTCGGCGACCTTGTTCTCGACTGCATCAACAATGATCCGCCGGCACAGGTCTTCGGCTGAGACGTAATAGCTTTCGCCTACGTACACGCCGTGCATGCGATAAAACTCGTCCGGCTGTTCGGTCAGTATGCGCTTGCGGTCGTGGTCCACGACGGGCCAGGTGTGAAAGCTGACGCCGAGGTGGGCGTACATGCGTTCAAACTCGGTCAGGCTGATCTCGCGGGCGTGCTGCCACATCCGGAAGTTGGCAGGGCCGTCATCGCCCGCCTCGTGCTGCACGCCGGTCAGCAGCGCCTCGATGTAGCGCTCGAGCATTGCGAACTCGTGGCGGCCCTGCTCAGCCAGTTCTTCGTTTTCCTTGCTGTCGGTGTTGAAGCGCACATAGGCGTCATTAAGTTGCCGCACTGTCATGTCGCCCAGAGGCCGCTCATCGCCCTGCTTTGCGCGCTCTGCCGTCTCAGGGAAGTAGCGTTTCAGGCCCGCGATCAGCTTGCCGAAGCCGGTGCCCCAGTCGCCCAGGTGGTTGATGCCGACCACGCGCCAGCCCTGGCTTTCGCGCAGCATCTTGATGCTGTTGCCGATCATGGTCGAGCGCAGTTGGTGCACGGCCAGCGGCTTGGCGATGTTCGGGCTTGACAGGTCAATGACCAGTGTCTTGCCGCGCCCGGCATCGCTGTCG
>CAZZBH010000193.1:0-2915 GCA_964652605.1 uncultured Planctomycetaceae bacterium
GGACTGGCGCAGGATGATGGCGCATTTGTCCTCGGTCATGCGCGAGGTGATCATGTTGCGGTAGGCGGCGAGGACCTGGTCGTTGGTCAGCCCTTTGGTGTCTTTGCGCGCGGCGGTCTTGGCCATGGTGTTCTCCTGGTCAGCCCGGCAATTGTGTCGGTGACTTGCGGACGGGTCAAGTTTGCGGCGCAAATGCCTTTGCGCGAGGGGTCAGTCGCAGTGGTGAATGTGCACGTGGTGATGCACGCGTTTGTGGCGGGCATGCCGGTGGTGCTTGTGGTGGTGGTGTTTATGCCAGATCGCGTCGTCAATGGCATGGCCGATGACCGCGCATCCGCTTGCCATAGACGCGCCGGCCAATAACAGAACAACTGCCGCAGCCTTCATCAGGTTTCGCATGACTTGCCTCCTGCGGCCCCGCGGGCAAGTTTACGCGCGCCGGTCGGCAGAAAGCAGTGCAGAAATTCCGGCAGGTGCGCCGGGGATTGACGGCTATGCCGGGCAGAGTCACCATCGCGGCGCTTCAGCCCCACGGGCTGGGGGACAACTTCAGCCACCTTAGCTCAGCGGTAGAGCAATGCTTTCGTAAAGCATAGGTCGTCGGTTCAAATCCGACAGGTGGCTCCAGCCATCGCCCCGCGCGATGCGAACAAGGGCGTGCCGAATGTGCCGGCGCGCCCCTTGTTCTGGCTAGCCGGCACGGCGGCGCGGCTGGATCACGTACAGGCAGCGGCGCTGGCCGCTCAGGATGTGTTCTTCGCGGCGGATGCTGGCGCCCAGCAGCTTCTCAAACAGCGCCATTTCGCCGCGACAAAGATCCTGGCAGAAATCGGCGGCGGCGCAGATCGGGCAGTGGTTTTCGATCAGCACCAGCGTGCCGTCAGGCTCGCGCCGCCACTCGGTCATGTAGCCTTCATCGTCGCGGATCTTTGCCAGCTCTGCCACGCGGGATTCCAGGCTGCGCTTGCGCTGCATGCGCTCGGCGTAGCGCCGGGCCTGCTCAGCCGTGCGGCGCTCCACAAGCCGCGCCATACCGTCGGCGCCAAAGGCCGCGCGCGCAGCGTCCAGAATGCCGACTGCAAGCTCGCTATGGCTGTCGGGAAAGTGCCTGGCGGCGTCAGGGGTCAGGCTCCAGACGCGGGCGGGGCGGCCTACCTGGCGGCGCTCGTCGTCAAAGCGTACCTCACCCTGCTGCGTAAGCTGGTACAGGTGCTGGCGCACGGCCATCGGCGTGACATTCAGGCGCCGCGCGACCTGTGCGGCAGTCTGCGGGCCCTTGGTCTTGAGGAAGAAGAGAATCTTCTCGCGGGCTTTGGCGGGTGCGTCGTTGCTCATGCGGCAGGATTATCGCGCAGCCGCCGGAATAAAACAAGCATACGCTTGACTTATTAGGTAAAGAAGTACCTTTACTAATCTGGAACGCGGCCGTCCCGGCCGCATCAAGCGGGCCGAAGCCCCGCTCCAAAGGAGACAGCCATGGCGGGCGTCAAACACCTCGATCATCTCAACCTTTCCGTGCGCGACTTTGATGAGACCGCCGGCTGGTACAACCGCGTCTTCGGCTTTGAGGTCGTCGAAAAGGGCACTTACGATGGGCAGCCCTGGGGCGTTCTCAAGGCGGCCGACGCCATGCTGTGCGTGTACCAGCACACTGAACTCAAGCACGAGCCCGACGCCGACGCCGTGGCCCGGGCCGGCTTTCACCGCATCGCGCACTTCGGTTTGCGCATCACCGACCCTAAAGCGTGGGAAGCTACCGTGAAGCGCGAAAAGATCGAGGTACACTACGGCGGCGCGTACCCGTGGCCGCACAGCACCTCGTGGTACATCAGTGACCCGACCGGATACACGATCGAGGTCGCGCTGTGGGACGACGACAAGCCGCAATTCAGTTGAGGCAACCATGACCCGAATGCCAACCCTGTACATCCCCCACGGCGGCGGCCCCTGGCCGTTCGTGGATCTGCCGATGTTTGATCGCGCCGAGATCACGCCGCTGGCGGACTACCTGCGCGGCATCGCGGCGACGTTGCCGGCAAGGCCCACGGCCCTGCTGGTCATCTCCGCGCACTGGGAGGAGCCCGTGCCCACAGTCATGACCGCGCCGCAGCCGCCGATGTACTACGACTACTACGGGTTCCCGCCTGAATCCTACGAGATCACCTGGCCCGCGCCCGGCGACCCGGCGCTCGCGCAGCGCGTTGCGGGGCTGCTTGAGGGCGCGGGGTTCAAGACCGCCACCGACGACAAGCGCGGGTTCGACCACGGCACGTTTATCCCGCTGAAGCTGATGTTCCCGGATGCCGACGTGCCCACGACGCAGCTCTCGCTGATCCGCGGCCTTGACCCCGCGCAACACATCGCCATGGGAGAAGCGCTGGCGCCCCTGCGCGACGAAGGAGTGCTGATCATCGGCAGCGGCATGAGCTATCACGACCTGCGGGCCCTGATGACCAGCACCGGCGCAGAGCCGTCGCGGCAATTCGACCATTGGCTTCAGCAAGCCGCCACAGCCGATGCGCCCACGCGCAACCGGATGCTGCAAGAGTGGCAAAAAGCCCCAGCCGCCCGCCAAGCCCACCCCAGGGAGGAGCATTTGATACCCCTGATGGCCACAGCCGGAGCAGCGCAGCAGGACCAGGGCCAAACCAAGTTCAAAGGAACTTTCGCCAAAGCCCGAATCTCAGCAATCCAGTTCGGGTAGCATCGGCGTCCCCGCCGATGTCGTTGCAGGGACTTCCAGTCCCTGCCGGGATGAAAGCACCGGCACACCAGTGTATCGTGTCCAGAGTGACAGCACCGGACGCAAGCATTCCCGTCATAGATCTGTTCGCCGGCCCAGGCGGGCTTGGTGAAGGCTTCGAGGCCTACGATCCGCCCAATCAACAAGGCCGCCGCTTCCGAATAGCCCTATC
>CAZZBH010000194.1:0-2848 GCA_964652605.1 uncultured Planctomycetaceae bacterium
AGGCACCCGAATCATCACCTCAAACCGGATTGTGCGTTCCATACTCGCCCCCGGCGGGCATCTTATGCGGCGGCTACAAATTCCGAAAACGGCAAATGGCGGCGCGCGTAACAAGTGTACGGGGTGTGACGCGGGCGGAGGGGACGGTCCCTTCCCCCGGGCGAGGCAACCATGGCGGCCCCTGATGTAGAGCACCTGCTGCCGGGCGTGCGGCGCGGCGAGACCGCGGCGCTTGAGGCGCTGATCCGCGCGCTGGCGGACCCGCTGTACCGGTACGCCGAGCGTGTCACGGGTGACCCTGGCGCGGCTGAAGACATCGTGCAGGACACGTTCATCCGCGTGTATCGGCGCCGGGGCAAGCTGGACGCGGGCGGCACGCTGCGCGGGTACTGCTACCGGGCTGCCACGAACCTCGCCTTCAACCACATCCGGAACAGGCGCAAGCGCAGCGCGCGCGAAGCCGAGGCAGCTGCTATGAACAAGGCACCCGACCCCGAGTACGCCGCAATGGCCCGCGAAGCCTGGCGGTTAGCCGGCGAGTTGCCCGACGAGATTCGCGCCACGCTGCACCTGCGCTACGCCCACGGGCTAAGCCTCGCCGAGACGGCGCAGGCGATGCAGGTGCCGGAGGGCACGGTAAGCACGCGCCAGCGCACAGGGTTGCAGAAGCTGCGCGACCGGCTGGCAATGACAGCGGTGCTGGTGCCCGGATGGGAGCTGGAAAGCGCGCTGCAAGGCGCCAACCCGGCAGTCCCCGCGTCCATAGGTCTCGAAAGACGAGTGGAGGCGGCAGTCATGACAAGTGTCGGAGCAAAGAGCGCGTTCAACGTGGCAGTGCTGGCGGCCGCGGCGCTGCTGCTGTTGCTCGGCGGTGCGTCGGCTGCATGGGTATTCCTAGTGCACGACGCGCCCCAGCCGAAGATTGCGGAGTGGCCGAGTCCAGTTGAAGAAGTCGAGGAGCCGGCGCCACAAGCACCCGTTGTGACGGAGTCGCCGCCCGACGAAGTCGTGAAAGTGCCCAAGGAGGCCCCCAAGCCGGAAGAGCCTGCTGACGAAGTTGATCGGCTGGGGCTGTTGCGCCAACTGAAAGCACACTACTTAGCAAGGGACGAGCGGGGCTTCGCCGAGACGGCCGAAAAATGCAAAGCCGCGCAACCGTGGGAGTTCGAAATCCTCCTGCCCTTCTTCGGGGAAGTAGTCAACGGCGAGTTCAAGCGGTGGCAAAAGCGGTTCGAGGATCCGCGAACGGGACGAATCGTCATGGTGGACTCCAGCTTTTCCGGTGCGGAGCTTACGCTCGAACGTACGATCATAAGCCTCGCCATGGGCCGCGTCGCTCTGGAAGAAGACTCAGCGTGGCTTTGCGCAAAGGCGCGGGAGTGGATACTCAAGACCGCGGCGTCAAACCCGCAGGTAGAAGCCGGGAAAGCGCAACAATTTGGTGGGATGCACAATCCGGTGAATCCTGACGCCGAAGCGCTAGGAGTGTTCGCCGCCGAACTTCTGAACCATTGCGGTTACGAGGCCTCGCGGGCCTTCGTCGCGAGCATCTTCTCTTACGTCAAGAACGATGATGCCCTGCGATGGGGTTTGATTCAAATAGGTGTTTGCCGGGCCATCGGCGCCACGAAGCTCAGCGCCGCGGCGGACGCCGTGGACCAACTTTACATCGCCGCTGAACGTGCCTCAGTCAAGCATGCGGCGTTCCTCGCGCTTATTCAGATCAAGGGTGAAGGGTTTGCAGCCGCCGAGGCCGAGCGAATTCTTGAGTTGGTGCCGTTCAACAAGAGCGGGAGAGAGGCAAAGGCCAGTTTCAAGGCGCGACTCGAATTGTTCGTGGTCGCATGCCCTTCAGGCGAGATGATGTTGACCCTTCTCGACAACGTGATGGCAATGGCCGACGAGCCTGGCAGCAGCTACTTGTTGGGGGTATCGGAAGACTTGATGCACCGACTCGATTGGCGGCGCTATCGGCTAGTTGATCCGCGAGATGAGAAGCTGCTCATGCTCCAGCACTTCGACAAAACGAAGTTATTAGGCGTGGTCAAGGCACTCAGCTACGAGCTTGGTGAAGTCTATTCGGGCACGAACGACGCATACGCCAAACGGGTCTTGGCCGACAAAATCGACGACTTCGAAGAGAACGGGTGGGCAGGACCGGGCCCAAGTTACACGACCACCGCGTTTACTAGCCTCATGTTTGCCTATTGCAAGGTGCCGTTCGATCCAGCGGAAAGCCTGCTCATGATACTTGATGTGTGGTACCCGCGGCATCACTCCTGGGGCATCAAATCTCTGGATAGGGCGCTGACGAATCAATTGCAATTCCATCTGGCCAGGACGATCGCTTGGGGGCCTACACATGAGCGCGCTTTTGACGCTCTGTGCCAGCGCATTGAAGGCACTGGGTCGCTTGCCTACAGCGGCAGGATGGCCGATACCAAGGACATCGCCGACGCGTGCGCTTATGTGCCCTTTCTGCAAATGAAGCAGCTACTGATAGATCGCATCCAAACCACGCAGGACGCCGAGGCGCGCAAGGTCTACGAAGGCGCGCTGGAGGCGTGGAAGAAGCGCCATGAAAAGTAGGGGCGAGCGGATGGGCTAGTTCCCGGCCTCTTTGCCCGTGCTGTAGGCCTGCGTTCGGGTGCCGGTCATCTTCTTCATCTGGGCGCCTACTACTGTGTCGAATAGCCATCTTGGGGTGTGGGTTCCGAGCTTTACCAGCCACCACAGGCGCTTGGGGAAGTTCTTGATTCGGCGCTGCTTGGCTATGGCTTTGATGATTCTCCGCGCCGCGTCGTCCACCTCCAGCAGCGCGGGCATGTCGAAGTTGTTCTTGTCGGTC
>CAZZBH010000195.1:0-2828 GCA_964652605.1 uncultured Planctomycetaceae bacterium
CTTTCGAAAAAGCCCAGCACCGGCCGGCCACGCTCGCCCATCGTCGAAAGCACGGCGCCCAGCACGATGCTGAAAATGATCAGCCCCAGCACGTTCATGCTTACTGCGGCTTCAACCAGGTTGGGCGGAAACATGCCGCGCACGACCTCAAGCATCGCCTCAAGCGCGCCCTTGGGGTCCTGCAACGATGCGGGCAGCTCACCCGCCGCGGGGCGCAGCGGCTCGCTGCCCACGCCCGGCTGAATCAGGTTCACCAGGATGATGCCCGTCAGCACGGAAAGCCCGGTGGTAATGGCATAGTAGGCGATGGTGCGGCCGCCGATGCGGCCGGCCTTGCGAATGTCGCCCAGGCTGGCGACACCGACGACCATGGTTGCCACGATCAGCGGCACAACCAGCATCTTCAGCATCTGCATCAGCAGGTCGCCGGGAAAGCCGACGATCGTCAGCCACGTCTCGCGCGACGCCTCATCATCAGGCAGCCACCCGGGCAAAAACACGCCCGCCACCCCGCCCATCACCACCGCGCTGGCGGTAAACGCAACCAGCGCATTGGCACGACGCTTCAGGCGGGCGGGGTCATCGCTCATGCAGATTCCTGTCGGGGCTGAGACAGCCTAGGGGACACGTCGCACAGGTCAAGCAATCACGCGTGTTGTGCCCCGGTAGCTGCCCGCTACACTCCATGCATTGGTTGTGAGGTCGGATGGACAGCCGATCGAGTCTCCTGCGGCGATTCGCCGCCGTGCGCGCCACCAGCGAGCGATTGTGCAAGCCGCTTGCCACCGAAGATTACGTGGTGCAGCCCATGCTGGACGTCAGCCCGCCGCGCTGGCACCTGGGCCATACCACGTGGTTCTTTGAGAACTTCGTGCTGGGGCACTACGCCCGCGCCTACAAGCCGTTCAACGCGCACTACGGTTTTCTGTTCAACAGCTACTACAACCTTGTCGGCGAACGCACCGATCGTGACCGGCGCGGGTTTGTCACCCGGCCGACAGTGGAGCAGGTGTATGACTACCGGCGCGAGATTACGCGGCGCGTGCAGGACTTTGTCTCAGACTGCCCGCAGGACATCTTTGAGACCCTGGCCCCGGTGCTTGAGGTAGGTCTGCATCACGAACAGCAACACCAGGAGCTGCTGCTGACCGACATCAAGAACATCCTGTTTCAACCGCCGATCTACCCGGCATACGCAACCGGCGGGCCGCCGGCGTGTGAGCCACCGCGCGCCGGCTGGGATTCCTTCGACGGCGGCCAGGCCCGCGTCGGCCACGAAGGCGGCGGGTTTGCCTTTGACAACGAACAGCAGGCACACGAAGTGATCCTTCAGCCGTACAACCTGGCGCAAAGCATGGTCACGAACGCGCAATACCTTGAGTTCATCCAGGATGGCGGCTACGCAAACCCGGCGCTGTGGCTTTCCGACGGGTGGGATTTACTGCAGCATGAAAAGTGGAAGGCACCACTGTACTGGATCGACCACGACGGCGCGCCCGCCCAGTTCACGCTATACGGGCCGCAGGCGATTGACCCGCAGGCCCCCGTCACCCACGTCAGCTTCTATGAGGCCGACGCCTTCGCGCGCTGGGCCGGCAAGCGACTGCCCACCGAGTTTGAATGGGAAAACGCCGCGCGCAGTCAGGATGCGCTGGCCAAACCGGCAGCAAGCCAGGACTTCGCGTCACTGCACCCAGCCGGCCACGAGTTGATCGGCAGCGTCTGGGTGTGGACGCGCAGCGCGTACCTGCCCTACCCCGGCTACCGGGCGGCTGAAGGCGCGCTGGGCGAGTACAACGGCAAGTTCATGGCCAACCAGATGGTGCTTCGGGGCGGGTCGGTGTGCACGCCGCGTGACCACATCCGGGTCAGCTATCGCAATTTCTGGCATCCTGACAAGCGCTGGCAATTCAGCGGCATCCGGCTGGCAGACGACGCATGAGCGACAAGGGCTACCACAACCTCAGCCCGGCCGACCTCACCGCCGCCCACGGGTTGCGCCAGTTTGCGCTGGACGTGCTGCACGGGCTTTCTGAGCGGCCCAAGCGCCTTTCTTCGCGTTGGATTTACGACGACGAGGGCAGCCGCCTGTTCTCGCGCATCTGCGAGATCGAGGAGTACTACCCCACGCGCTGCGAAACCGAGATTCTGGCCGAGCACACACCAGCCATCCTCAAGCGCGCAGGCCCGCAACCGCTGGACATCGTCGATCTTGGCGCCGGCGACGGCCGCAAGACCGGCATCGTGCTTGAGGCCGCGCTGAAGCTGCTCGACGACGTGCGCTATGTGCCGATCGACATCAGCGAAGCGGCGATGCAGGGCCTGGTCAGCACCATGCGCAAGCGCTTTGGCAAGCTGACCGTCAGCGGCATCGTCGGTGAATACTTCGACAGTTTGAGCTGGCTGAGCCGCGACCAGCAGCGCCGCAACCTTGTGCTGTTTCTGGGCAGCAACATCGGCAACTTTTCGCGCGTGCAGACCCGCGTGTTTCTGCGGCAGCTCTGGGAGGCGCTGAACCCCGACGACCTGGTGCTGATCGGGTTCGACCTGAAAAAGGACATCGACCTGCTGCTGGATGCCTACAACGACTCACAGGGCGTGACGGCGGCGTTCAACACCAATCTGCTGGCGCGCATCAACCGCGAGCTTGGCGGCGAGTTTGACCTTTCGCGCTTTCGCCACTACGCGACTTACGACGTGCACTCAGGCGCCGTGGAAAGCTACATCGTCAGCATGGAGCGGCAGACCGTCGCCGTGCGCGACCTGCGCACCAGCTTGGACTTCAACGCCTGGGAGCCCATCCACACCGAGCACTCGTACAAGTACCT
>CAZZBH010000196.1:0-2811 GCA_964652605.1 uncultured Planctomycetaceae bacterium
CCGGCCACCTGGTGTTCGCCACGCTGCACACCACCGACGCGGTGCAGACGATCAACCGCATCGTGGACGTGTTTCCGATCAACCAGCAGCAGCAGGCCCGCGTGCAGTTAAGCTTTGTGCTGCTTGGCGTGATCGCGCAGCAGTTGCTGCCGCGAGTCAAGGGTGGGCGCGTGCTGGCAATGGAAATCCTCAAGGTCAACGCCGCCGCGCGCAACCAGATCAGGGAAAGCGAGATCCACCAGATCTACTCGATCCTGGAAACAGGCAGCCGCGAGGGCATGATCACCATGAACCAGTGGCTGTACAACCTGTTCGTGCACGGCGAAATCACGCGCGAAGTGGCGCTGACGCGCAGCACCAACCCCGACCAGATGAAGCGCATGCTGCAACAAGGCGGGCGCACCGGGCGCGGCGCCGAAAGCACCTCGGCCCTGCAGCAGCGCTAGACTTTCTTGCGCCAGCCGCGGACCTGGTGGCAGAAGTTATCGCCGGCGCGGCGCTAAGCCTGTCCTGTTCAGCACTTGCATAATCAAGTGAAGGTGGCCCGGAACCGTTCCATGTGGTAGGTTCTTTCGTCGAAACCCTCTATCACGAGGCACCTTATGCCGCTCTATACAGTCACTGCCCGCGACGGAAATGGCCGCACCATCAGCCAGGTCAAGGACGCACCGTCTGTCGGTGACCTGGTCGCCGAGATGCGCAAAGCCGGCCTCACGGTCATCGGCGTGAAGTCAGAGGGCGGCGGCGGGGTCAGCGGCCCGGTCAACGCGCCCACCGAAGTGCAGGCGGTCGCCAAGGTGCAGGGCGGCTTGTTCCAGAAGAAGGTCAAGGTCGGCGACATGGCGGCTTTCTGCCGCCAGATGTCCACGATGCTGCGCGCGGGCCTGTCGCTGCTGGATTCGTTGCAGACGATCGCCGAAGAAACCGACACCCCGGTCTTCAAAACCGCGCTTGAAAGCGTGATGGTCGATATTGAAGCCGGCAGCAAGCTTTCTGACGCCTTCCGCAAACACCCGCACGTCTTCAGCAGCCTGATGTGCAGCATGGTCGAGGCGGGCGAAGTCTCGGGCTCGCTGGATACCATCCTTGAGCAGCTGGGCATATTCTTCAAGCGCCGCCACAAGCTGCAAAGCCAGATCAAGTCAGCCACCGCGTACCCGAAGTTTGTGGGCGGCTTCTTCATCCTGATTGTGGTGGGCATCTTTGTGTTCCTGGTGCCGCAGTTCAAATCACTGTTTGATCGCTACGGCGCCGACCTGCCATTCCTGACCACCGTGCTGATCGGCATCAGTGAGGCCATCACGACTTACTGGTGGATCACGCTGCCGATTTTCGCCGGCGCCATCGCGGCATTCATCTTCTGGCGACGAACGCCGCAGGGTGCCGAAAACTGGGACAAGATGATTCTCAGGGCGCCGCTGTTCGGGCCCCTGACGCTGAAGTCAGGCGTGTCGCGCTTCACCATGACGCTTTCGACGCTGGTACGAAACGGCATCACGCTGGACCAGTCGCTTGAAATCACCAGCAAGACACTCGGCAACATCGTGCTGGAACAGGCGGTGCTGGACGCGCGCCAGAAGCTGATCCAGGGCTACAGCCTCTACCAGGCGCTGACTGACAGCGGCATCTTCCCCAGCCTGATGACCAAGATGGTCAAGGTGGGCGAAGACTCAGGTGCCCTGCCGGACATGCTGGCCGACGTGACGGAGTACTATGAAGAAGAAGTGTCGTCGGCTGTGCAGGGTATTACGTCGATGATTGAGCCGGCGCTGATCGTGGCGCTGGGTGGCGTTGTGCTTGTGGTGATCCTGGGTATCTACCTGCCGATCTTCAACCTTTCACGCGCAGCCGCCAAGGGCTCAGCCAAGAGCTAGCTGCTATCCATGATCGAGTCGGGCCGGGATTTCCCGGCCCGATTTTTTTTGCCCCGGTCAGTCCGTTGGGCACAAGCGGTGGGCAAGGTGTGCGCCAGCCGGGCGCGCAAGTCTCTGTTTGCAGTATGTCGCGAGAGGCAACACCATATATAGTATGCGGCATTATCCACAAAACGACTACAAGCGGGTTGCCGACAGGTCAGTGGCAGAAACTCGTTGCTGGCTGTGGCTTACGTTGAAAGCGCAGCTTATACCTACCATTGTGTTCACGAGTTACCAACACCCAGTATTTTGTGTTTTCGCGTTGACCTACCCCATTGGCCGGTTATACTCCCACTCGGCTTCGGAATGGCTCGAGGCCACACTTCAAAACGGCACACGATACTAGGGGTAGGGTGCACCGGGCGCCATCGAGGACCCGGTTTTGGCACTACTGTCGCCATCCAACGTATCGTGTCGGGGGAAAGGCAAAACATGGCCAGAAAGACGGGAAAGGTCTCCACCAAGACCAGGCGTTCAACTCGCGCAACCATCAACGCCCGCAGGCAGGAATCGGGCGAGCAGGCAGAGAACATGGCCAGCAGCAGCAAAATTTGCAGCACCGGCGTTGCCATCCCGCGGCGATTCACGAATCGCGGGGAGGACGTGCTGGCCAAGGTCAAGTATGCCCGCCGCGGCACACGCATCACCAACCCCGACGGCAGCGTGGTGTTCGAAATGGACGGCGCCGAGATCCCGGCTGACTGGAGCCAGCTCGCCACCGACATCATGATCAGCAAGTACTTCCGCAAAGCGCAGGTGCCGCAGTTCGCCGAGGGCGCTGACCCCATCCACAGCGAGCCGCTGCGTGACGAAGACGGCAAGGTCAAGCTCGGCCCTGAACGCAGCGCGCGCCAGGTGGTCAACCGCCTGGCCGGGTGCTGGCGCTACTGGGGCG
>CAZZBH010000197.1:0-2749 GCA_964652605.1 uncultured Planctomycetaceae bacterium
TGTGGATCACCGTGCGCACGTCGGATTTGTCGATGCCCATGCCGAACGCGATGGTCGCGACGATCACGGAGACGTCGCCGGCTTGGAAAGCCGATTGCGCGCTGTCGCGTGCGGCGGCTGTCAAGCCGGCGTGGTAGGGAAGGCAGGGCACGTGGTGCGCGATCTGCGCGGCGAGCGTTTCGCATTCCTTGCGTGACGGCACATAGACTATCGCGGGCAAAGGAGCGCGGACCTCTGGGCCGCCTTGGTGCGGCCGGGGCGGCCGCGCTCCCAGCAGCACCTCCAGCACCTTCGGCCCGCGCTGCTTCGGGTTCAGCTCGACGACCTCGACGGAGATGTTGCGGCGCAGAAACCCGTGGATAAGCCGGTGCGCGCCCGGCATCGCCAGTTGCTTGCAGATGTCCTCCTGCACCAGCGGCGTGGCGGTGGCGGTCAAGGCGATCACCGGAGGGGTCTGGCTCAACTTCGGCGGCAGTTCGCCGAAATTGTGCCTGACCCCCTCCCCCAGCAGCGGCAGCAACCGCTCGCCCAGCAGGCGATAGTCCGGGCGGAAGTCATGCCCCCACTCGCTGATGCAGTGGGCTTCATCGACGGCGATCAGGTTGGGTTTGCGCTTGCTAAGCCACCCGACAAAGCGCTCGTTGCGCAGTCGCTCGGGCGCGATGAAAAGAAAGTCGAGGTTGCCGTCGGCCCAGTCGTAGGCGGCTTGGTTGGAATCCTCGCGCGTGCGGCCGGAGTGGATGCGCGCGGCGCGAAACCCCTGCTCAGCCAGCTTGGCAACCTGGTCCTCCATCAGCGAGATCAGCGGAGAAATGACCAGCGCGTTGCCACCGCGAGCCACACCCGGAAGCTGATAGCAAAGCGACTTCCCGGCGCCGGTAGGCATCACCAGCAGCACCGACTCGCCGCGCGCAAGCAGCTCACAAGCCTCCAACTGATGAGGCCGAAACCCGGGAAACCCAAACCGCTTGCGAAGAATGCCCGCCAGATCCATGCGGCGGAGTATAGCGGTGACCGCGACGGATGCCGCAAGGCGCAGCAGGCTAGTCGATGTTGAAAATGCTGGTGACCTCGGTCTTCAGGCCCGCCACCAGCGCTGATTCCGCGGTCTGGCCGTCTTTGACAACGCAGTGCTCGACGTACTTGCCTTTGCGCAGCGCCAGCACGGTGACCTTGCGTTCGATCGGATCAACGATCCAGTATTCGGAAATGCCGGCGGCTTGGTAGTCTTTGCGCTTGTCGATGTAGTCGCGCTTGCGGTCGTCGGCGCTCTCGCTGACGACCTCCATCACCAAATCCGCGCCGGTGAAGTACTTTTCGGCGGCGCGTGAATCGTTCTTGTCCAGAAACGCCATCAGGTCGGGCTCACGGACGACTTCCGCGGAGATGCGCATTCGGATCGGGGCGAAAAAGGCTTCGCCACCACCGGGAACCACTGCCGCCTTCAACAACTGGATCAAGTACCAGACGATCTGCTGGTGTGTTCTTGTCGGCATTGTCAGGAATTCCAGTACGCCGTGGTCGTACTCGATCAGGCGGTTGGTTTCGATGGCGAGGTAGGCGTCCACACTCCAGTGGCCCTGGGGAGGATACAGCGTAGCCAACTCCCAGGCGGGCTCGCCGGGCTTGCTGCGGATGGGGTAGTCTGCGGTCTTGCCCATGTACTCAGTCTAACATGCCTTTGGATTTGCGGCCAAGCGGACGCCCTGACGAGGCCGAAACCCGGGAAACCCAAACCGCTCGCGAAGCAGGTCGTTCAACATCGTGGGCGCTCTATAGCGAACGTGCCAAGCAGCCGAGCCACTGCCGTGAAGCACGGGCATATAGCAACGACAGCGTCCCGTTGCAGGTATGTCAGTGAAGAAAATTTTCGGCTGATAACTTTGGCACAGACAAGGACTTGGGGGCAACGGTGACTATTCTGTGCATTTTTTTTTGAAAAGTGACGCAGGCTCCGTACCATGCCGAAGTCTCACTAAGTAGGAATCCGATGTCGCCTGCGCGAAAGATCGGCCTTCCACTACTACTCGCAACTTTAGCGACCGTGTGCTCAATAGCGAGTTGTTCAAAGGATGCGGATCCAGGTACCGCCACACCAGATGCCTCGCCCCAGCGGGATGCATCGCCAGCGAAGGAGTTGCGAAGGACGATTCACCCACGCGCCGTGACCAACCTCCAGGGCGATACTCCGTGTGTCATGCGGTCATGGCTTCCCGATTCCAGCGTACCGGCCATCGACCGCCAACTCGCAACCTATCGCGAGGTCCGGATCGTCGTTATTGCAAACGTCGATGGTGAGGTATTCCCCTGCGGGTGCAGCGACGGGCAGATCGGCGGGTTGATTGGGCTGATACCGAAGGTGGACGCCCAGCACGCAGCATTGGTGGTCTCTGCGGGAGAAAACTATGTGCCTCGTTCTCTTCCCAAGGACGCCCTTGATCAGTCCCGGGACTACTTCGCCCAGCGCGCTCGATTTGTGCGTGAATCCATCGCACAGGGGAACGAGCTGATCGAAGTGATGAGTATATCGGAGGCGGCTGCCGTTGATGCCGAAGTATTGCCGCATACCGCTGTGCAACCGATCAGCGTCAATGGTCAAGGCATTGACTTGATCGTCGCTCGTGCGGAAGACTGGTCTAGTGCCGCGGCGGCGCTGCGAGCAGAAGACGCATCGGAGGAGACCAAGGGATCGCGCCTGGTTCCTCGCTGTTTCATGTGGATTTGGGTCTGGCGGGGGCGAGTTGCTGGG
>CAZZBH010000198.1:0-2747 GCA_964652605.1 uncultured Planctomycetaceae bacterium
ATCAGCACGCCGATGTACGCCTGGTCGCGGCGCAGCACCACCGGGTCGCGGTCAGCCAGCGTCAGCGCCGCGTTCAACCCCGCCATTAGGCCCTGCGCGGCGGCTTCCTCGTACCCCGTCGTGCCGTTGATCTGCCCCGCGAGGTACAACCCGCGCACGGGTTTGGCCTGCATCGTTGCGTCGATCTGCGTGGGCGGCACGAAGTCGTACTCGACCGCGTAGCCGTAGCGCACGATGCGCGCATTCTCCAGCCCCGGGATGGTGCGCACCATCGCGTCCTGCACGTCGCGCGGCATGCTGGTGCTGATGCCATTGGGATAGATCGTGTCACTGTCGCGGCCCTCGGGTTCAAGGAAGACGTGATGGCTGGTCTTGTCGGCGAAGCGTTTGACCTTGTCCTCGATGGAAGGGCAGTAGCGCGGCCCCACACCCACGATCTGTCCGCTGTACAGTGGCGAGCGCGCAAGGTTGTCGGTGATGACCGCGTTCGTGCGCTCGTTGGTGTGCGTGATCCAGCACGGCACCTGCTGAACATCCAACCGCCGCGTGAGAAACGAAAAGGGCGTCGGTGGGTCGTCGCCCGGCTGTTCATTCAGGCCCGAGAAGTCAACGCTGTCGCGGGCCAGCCGCGGCGGAGTGCCGGTCTTGAGTCGTCCAAGCCGAAACCCCAGCGAGGCAAGCTGCGCCGAAAGGCCCACGGAGGCCTTCTCACCCGCGCGCCCGCCGGCAATCTTGTCTTCGCCGTAGTGAAGCAAGCCGCCGAGAAAGGTACCGGTTGTAAGGACAACTCGCGGTGCGCGAAGTTCGCGGCCGTCCGAGAGGCGAACGCCGGCAATCTGAACGCGAAGCGTAAGCGAGCGCCCTGCGTCACTTGCGTGCACACCCGGCAAGGGCGCTCGCTTCAGGCTCTCGACAATCAACTCAACCGCTTCCCCCTCAACTACTGCCAGTCCTTCCGTGCTTTCAGCCAGCGCCTGCGCCGCCTGCTGGTACGCATCTTTGTCGGCTTGCGCGCGCGGCGAGATCACCGCGGCACCCTTGCTGCGGTTGAGCATCCGAAACTGGATGCCGGTGGCGTCGGTAAGCCGCCCCATGGCGCCTCCCAGCGCGTCGATCTCGCGCACGATCTGGCCCTTGGCCACGCCGCCAATCGCGGGGTTGCACGACATCCGCCCAATTCCACCACGCTCAAACGTCACCAGGCAGGTGCGAGCCCCCACACGGACCGCCGCCAAAGCGGCTTCAATCCCCGCATGCCCCCCACCAACCACAATGACGTCAAACCGATCCACTACTCGTCCCCGGCAATCAACCGTCGACGGAACCAGGCCTCAAGGTCCCGCGACGTATGGACAACGCCAACCACGTATACGGTGCTGTCCTCAACAACAAACGGAATGATGATACTGAACCGCGCAATCAGCACGCGCCTGTAACTCCCGCCCATCAAGGAGAAGCTGTGCGGACGCTCGGCGAGTTTGTCCACCGCGCTGTCCAGCGCCGCCGCAAGGTCCGCGCCAAGTCCGGGCGCGACCTCATTGAACCAGTCCACGTAGGTGTCGACGTCCGACTCGAACAGGTCGTGGAAGTCAACCCGGAACTTCACCTGCCGCTCCGTGACCGCAGGAAGCGCTTCACTTCATCGAAGCTTCGCGACTTGGATGGGTCTCGCTTCATCTCTTCCAGACGGCGGTTCATCTCGGCCATCGCCGCGTCGGTAACCTGGACCTCGCGATCATCGTCCGCAATCGTATCCCAGATCTGGTTGATCAACGCCATGCGTTCGGCAGGGCTTAGCTTGCGAATGGCTTCCATGTCGATTGTCTGGGCCATGCCCCAAGTCTACCATCCGACGCGACAAGCCGGAATGCTTGGCGGCGGCGGTGATCGCGGCTTGCGCTCCATGCCGCCGCTTCCGTACACTCCCGACCCATGAACACGGACCTGATCAGCTTTTTGAAGAAGCAGAGCCACTACACCGCACTGCCCCTCATCGAGGAGAAGCTGGAGCTTGAGCGCGAAACCATCTTCAGCGATGTGGAAGCTTTGATCGAGCAGGGATACTCCATCGAGTTCCACCCCTATCTCGGGCTGAAGCTGATCGACATTCCCGACCGCCTTTTGAAGCACGAGATCCGCGACGACCTCAACACCCGCCACGTCGGGCGCAAACTCGAAATCTATGAGCAGCTTTCCAGCACCAACGAAACGGCGTGGGAGCTGATCGAGGGCGACCGCAAGATCAAAGACGGCACCGTAGTGCTGGCCGACAGCCAGACCCGCGGCCGCGGGCGCATGGGCCGCGAGTGGCACTCCGCACCCGGCTTGGGCCTGTGGATGTCCGCAATTCTCAAGTTCCACGTGCCGCCCGACAAAGTCGCCTTCATCACCGCGATGGCAAGCCTCGCGCTCGCCAACATGCTGCAGCAGTTCATTCACCTGCCGGCGGAGATCAAATGGCCCAACGACGTGATCATCCGCGGCCGCAAGGTCGCGGGCATTCTCGTAGAAGCCCGCAGCGACATCCCCGATGTGTTCGTCCTCGGTATCGGGCTGAACGTCAACCAGGCGCGCAATGACTTTCCTGAAAGCCTGCGCGACACAGCCACCAGCCTGCGTCTCGAGCGCCCCGGCGCGCGACCGTTGAACCGCGTGCGCGTGCTTCGGCCGCTGCTGTTTTACCTTGAGCGCGTGTACGACCTGCTGAGCGACGGCGTGCCGGGCGACGTGGAGTACTTCTGCAAACT
>CAZZBH010000199.1:0-2732 GCA_964652605.1 uncultured Planctomycetaceae bacterium
AGCCGCGTTTTCGGTTACAACGTCCACCTCGCACGCAAAGAGATGGGCAAGCAGCTCGCCCGCGAAAGCCATGTTGACGCCGACATCGTCGTGCCCGTGCCCGACAGCGGTAACAGTGCCGCCCAGGGATATGCCGAGCACACAGGGCTTCCGCTTGAGCAAGGCTTTATCCGCAATCACTACGTCGGCCGCACCTTCATCGCGCCAAGCCAGGGGCAGCGCGACATCGGCGTCAAAATCAAGCTGAATGCCGTGCGTGACGTGGTGGCCGGCAAGCGCGTAATCGTGGTGGACGACAGCATTATTCGCGGCACGACCAGCAAGGGGCGTGTCAAGCGGCTTTACGACGCTGGGGCGAAAGAGGTGCACTTGCGCATCTCGTGCCCGCCGACGCGGCACCCATGCTTTTACGGCATCGACTTTCCTGATCCCAACGAGTTGATCGCGAACCAGCTTGCATCGGTTGACGCCATTCGCGAATACCTGGGTATCGACAGCCTCGCCTACCTCAGCGTGGAGGGCCTGCGCAACGCCGTGGGCGGCGGCGAGAACTACTGCTCTGCCTGCTTTACCGGCGAGTACCCGGTGCAGTTTGACAGCGAATTCAGCAAGACCGCCATGGAAGCCGGCCGAGGATGATTGCCCGCAAGACCGGCGTCGAACCATCGCAAGCGCTGTTCGTTCAGTATTACAAGGATTCGCAATGCCAAGAACAGCCGTCTGTGTGATCTGCGCGATGCTGGCCTCAGTCGCGGCCGCGTTGCTGCTGCTGATGCCTTCACCCGCTCTGGCGCAGGACGCGCCGAAAGCCGAGGTCACGCTGGGCGGAACACCTGCGGAAGGTTTCACGCCGCTGCGCCTGGTTGCCACGCTTCGCATGCTCGGCAGTGAAGACGCTGTGCCCGGGTTCAAGCTGCTGGTGATGGCCAAGTACACGGGCGACGCAAACGAAAATGCTACCACGACAACGAGCGACAAAGGCGAGGTCGTGATCACGCTCAACCGCAAGCCCGACGAGCTGCGCGTCTTCGCCTACGGCGAGTATTTCATACCGGACGCATGGTCCTACATCCCTGTCAGAGGCATGAAGTTCGAAGCCGCCGAAACGTGGGTAATGCGAGTGCGTTCGCTGCAGAACGTACAGGTGAGCGGCCGAATCAGCGCCGAGGGCATCGACACGGCACCCGCCCGCGCCAACGTCAGTTTTGCGCCGCTGGATGTCGCGCAGGACGGCAGTGCGCGGCTGTTTGACCAGCCTTACTCGGCACTGACTGACGACCTTGGCCGCTACAGGATCGCGCTTCCGACAGGCTACTACCAGGTCTGGAGCCACTGGACTGACCGCACGGGCTATGACTGGATCGGCTACGTTGCCGTCGAAGACCGCATGCCGGTGTTCAAGGACTCGACGCTCAACATGACCTTGCAGCGGGGCCCGCGCCTCAAGGGCAAGGTGATTGACGCCCGCACAGGCAAGGGTATGGCCGCGACTATCGATCTGTATTCCAACGTGTACCTGCGCCAGTTGGGTATGCAAAGTGCCGACGGCGTGCACCCGGACGCATATGACAAGGACGACAAGCCGATTCACTGGCCGGTCGGCACGTTTGACTTTCAGGCATGGAGCATCAACCCTCGCGACTTTACGGTAGTCATCAAACCGCGCGGCACCAACGCTGTCATTCGCGTGATCCCTGACCAGAAGCTCGCTGGGCTGACGGACAAAGAGATCGTGTGGGAGCTCTTCACTGAGGACATGAGGCTCACCGAACTCGTTGTGACAACGCACGAGCAGGAGATTCCGGTGATGGATCTCGACATCAGGCTGATCCCCAAGAAGGTCGATGTTCCGGAGCACATCCGCCAAAGCTATTCCGCCGGGGCAATCACCGACGCCGACGGAGTCGCCCGCTTCCTAGGCCTCGCCAACGGCAGCTATGAAGCATTCGGGGGGCAGGGCACGGTGTTTCTGGGCGAAGTCGTTATCGGCGCCGCCGAGCAGCGCATCCCGCTGAAGTTCACCATCCCGTTCGCCTACGGCAGCGTGAAGCTGCCGGACGGCACCGCCTGCAAGCACATGATTGCGTCGTGGACTTACGTGATGGCAGACGAGCGAAAGTACGGACCCTTTCAAACCGACGCCTTCCGCGGCAACCCCAAGCTGCGCGAGCGCGGCATGGCATTCGTGCCCCTGCTGATGCCGGGAAGCACGTACACGCTACGATTTGCGGCGATGGAGAACGGCCGCGAATTTGACGAAGGCGACTGGCTGAACACCGACCACTTCGACCTGATTACGGACGAAGTAGAAATCAAGGTTGACGGCGAAAAGGGTTGGAAGATCGACCTGCAGCTAAAACCAAACCCCAACCACAAGAAACTGAACGACTGAACTCAACCAGCTAGAGCATTTTCCGATTGAGTGCGCACACAGGGCTCCGCACGGCTGCCAGCGCGCAGCCCGGCCAAGTGGCATCGGCCCAGTGGCATCGGCCTCTGGCCGATGGAGTTGCATCGCCGTCCCGGCGATGCCTGCCAGCACAGCCTCCAACGGGCCCAGCAGCAGTCACCAGAAAAGGCCCCGCAGGGGCCGGCAGAGCTTAGCCCGGCCCGTGAGGGCCGGGTCTGGAACGCCTCATCCCCTCTGAGGCCCGTCAGGGCCGACAGAATTGCCACGTTGTCCAACACCCCAGCGGCGGCTGACCATCAGTGCGGCGGGGATCAGTAGCAGC
>CAZZBH010000200.1:0-2687 GCA_964652605.1 uncultured Planctomycetaceae bacterium
GTCGGAAGCATGCTCTCCAACCAGCAACTCAACACTCCGGCTGCGCACTGCTCAGTGAGCCAGGGCTTCAACTCATGCGGGTCCATACATACCAGCCACCTGGGAAGCGTCGGCTCGGGCTATGCTGAAACCCCCAATGCGCCAAAAATAGAGCTTCCCGAGATGATGAACCTGGTGCCGACGCCGTCGCAGGCAACAGTGATCATGACCGGCAACCGCAACATCAACAACTATTCCGGCGTCAACCCCAACGCCTACGGATGGACCATCGTCTGGGTGAAGAACGGCAGCCTCGACATTCGCGGCACTGTCACCAACAAGGTCTGGTTCATCGTGGACAAAGACGTGGACATCAAGGGCGACCTCAAGCCCGCTGACCAGAACAGCGCGATCCGCATCTACTCAAGCCAGGACATCAAAGCGTCCGGCGCGAACATCGAGATGAACGGCTGGTTCATGTCCGGCGAAGGTCTGAAGTTCTCGGGTGCTCGCCTTGACTTGAGGGGCATCTACTGGACCGCCTCAGACGTTCAGATCAGCGGTGCAGACACGGACGTTCGGGGCGCGGTGATGGCCGAAGGCGAAATCAAGATCTCCGGCGCGCGCCCGATGATTCAGTACGACAGCACGTATTCAATCAGCTACGGCGAGCCCAAGATGGTTCCCGGAAGCTGGGCGAACTACTCGATCAACTGATCACGCCGGCGAGGCAAGCTACAATCGGGCAATGCGCGAACCGGCTGACCTGATTGAGCAGTTTCGCTCCCGCCTGCATATAGTGGACGGCGCGCTGGCCACCGAGCTTCAAGCTCGTGGCATAAACATCGACGGGCCGCTGTGGTCGGGCCACGCCCTGCTGCAGCGGCCCGATGCCATTGAGCAGTTGCACTACGATTACCTGCAAGCGGGGGCGGACGTGCTGATCACAGCCAGCTACCAGGTAAGTATTCAGGGCATGGCTGACGCTGGGTACACAGAAAACGAAGCAGAGGAAGCGCTGCGCAAGAGTGTGCAACTTGCCGCCAGCGCCAGGCGCCGCTTCCTCGACGCACGACCCAACACCCAGCGCCCAGCACCGTTGATTGCAGCCTCAATCGGTCCATATGGAGCCTACACCGCTGACGGCGGCGAGTACCACGGCAACTACGGCATTTCGGCAAGCACGTTGTTGGCGTTTCACCAAAGGCGATTCGAGGTGCTGGCGGAAAGCGGCGCCGACCTGATCGCCTTCGAAACCACGCCAAGCCTCGAAGAAGCGCGCGTGTACGCCAAGTTGCTGAACCGCTGGTCCGACACGCCGGCCTGGATCAGCTTTTCATGTACGGACGGCCAGCACACCTGTCACGGCGAGCACATCGCCGACTGCGCCCGCGAGCTGGACGCCCTGCCGAACGTGGTAGCGATCGGCGTGAACTGCACCGCGCCGCAACACATCAGTTCGCTGCTGCGCTACCTGAAGGTCGGCACCGACAAACCGATCGTCGTGTACCCCAACAGCGGCGAGCATTGGGACACCGACGGCCACTGTTTTTCGGGAGACAGCCATGCGGACGACCTGGCGAAGTTCGCGCAAGAATGGTTCAAGGGCGGCGCCAGCCTGATTGGCGGCTGCTGCCGCATCGGGCCGGCGCAGATTGCCGAGTTGAAGGCGGCCATTGCCGGCAACTAGTAGATAGGACGGATAGGACAACAGGGTCCAATTTTTCCTATCAGTCCCATCCGTCCCATCGTTTGTTATTGTCTCGACGCACTTGACACAGGAGACCGACATGCCGACGCCCTTTGCCAACGAACCGATCACCTTCGACTGGACCAGCGAAGCCCGCCAGAAGTCCATGCGCGCCGGGTTTGCGGCTGTGCGCGAGCGCGCCAAGGAAGCCCGCCCGTTGCGCATCGGCAACGAGAAAGACACCGACGGCGAGACCCTAGCGTCCCACAACCCGTGCAATCATTCCGAGGTACTGGGCAGCGTCATCACCGCCAACAAAGAGATTGCGGCGCGCGCGGTTGAGCACGCCCACGACGTCTTCAGCAACTACTGGCGCAAGACCGACGTCGGCCTGCGCGCGCGAATCCTCATGCGCGCGGCTGGCCTGATGCGCCGCAAGTACCGCGACGAATTCAATGCCTATCTCGTGCTGGAAGCAGGCAAAAGCTGGACTGAAGCCGACGCCGATACAGCCGAGTGCATCGACTTCTGCGAGTTCTACGCCCGCGAAGCCATGAAGCTGCAAGGCGAGCCGCAGCCGCTGACCGACCTGCCGGGCGAAGACAACAACCAGTATTTCATCGCGTTGGGCGTCATCTCAGTCATCCCGCCCTGGAACTTCCCGCTGGCGATCATGGCCGGCATGACGGTCGCGGCGCTGGTCACCGGCAACACGGTTGTGCTCAAGCCGGCAAGCAACACGCCGCTCGTGGCTGCGCGGTTTGTTGAGTTGCTTGAAGAAGCGGGCCTGCCCCCGGGCGTGCTGCAGTTCGTGCCGGGCGGCGGCACCGAGGTCGGTGGCACGATTGTCGAGCACGCCAAGACGCGCATGGTCGCGTTTACGGGCAGCAAGGCGGTCGGGCTTGGCATCGCGGAAAAGTGCGGGCAGGTGGCGCCGGGCCAGATCTGGATCAAGCGCACGATCCTTGAGATGGGCGGCAAGGACGCCATGCTGATCGACGAGGGCAGCGACTACGAA
>CAZZBH010000201.1:0-2582 GCA_964652605.1 uncultured Planctomycetaceae bacterium
CTACACAGCCCCCAAAGACAGCGCACCCCCCAAGGCCGACGACGGCGGAAGCTGCTCCGGTGGCAGCCAGAGCGCGTGGGCGCTGCTCTTGCTTGCGCCGCTGGCAGCGGTGGCTGCCCGCCGCCGCAAGGCATGAGGTCCAGCCATACGCACAGTACCGGGCCGCCGACTGGCGGCCCGGCTTGTTGTCTGGGCTAGTCGTCCCCTTCGACACTCCCGGCGCGCAGGGCTTCGATGATGGAATCGCGCAGCTCCTCATTGACGACGTGCCGCTGCGCCCGGGCCAGTGCCGCGCGGGCCTTGCTCGTGGAGAACTGAATCAGCGCCCAGATGACAGCCTCCTGCACGACTTCATCGTCGGTTTGCAGGGCCTGCTCCAGACTTGGCAGCAGGGCCTCGTCGCGCAGGTTGCCCGCGACAATCGCGGCGTTGCGCTTCAGGCCGGATACGCCCGTGCGCTGAAGCGGCGTGCCGGCGATGCGCGCCTTGAGATGCTCCGGCCTTGCCGTGAAGATCTTCGCAAGCGTGAGCTCTGCCAGCGCGCCCGGCTTGGCTGCCATCTGCGGCGCCTTGCTGTTCCAGGGACAGACCTGGTTGCACACATCACAACCGAACAGCCAGTCTCCGACCGCCGGGCGCAGCGCGGGGTCAATCGCGCCCTTGTGCTCGATGGTCAGGTAGCTGATGCAGCGGGAAGCATCAAGCTGGTAGGGCGCCGGAAACGCGTCGGTCGGGCAGGCGTCCAGGCAGCGGGTGCAGGTGCCGCAATGGTCGGTGCCCGGCGTATCGGGCGGCAGGTCGAGGCTCGTGACTACGATTGCCAGCAGCGTCCAGCTTCCGCGCGCGGGATCGATCAGCATGGTGTTCTTGCCGACCCACCCCATGCCCGCCTGTTGTGCGATCGGTCGCTCAAGAAACGGGCCGGTGTCCTGGTACCAGAGTGCCTGCGTCCCGGCGCCGCCGATGCGGATGATCTCGTCCTGCAGGCTTTGCAACGGCTGCTTGTAAACTTCGTGGTAGTCGGGGCCGCGTGCGTAGCGCGCAATGCCCGTCAGCGCGCTTTTGGCGGGCAGCTTTTCCGGCAGCACAGCGGGGTAATCGATGCTCAGCGCCACAAACGACCTTGCCCACGAATAGCGTGACCGGATGTCCTTGCGCCATTGCGGGTTCCGGGCAAGCCAGTCCATGTTTCCGTGCCAGCCGTTGGCCAGCCAGGTGTCAAGAAATTGGGCATGTGGCGTCTGTGAGGCGGTGCAGAAGCCTGCCCGCCCAAAGCCAAGCCGCATGGCGGCGCTGCGGATCTGGTCCTTCTGTGCGCTGGAAGTCATTCAGCCATTCAGTAAACAGTTGCGGATTGCGGGCGAAAGGCCGCGCCGACAACTGGCGGCGATTCAGCCGTTGCAACGGCGGTTGCTGTGGCTAGATTGGCGCGCGCACAGGAGAGCCATGTTTCTTGCAGAGATAGCCGGCAGTGAGCACCCGTTGGCGTACCTCTTCAACGCGTTGAAGGTGGTTGCGGTGTTCGGCGTGATCATGACGGTTATCCCCGGGATGATCTGGCTTGAACGCAAGATGGCCGCCTGGATTCAGCTTCGCGACGGCCCGACCAAGGTGGGCTTGCCGAACTGGAGGGTGTTCGGCCCGCTGGCGGGCTGGGGCATGTTTGGCCTGCTGCAGCCGCTGGCGGACATGTTCAAGCTGATCCTGAAAGAAGACTTCATCCCGCGGCGCGCCAGCAAGTTCCTGTTCGCGATTGCGCCGGCGCTGGTGTTTGTGCCGATTGCGCTTGCGTTTGCGGTGGTGCCTTTTGGGCATGGCTTTTACTACAACACGGGCGAAGAGACGTTTTTTGTCAGCTACCAGATTGTTGACCTTGGCGTAGGCGTGCTGTTTGCGCTGGCGGCGCTCAGCCTTGCGGTTCACGGGCTCACCCTTGCCGGTTGGTCGAGCAACAACAAGTACGGCATGTTCGGCGCGGTGCGTGCCAGCGCGCAGTTGATCAGCTACGAGGCCGCGATGTTCATGGTAATCCTGGCCATGATCATGCTGTACGGCACGCTGGACCTGTCGGATATGGTGCTGCAGCAGACCAACCCGGAGGGTTTCCTGGGCGGCATTGGCGAATGGGGTGTATTCAAGCAGCCGCTGGCGTTCATCATCTTCTGCATTTGCGCGTTTGCCGAAAGCAACCGGCTGCCGTTTGACTTTCCCGAAGCCGAGGCCGAGTTGATCGGCGGCTACCACACCGAGTTCGGCAGCATGAAGTTTGCGATGTTCTTCCTGGGCGAGTACTACGGCATGGTGATTCAGGCCTGCCTCGTGGTCACGCTGTTCCTGGGCGGCTGGACGCTGCCGGGGCTGGACCCGACACCGGGCACATTCCTGGCAAGCCTTGCGGGCCCGCTGGTGTTCTGCGCCAAGGTTTCGATTTTCCTGTGGATCTATATCCAGGTGCGCTGGACGCTGCCGCGCTTCCGGTTTGACCAGTTGATGAACCTTGGCTGGAAGAAGCTGATCCCGATCGCGCTGGCCAACGTGGTGATCACGGCCCTGCATGACCAAACTGGCGTGCTCCGCGGATT
>CAZZBH010000202.1:0-2549 GCA_964652605.1 uncultured Planctomycetaceae bacterium
CGACTGGCGCCTGTACGTGGCGCCCGAAGACGGCGCCGTTGACCGCGTGCGCGAGCGCCGCAAAGCCGGCAAGCTGGGCGGGTTGGGCATCATGCTGATGACCAAGTGTGTGGACAAAGTCGAGTACAATGACGAGGGCAACCGCGTCACGCTGACCAAGTTCAAAGAAGAGCGCACAAAGGCCGGCGTCGCACAACCGCAGGCCCCGGCGTTCCAGCGCCGGTAAGCCGGGACCACGTTACAGCCCGGCCAGTTATGGCCGGGCTTCTTCAGTCCGAGGAACATCATGGGGCTGAGGTTCTCCTGGGATGGCAACAAGGACCGACAGAACCAACGCAAACATCGCGTCTCCTTTCAGGAGGCCTCTAGCGTATTCGGGGATGTGCACGCGATCCTGATTTACGATCCCGACCACTCGGAGAATGAGGACCGTTGGCTGCTGCTGGGACAATCAGACAGGGGGCGGTTGTTGATGGTGGTCTTCGTTGACCGAGGTGGTATCATCAGAGTTATCAGCGCACGGCGTGCGGCGAAGCGTGAAAGCCATGACTACGAAGCGTCAAGAAAAGAATGAGATGCGGCCCCGGTACGACTTCTCAAAGGGAAGGAAGAACCCTTACGCGAAGCGCTACGCCAAGGGCTCGAACGTTGTCCTGCTTGACGGCGACGTAGCCGTGCATTTCAAGGATTCCAAAGCTGTCAACGAAGCGCTGCGCGGGCTGATTCAGGCCGCCAAATCCATCCGCTAGCAGTGGGGATTGTAGGCAAACAATCTCGCGGACACCTTGCACATTGATCAAGTATCCTGGTTTCTGTGAAGCTACGCGCCAGCGCATTCCAACCAAGCCGCTGATGGCCGGGCTTTCGCCGTGGTTGTAGAAGAGGCAGCATGACTCAGAAACCCGCACGAGTACGCGTAGCACCCAGCCCCACAGGCGACCCGCACGTGGGCACGGCTTACATGTCGCTGTTCAACAAGGCCCTGGCCGACACGACCGGCGGCCAGTTCATCCTGCGCATCGAGGACACCGACCGCACGCGCTACGTCGCCGACAGCGAGGCGCAGATTTTCGAGGCGCTGGGCTGGCTGGGCCTGACGCCCGATGAAGGCCCGCACAAGGGCGGCGCCGTCGGCCCGTACCGGCAAAGCGAGCGCCTGCCGCTCTACAAGCAAGCCGCCGATCGATTGATCGCCGAAGGCAAAGCCTACAAGTGCTACTGCACAGCCGACCGGCTGGCAACTTTGCGCAAGATACAGCAGGCGGAAAAGGCCAAGCTGCTGGGCTACGACGGTCTGTGTCGCGGCCTGTCCCCCGAAGAAATAGCGGCCAACGACGCAGAAGGCAAGCCGTGCGTGGTGCGCATCAAGATGCCGCGCGAAGGCAACCTGGAAGTGACCGATTTCTTTCGTGGCGTGCTCAGCTTCATCGCCGAGGAGCAGCAGGACGCGGTGCTGCTGAAATCCGACGGGTTTCCTACGTACCACCTGGCCATGGCTGTGGACGACAACGCCATGGGGATCACACACGTGATCAGGGCAGAGGAGTGGATCCCCAGCCTGCCGCTGCACGTTGAGCTGTACCGCGCGCTGGGGTTCGAAGCACCGGTGTTCGCGCACATGCCGCTGCTGCGCAACAAGGACAAAAGCAAAATCAGCAAGCGCAAGAATCCCACATCTCTGCTGTGGTACCGGGACGCAGGTTTCCTGCCGGAGGGCCTGAAAAACTTTCTGGGTCTGATGGGGTTCTCGCTGCCCAACGACCAGGAAATCTTCACCTACGAAGAATTCCTGAAACACTTCGATCTCGCCAAGGTCAACATCGGCGGGCCGATCTTCGACCTGCAGAAGCTGCACTGGCTGAACGGTGAGTGGATTCGCCGCCTCAAGGTGGACGAGTTGCAGAGGCGGCTGATCGATTACGTCACGCACCTGACCGGGCGCGAGCGCGAGTTCGCCGACCTGCCGGAAGACCAGTTGCCGACCGAGCAGTTCCTGCGCGAGTTCGAAATCAAGCGCCGCGAGCGCTCGCGCAAACTGGCGGGGTTAGCCGCCGACCTCACCGCGCCCCACAACGCGGAGCTGATCGGCAGGATCATGCCCCTGATCCACGAACGCATGCACACGCTCGGCGAAGCCGCCGACTACCTGCCGATGTTCTTCACTAGCGAGTTCACCTACACGCCCGAGGACTTCATCCAGAAGAAGTTCACGCTGGAGGACGCCAAAAAGGCCCTGCAAGCCATGCGCGCGATCCTGGAGGCCAGCAACTTCGAAGCCCCCGACTGGCTGGAACAGATGGACGCACAGGCAAGGGCCAAGTCCGAAGAACTGGGCCTGAAGTTGGGCGCATTCCTCGGCCCGGTACGCGTAGCGGTAACCGGCAGCAAAGTAAGCCCGCCCCTGATGGAAAGCATCCGCGTGCTGGGCAAAGAAGAATCAATGGCCCGCATGGACCGGGCGCAAGCGGCAGTATGATTCTGGAACCAGATTGCCGCCGAGGTTCAGGGTTCAAACCACGCTCAGCGTTCAAACTCAGAAAGGCCCCGAA
>CAZZBH010000203.1:0-2536 GCA_964652605.1 uncultured Planctomycetaceae bacterium
TCGGCGGCGTGTTTCCGGACGACGCGATCATCGGCGAAGAGCACGAGGACGAGCAGGGCACCAGCGGGTTCAAATGGATCATTGACCCGCTGGACGGCACCGAGGCGTTCATCCGCAAGATCCCGATTTTCGGTACGCTGGTGGGGCTTGAGTACAACGGCGAGATGGTGGCGGGCATCTGCTTCATGCCGGCGCAGCGCGAGTTTGCCTGGGCCAGCAAGGGCCGCGGTTGCTGGTGGGTGCAGGACACCACCGGCGCTTACGACGTCGAGACGCTGAAGGAGCGCGCCATCCGCGCACAGGTCAGCCCGCTGGGCGATCTATCCAAAGCCATGATCACAACCACGGGCCAGGGCGCCTTCCACCGCAGCAAGCGCGTGGACGCGTTTCTGAAACTGCGGGCAGCCACACGTAAGGACCGCGGTTTCGGCCACTGCTGGGGCCACCTGCTGGTGGCCACCGGCCGCATGGAGATCAGCATCGAGCCCAAGATCAGAGAGTGGGACATCGCCCCCTTCGTAAGCATGCTGAAAGAAGCCGGGGGCAAGCTAACCGACTTCGAAGGCAAAGAAACCATCTACTCCAAGTGCGCGGTATGCACCAACGGCGCGCTGCATGACGCGGCGCTGTCTGCGCTGCGGGCCTAATGCGGCTGGCCCACCTGTCATAGGATGCCGGCAGGAAGCCGGCGCTCCTAGAACGGCGTTTTGCCGCCTTCCACTGGTGAGTGCACGCCCCGGTCGGTGCCGGGCGTTGGGTGGCTGCCGTGGCGTTCGCGCGGCGTCTCTTTGCGTGTGCGCGTGCCTGTTGGCGTTTGCACGGCGTGCGCGCCTACCCGGGCCTGCGGCAACACGCCTTCATGCCACGCCTTGAGGGCGGTGCGCACGTGGATCTCCGGCGCTTCAAGCCACATCCGGAAGCCGTGGCGCTTCAGCTCGTTGAACGCCTTTTCTTCAAAGTGCTGGCCGATGACATCGGTGGCGTTGGCGATGCGCAGCGCATCCGACAAAACAAAGTCGTTGGCGCGCGGGTCGGGGATGAACTCGACTTCCTCGGCTTGACTGTCATTCACCTCAAACATCTTGATCGAGTTGAAGTTCAAGCCGCTGTCGTCCACAGGTGCCACTTTGCCCCCAGTCTGCAATACGACGGCTACGCGATTCATGTTGACCTCCAGAAGTGCTAACGGGATCTGGAGGCCAGACCTTCCGACTGTTCGCGCGGTGGTTGGCTCGTTGACGCGAAGGCGCGGAGGGTGCGCAAAGTACGCGAAGAAGGGCAACTACCTGAACCGCCAGAGCGCCAAAGCAGTGTTGTTGTTTCGTGTTTTGATGCTCTGCTGACTGAAGCAGTTCTTCGCAGCCTTCGCGTCCGGCAGTTCCGGTACGAACTGGCACACGCCGGTGTTAGACGATGTCAACGACTTCGACAAACGAGAAACGATGAAAATCAGCATCTCTTGTGCATACCTGCCGAATGCCATGCTCGCGCATGAGAATGGCGGTATGGGCGTCGTGCAGCAGGTTGCCCGATACCCACGGGTACTCGGCGATAACCTGCTCCGCGACTGCGGCATGCCGCTCCGACTGGACGAGCATGCCCAATCCCGGCGAGTCGAGCAGTGCCTTCACAAACGCCATCGCTTGCTTTGCGCTCCAGGGAGTTCGCATCACGCGCGGATGTGTGGTGACCCGCAGGAACTCATAGGCGATCGGCCAGGTGGTGTACCACGCGTCCGGCTGTGCGCGGCGGCGGTCAAGCCAAGCGCGCGCCTCGGAATGGAAGGGCGAATCGGCATCCGCCGCGTACACGAGAATGCTCGTGTCGACAACAAGCACGCGCTAGCGACCTTCCATGGCTTGGTATAGGGCATCGCGGTCGGCGATATCCACTGTGGTCCCGCCACTGTGAAACGTGGGCAACGGTGCCAGCTCGGCCGGTTTTTTGCGGGCCATGAGCAGGTTGCGCAGTGCGGTTTCAACGAGCTCAGACATTGTCTGACCCTGGCGCGCCGCCTCACGCTTGAGCATGGCCATTACGGTGTCGTCGATCTGCAGCGTGGTCTTCATATGGAAAACCATACGGCTTAGATGGGAGTGTGTCAACCAGCCGAAGCCGCTATAGTTGGCCGCTTGCCTGTTTCGAGTGTGCCGACGATGTCCTGGATGCGCTGGACGCCGGCTTCAATCAGGCGCTCTTTCAAGCCCGCGTGGATAGTCTGGCCCGCGTCGGGCTCGACGAACAGGATGGTGCCGAGCTGCACCGCGCTTGCGCCCGCCACCATGAACTCCAGCACGTCATCGGCGGTGCTTATGCCGCCGATGCCGATCACCGGGATCTTCACCGCGCGCGACACCTGGTGCACAAAGCGCAGCGCGATCGGCTTGATCGCAGGGCCGCTGAGGCCGCCGGTCACGTTGGCGACCAACGGTTTGCGCGTGCGCCAGTCAACGCCCATGCCGATCAGCGTGTTGATCGCGCACAGGATGTCGGCGCCGCCGGCTTCCGCGGCCTTTGCAATCACGGTGATGTCGGT
>CAZZBH010000204.1:0-2507 GCA_964652605.1 uncultured Planctomycetaceae bacterium
CGTCCATGTGTTTCAGCGCCTCCTCGAAGTTGGCCCGCATCTGGTCCTGTGAGATCATCTGTGCCTCAAGGGCATTATAGCGATTGGCGAGGGATGAAACTCTACCCGTCGCTTGCGCTCCGGGCTCTTGCTCAGGTTGATGCGCGTGTTAGTGCGATTGTGGCCCAGTAGGGCTTTGCCAGGATGGCTGTGTGGGCGGGTGCTTTGTGGGCTTGACTGGCTTCTGTGTTGGCGCGGCGGGCGCAGCGCTCCGCGATTTCTGTGTTCAGCGCCTTGCCCGCCAGCAATGACTCGCCGCGCGCGTGGGCCAGCGCAGACAGCGCGCACAGAATCGCGTCCAGATCGTCGCTGGTCAGCTTCTCCGCCCCCTGCGCGGGGTTTACGCCGAGTTCCTGGAACAGCCTGGCGAGAAGTTTGTCCGCGCGCTGGTTCTTGTCGTCAGCCTTCCAACCGTTGTGGCCGTGGTGCGCGCCGCCGCCGGTGTACTGGCCCTTGAACTCCAGCAACTCGACAGTCGCCCGCGGGTGGGCCTCCAGCAGGTCACGCCCCGGCTCCAATCCGCCAGCCGCCAGCATGGCGCGAAAGCGCACGCCGAACTCGCCGATCTTGTCGGTGAGCGGCGCGTCGCCGTAAAACGCAAAGTCAATCGGGCGGTAAGTAAGCTCCCAGAGTAACCCGATTCCAGATTCCTGACTCCCGATTCCCGCTGCATCCAGCGCCACATCCACACCGATCGGCCGCGGCAGCTCAAGTAATCCTGTGCGCCACCGGGCAAACGTGTCGGCGGCAGGGTCCGACAGCTTGCTGCGCGCGAACATGTCAGCCGGATGCAACGCAATGTGCACGTCGTCGCCGTCGAGCCGTGCAATGGCAACAGTAGGGCGGCGCGTTGAGCCGAAGGCGGAGAGGTTGATACCGGTGGCCTGCATGGCGGAAGTTGTAGCAGGCAAAGGGTTTCCGTAAACGGCAGGGAAACCGGAAATACCGGAATCGATTGACCGCGATAGCGGTTGCATATACACGTTGCTGGGACAATCAAGGGAGAGAACATGAAACTGATTGCATTGCTGTTGCTTCCGCTGGCGTCGCTGGCCATTGCGCCAACGCTGGCCGAGGCTTGCCCCACGTGCGCCGAGCACGGCGCCATGGGCGAAGACAAAGCCGACAAGAAGGCCGACAAGAAGGAAGGAAAGGAAGCGCCAAAAGAGGAAGTAAAGGAAGAAGCCAAGGAAGAAGCTGAGCCCGCCAAGGCGACCATCGGCAAGAAGGCGCCCGCCTTCACGCTCAAGAACGCCGAGGGCAAGGAAGTGAAGCTTGCTGATTACGCGGGCAAGACCGTGGTGCTGGAGTGGATCAACCTGGATTGCCCGTGGTGCAAAGCCCACTACGAAAAGGGCGACGCCCTGGTGAAACTGCAGAAAGAAGTGCGCGACAACGGCGGCGAATGGCTGCTGATCTGCAGCAGCGGCGCCGGCAAACAGGGCAACTTTGACGCCGAGACCCTCAAGAAGCGGCTGGACAAGGTCGGCCTAAAGGGTGACGTGTACCTGCACGACACCGACGGCGCAGTAGGCAAGAAGTACGACGCCAAGACCACGCCGCACGCCTTCGTGATTGACGGCAAGGGCATCCTGCGCTACGCGGGTGCGCTCGACAATCTGCCGGATCAGCGCCGCGGCGACGAGCCCGTGAATTACGTTTCACAGACCATCGAAGCCATTAGGGCCGAAAAGGAAGTCGCCAAGACCGAAGTCAAGCCGTATGGCTGAAGGGTTCACTACGCAAACTGACCGTGAGTCAGTTCAACAAAGGTCGGCCCGCGCGGGCCGACCTTTCGCTTAACGATACTTGCGCTCGTAGAGAAACTCGTCGTCCATGTGCGCCGGGTGGCGTTCAGGGGCATAAACGCCTTGCAGGACGGTGGCTGGGTCCGGCTTGGGCTGGGCCATTACCCACTCCTCGGCGGCTTCGATGTCGGCGCGGATCTTCTCGGTCATCCCGTTGATGCCGTCGTCGTCGATGTAGCCCAGCTCTTTCAGGTACGCGCCGTAGCGCGTCAGCGGGTCGCGTTCCTCCCAGTGCTTGATCACTTCGGGCGGCACGTACTTGGCGGGGTCGTGCTCGGCGTGGCCTTTGCGCCGGAAGGTCAGCACCTCGAACATCTGCGTGCCTTCGCCCGCGCGGGCGCGGTCCACGGCGTCGCGGGAGGCTTCGTACACGGCGTTCGCGTCGTTGCCGTCGATGGTTACCGCGTGCTTGATGCCATAGCCGATCGCCTTGTCGGCGAAGCGCTCAGCAAGGCACTGGGCGCTGGTGGGTGTGCTGTAGGCGTACTGGTTGTTTTCGATGATCACCACCAGCGGCGCCTTCATCACAGCCGCGAAGTTCACGTCTTCATGAAACTCGCCGGTGCTGGTGCTGCCCTCGCCGATCCAGGTCAGCGCCACGCGCTTTTCGCCGCGCTGTCGGGCAGCCAGCACGTACCCGCTGCACAGCGCGATGCTGGC
>CAZZBH010000205.1:0-2324 GCA_964652605.1 uncultured Planctomycetaceae bacterium
GCGAAGGCGAGGGCGACATAAATGTCGCCCGTACGGGCGATGCTTGCATCGCCCTTGGGGTGCCCTGGAAATTCGCTTGCACCAACAACATTTTAGTATAGGCTAAAGCAATGGTAGCTGCGAACCCAATGGCTGTGATTGCTGAGCCCCGCCGGCACGAGCTCATTCGCCTGCTGTGGCATGGTGAGCGCACAGCCGGCGAGCTCAACCGCGCGCTGCCCGACATCAGCTTCGGCGCGGTCAGCCAGCACCTTTCGCGGCTGCGCGATGCCGGCGTGGTGGATGTGCGCAGGCAGGGCCGCTCGCGCATTTATCGCGTCAACCGCGAAACGCTGGGCCCGCTGGCGGCTGCGCTCGACCAGATGTGGGGCGTGCAATTGAATCGCCTGAAGGAACTTGCCGAGGCTGAACACGAGAAAGGAAAGCGCCATGGCCGCAAATGAGTTCATCGTGCATCGCGAAGTGCTGATTCACGCGCCCGCGGAAGCGATCTTTGGCTTCTTCACGGAGCCGGAGAAGCTGGCTGCGTGGTTCGGCGCGGGCAGTACGATCGAAGCCCGCAAAGGCGGCGAGGTCAGCATACGCTTTCCTGACGGGTCGCCCGCGCAGGGCAAAGTGCTCGAAATTGACGCGCCACGCAGAATCGTTTTCACCTGGGGCTACCCGCGCGAAGGCAGCCCGATCGCGCCGGGCGCCACAACTATCGAAGTGACACTGGCAGACAAGCCCGACGGTACGCTGGTGAGTCTCAAGCACCGGCTGCCGACGCAGGAGTCCGCCGACCAGCATGCGGGCGGGTGGGCATACCACATGGCGCGGCTGAGCTCACAGGCTGCGCGGGCATTCTACGCAGAGCCCGCATCGGCTGCGGTTGACGCATGGTTTGCCGCGTGGGCGACTGAAGGCGATGAGTCCGCGAAGCATCTGAGCGCCGGTGTTACCGAAGACGTTGTCTATCGCGACGACGCAGCCATCGCGAGCTCGCGCGCTGAGCTGCACGATCACATCGCGCGCTGCCACAAGTTCATGCACGGCGTGAAGATGGTTCGCACAGGCCCCGTGTTTCAGGTTGCCGACGAGGCGCTGTGCGATGCCGCTATGGAGGCCGCCGGCAAACAGTTCGGCACCGTGCGTCTGGCGTTCAAGTTGGCCAGGGACGGGAGAATCAGGCATGCCACGGGGTTCTTCGAATCGGCAATCCCGGGCGTCAGCGACGGCACGGCGATCAGCGGCAAGGGCGAAACTGCGGCGCAAAGCACAGCGATTCAGCCGCACCTCTGGTGTGACGACCTGGAAGCAACACGAAAGTGGTATGAAGCCGCGCTGGGGTTCAAGGTCGCGGCCAGCTATCCGGCTGAGGGCGCGCCGACGTGGTACCAGCTCGAACGCAGCGGCGTGCAGGTGATGTTGGCGCGCAGGCCCGGCGAGAAACAGCCGCCCGAGATGGCTTCCATGATGAAAGCCGCCGGCGCCCGCATCGGCAGCGGTGGGTCAGTAAGCCTCTACTTGCCGGTGGATGACGCGAGTGCCGCGCGCACCCGCGCAAGCGAAGCCAAGGCGAAGGTCGTAGAGGAGTTGTGGGAGCCGTTCTGGGGCGGCCGTCAGTTCAGCGTTGAGGACCCTGACGGCATCTGGTGGACGGTCACCGGCCCCAAACCCTGACGCGCATGCCATACTGCGCGTATGAAATCGATCTGTGTGTATTGCGGGTCCGGTGCGGGCAATCGCCCTGAGTACGCCGTTGCGGCGCGTGCGTTCGGCGAGTTGCTTGCCAAGCGCGGCGTCACGCTGGTGTTCGGCGGCGGGCATGTGGGGCTGATGGGCGCGGTGGCTGACGGCGCGATATCGCAGGGTGGGCGCGTCGAAGGCGTGATCCCGCGCGACATGGTGGACCGCGAGTGGGCGCACACCGGCACGCAACTGCACATCGTGGACAGCATGCACGAGCGCAAAGCGCTGATGGAAAAGCTGTCCGACGCTTTCGTCGCGCTGCCCGGCGGCATCGGCACGCTGGATGAGCTGTTCGAGATCTGGACGTGGTCGCAACTTGGGTATCACGGCAAGCGCATTGGCCTGCTGGATGTTGCAGGGTATTGGCAGCCGCTGATCGCATTGGCGGATCACCTGGGTGAGCAGGGGTTTCTGGGCGCGGATGCGCGCGCGATGTTGACCAGTGACACCGACCCGGTGAGATTGCTGGATCGGTTGGCCTAGGGGCGACGCGTGCATCACTGGGAATCACATCAAGGGCGAGGGCGGGGGCGACATAAATGTCGCCCGTACGGGCGATGCTTGCATCGCCCTCGGTGCACGCCGAAGGCGAG
>CAZZBH010000206.1:0-2318 GCA_964652605.1 uncultured Planctomycetaceae bacterium
GTCAACCGCCAACGTCATCGCCAACGCCCTTGGCAGCGCCAAAGGCGGCATCGGACGCCAAGAGTTCAACGGAAGCTACTTCGACCATCGCACCGTCAAGGCGTTGTCCGATTCGCTCTGCCGTTGGCTGTTCGGATGGCGCGTCATCGTCATCAATGAAGTCCAGGAAGCCACCAAGGGCGCGGCATCAGCCATGCTCGACTTGCTGGAATCGCTCCCGCCCAAGCATTGCGTCATCTTCACGACGATGCAATCCGACAAAGTCCTGTTCGAAGATCAAACCGACAAGGCGCTCAAGGCACGCTGTCACGTAGTCGAGTTCACCACGCAAGGCATCAAGGAATCGCTCGCACCCAAGGCGCTGGAACTGGCCAAGGCGGAAGGTCTCGACTTCGGGGCGGATGAAAAGCGGGTGCGCACACTGATTGAAGCCAGCAAGAACAGCATCCGCGAAGTGTTCGCCCGCATAGGGCGCGGAGAGCTGGCCAACGTCAAGGAAGCCTACAACGACGCAATGGCGATTCTGGCAGCGTAACCAAACCATCGGGAAGGGGCGGGCAATCCCGCCCCAAACCCGCTACAAAGGGAACCCAAACCATGCCCAAGAAACCCAAGCACAACGAACCCGGCAAAGCCGTCGCCTACACGCGAGTCAGCACCGATGGCCAAGCCGCCGATGGCGTCAGCCTCGAAGCGCAGGAGGCGAAGATTCGCGCCTACTGTGAACTGCACGACCTCGACCTGTTGCAGACCTACGTGGACGCAGGCATCAGCGGCAAGCGCGCCGACAATCGCCCCGAACTGCAACGGGCGCTCAAGGCTGTTTGCGACGGCACAGCCAGCGCCCTTGTCGTGTACAAGCTCGACCGCCTCGCCCGCAACACCATCGACGCGTTGGAGATCGCGCAGATCGTCGAGAAGTGCGACGCCAGTCTGCACAGCATCAGCGAGAAGCTGGACACCGGCAGCGCCATGGGCCGGTTCTTCTTCACGCTGCTGGCCAGCCTCGCGGAGATGGAACGCGGTTTGATTTCGGAGCGCACCACGGCCGCGCTGGCGCACAAGCGCGCCAAGGGCGAGTTGACCGGCAAGGAGCCCTTCGGATGGCGACTGTGTGCCGATGGCGTGCGCCTGAAGCGGCATCCCGAAGAGCAGGCAACGCTCAAGATCATCGCGCAGCTACAGGCGCAAGGCTTGTCGCAACAGAAGATCGTGGACGAACTCAACCGCCAAGGCCGCAAGACCAAGCAAGGCAAGAAGTGGCAGCGCATCAACCTGCGAAGTGTGCTCGACACGCTGGAGCGCCGATTGCAAGAGTAAGTCGTGTTTGGGTTGCGTGTGGGCCTGGGCCGATTGGCGACTGCGCGGTACTCCAGCTATCAATCCGCCCGTCTCGACTCGCGCGCCGCGTTTGCAGGAGAGGACGGTTATTTTGGGGTGGTGGTCTTTGTAGCGTAGCTCGGCTTCGAACTTGCCTGTGGCTATGACCTTTACGGTCTGGGGCTCGTGGACCTTGGGATTCTTGCCGTACCGGTGCGGTCTTACCTTCAGGATGAACTTGGAGCGCATGAATACCAAGATTTATGGACTGCGTGAATCATCCTCAACGTGTCTGCCTATCGGAGTCCCCATAGGATGAACGATGACTGCAACCATCCGTCAAACGAGTTGCAATGAGGCCATTGCGGTTGTCCGCAGCCACGCGGCATCTCGCCCAGATGGCTTCGTGACCAGTGCGCAGACCAATACTCGAGCGAGAGCCCTGAACACCCTAACATCACCTCCAACCTCACCGTATGCTGCCTCCGAAAACGTCAGATCACCTGCTGCCAATTCGAGTTCTTGTGCCGTCTGGACAGCCTGCTCAAGGATCTCCACCGCCCACTCTTTGTACAATCCCGTGCGCACGGCTTCGGTAGGGGATACCAGTGCCCAAGGAACTATTCGGCCAGGAACACGCTGATGGCAGACTCGAACCGCTACCGAATCACTTCGCCGGGGACAAAAATGGCAGCCGAGAATACCGTTCCAAATGACAGGTCCCACGTGCACCGCCATTTCTGCGACGAAATGATTCTCCTGGATTGATACCGAATCGCTCTGAACGCCAATAAGTGCTGATGCTGGTGCCCTACACGACAGCTCACACTCCGCTTTGGGTCCACTGAAGAGTCGGATGTCCATGTGCTCGGCACGAGAATGTAGCATGCTAATCCCCACAACCCGGACGGGCCATTTTCCAAAAGTCGTACCATCCAAGAGCCCTTAGAGCCTGTCCGGAAACTTGAAAGTTCGTAGGTGGTGTCTGCCGATAGCGA
>CAZZBH010000207.1:0-2260 GCA_964652605.1 uncultured Planctomycetaceae bacterium
TCGCCCTTCATGCGCGCCGCCAGCACGTAGCCCGAAGCGAGCGCGATGCTGGCGCCCAGCATGCTGATCGGCGCGATGATGCCGTAGCGCAGGTCGCCCATGTGGGTGTTGCCGTCGCGGCCGCCGGTGGGGCTGTTTGTGCGGTACATGTAGTTGGCCAGAAAGTCGCGCGGCGGAAGGCCCTTGACCAGCGTCGCGCCCGCGTTGCGGATCATCGGCGCGATGATGTCGTTTTTCTCGACGGCAAAGGCGCTGGCGCAACTGGAGGCTTCCTGCCCCAGGCTCGAAAACGCGGCGCCGATGACCAACCCGCGGCGGTAAAGCAGGCTGATCTTGTTGTCGAACTCGCGGTTCAACACCATCCAGCGGAACAGCTCAATCTGCTGCTCCTTAGAAAGCCGGGTCTCAAGTTGAATGTTGCCGGCTTTGCTGTGAGTCTGCTTCTTCGAAGCCTTTGACGGTGTTTTTGCCTTGGCCATTGCTGCTCCGCTGCTGTAATCGGTGACTATCGAAACCGATTGCCTGCGGGGCAAGGGGAGAGACCATGCGTATTCTGCTGACAATCGCGGCAACGCTGTTCCTCGCCGGGTGCTCCGGCTCATGCACCGGCAACGGAAGCCAGCCGCAGAATGCGGAATCCCCTCGTCAGGTGCCTGATGCGTCAACAGTGCACGTGATTCATAAGGGTAAGAGGATCGAGTGCCCGGTGCCTCATGCTTCCTGGGACGAGAAGGCGAAAGAACTGACTGTCCGGGTATCGCAGCACAGGCGGGCCGGGCTTGGCGAGCCGCCAGCGGTGCTCATGGTGCTCAAGATCAAGGACAGCACTGCGCCGCTGGAGACCGGCAACCTGGAGAGCGTGCAGATGTCGTTCGAGAACATGCCCGACACGGGAAAGGCAACGATGACCGGCAGCAACACGCTGAAGGCCATCCGTTCCATCGAGGGCGAACTCGCCGAAGGCAGGCAGATGCGCATGGAAGTCGAGTTCGGGCTCGACAACGCGAAACACCAGACGGGCATGCGCGGAATGCTGCGTGCAACAATTCAGTGATTGCCGGGCAGCAGGACCTGCGCGAAGGCTTCCACAACGCGACGCCGAGCTTCGTCGGTGCCAATGCCTTCGCCTGTCAGAGCTGACAAGCTGGTCACGCTGCGCCCGCGGATCCCGCAGGCGGTCACCTGCTCAAACCACGGCAGCACTTCGTCCGTCAGGTTCAGCGCCAAGCCGTGCATGCTGCACCACTTGCGGACGCGGACGCCGAGGGCGGCGATCTTCTTTGGTTCCACGCCCGCTGACCGATGTTCGGTGTTGGCTGGTAACGTGGAACTTGGAACTCGGAACTCGAAACCTCGAACCCACACACCCGTCAACCCATCCTCGCGAAACCCCTCCACACCGTAGGTTGCGAGCACGCGGATGATCACTTCTTCCAGCGCGCGCATGTACTTGTGCAAGTCGCGGCCGCAGCTCAGGTTGCCCAGGTTGCAGATCGGGTACCCGACAAGCTGGCCCGGTCCGTGGTAGGTGACTTCGCCGCCGCGCTCGACCTCGAACGTGTCAGCGCCCAGCGCGCGCAGGGCTTCAGGCCCTTCTCCCAGGTGCTCCGGCTTGGTGCGCTTGCCCCAGGTGTACACCGGGTCGTGCTCGACCAGCAGCAACGTATCGCCGATTTCGCCCGCGATGCGCTGCTCCAGCAGGCGCTTCTGCATGTCCCACACCTCGGCGTAGCGCCGCCGGCCAAGCCACTGCACGTCCAACTCGCCACCACGTCGATTCATGTGCATCCCAAGGTATGCTGCCGCTCCCATGGTCGCTCGACGCGCGCACAAGGGAAGGTCCGGGCTGCTGGTGCTGGCTTTGCTGCTGGTGCTGGGTGGGTGTCGTGCGCCGGCCGACGACGCGGCTTTGCTGTGGGTGGAGTTTCTAGACCAGCAACGCGCGGCACTTGAATCCGACGCTTTCGACGCGGCGGCGTTTATCGATCGCGGCGAAGCCTTGGTGCTTGAGCTGCGAACCCACTACAGCCCCAAAGACCACAAGCTGCCGCTGACCAGCGCGGTGCTGGAAGAATGGCAGCGCGCGCGAGAGGAGTTCCGTGTCGCCGCCAACGCGTACGAAGAACGCACAGGCGACGCCTCAGCCACCGCGGCATTCCTCAAGCTATGGCAGGCGCTGGCTGTACAGCCGCCGGCGGGCAAGGCCCAATCCGGCGACAGTTGACAGGCCCTGCGGGCTACAGGTGCACGCACTCGTCTT
>CAZZBH010000208.1:0-2213 GCA_964652605.1 uncultured Planctomycetaceae bacterium
TTGCTGATCGCAATCGCGAAACAGTTGAGGATGCTGCGCAGCGTTGCGCCTTCCTTGCTCATGTCGAGGAAGATTTCGCCCAGCTCGCCGTCGTCGTACTCGCCGGTGCGCAGGTACATCTTCTGCCCGCCGATCTTGAGTTCGTAGGTGATGCCGTTGCGCACCTTCGGCAGCGGGCGGCGGTGCAAGCCGCGGGCGGGAGCTACCGGCGCCGGGACGGGCGACTCAGCCTTTTCCGCGCCTTCCGGCGCGGCCTTTGACTTCTTGGTGGTGCTCAGCACCTGAGAATGCTTGCTGCCATCGCGGTAAATGGCCACCGCCTTCAGGCCCAGGTCGTGCGCCTGCATGTAGGCGTCTTTGATGTCGTCAACGCTAACCTCGTTGGGCATGTTGATCGTCTTGCTGATCGCGCCTGAGATAAACGGCTGTGCAGCCGCCATCATGCGCACGTGGCCCATGTGGTGAATGAAGCGCTCGCCGTGGCGTCCGCAGCGGTTGGCGCAGTCAAATACGGCCAGGTGCTCGCCCTTGAGGTAGGGGGCACCCTCGACGGTCTGGCGGCCGCAGATGTGGTCGCCGGCTTCGTCGATGTCCTGTTCGCTGAAACCCAGGCTGATCAGCAGATTAAAGTCGGGCCTGGTATAAACGGCCTTCTTGAAGCCGAGGCGCTGCATGCTGTCGTCGCCCAGCGTCCACGGGTTGATGGCGAAGTTGAGCTCAAGCGCGCCCTGCAGTGCAAGCTCAATGCGGCTGAGGTCAGCCTCCGAGAACCCCTTGGCGCGCAGGCTGGCGTCGTTGATGATCGGCGCACCCTTGAGTGTCAGCGTGCCCACCACGTAGTCGATGATCGCCTTGCGCTCATGGTCGGCGTAGCCGAGGTTGCGCAGTGCGGGCTCAACGGACTGGTTGATGATCTTGAAGTACCCGCCGCCCGCGAGCTTCTTGAACTTCACCAGTGCAAAGTCGGGCTCAATGCCGGTTGTGTCGCAGTCCATCAGCAGGCCGATGGTGCCCGTGGGCGCGATCACGGTGGTCTGTGCGTTGCGGTAGCCGTGCTTCGTGCCCAGCTCAACTGCGCGGTCCCACGCTTCGCGGGATGCGATCAGCAGATAATCCGGGCAGAACTCGGGGTTGATGCCGACCGGCTTGACGCGCAGGTTTTCGTACTCGGTGGACGGCGCGTTGTAGGCGGCGCGGCGGTGATTGCGCATGACGCGCAGCATGTCCTTGCTGTTCGGCTTATAGCGAGGGAACGGGCCCAGGCCGCCGGCCATTTCTGCGGACGCGGCGTAGCTTTCGCCGGTCATCACCGAGGTGACGGCGCCGCAGATGGCGGTGGCGCGCTTGCTGTCGTAGGGAATGCCGCTGAGCATCAGGCATGTGCCCATGTTGGCATATCCCAGGCCCAGGGTGCGAAACTCGAACGACTTGCGGGCGATCTCTTCGCTGGGGAACTGGGCCATCAGCACGCTGATTTCAAGAGTGATGGTCCACAGGCGCGTGGCGTGTTTGATCGCCTCGACGTCGAACTCGGCTGCCTTTTTGTCGAAGAACTTGATCAGGTTCAGCGAAGCCAGGTTGCAAGCCGTGTCATCGAGGAACATATACTCGGAGCACGGGTTGCTGGCGTTGATGCGGCCGTCCTGCGGGCAGGTGTGCCAGTCATTGATCACGGTGTCGTACTGCACGCCCGGGTCAGCGCAGTTCCAGGCCGCGGATGCAATCTGGTCCCACAGTTCGCGGGCCTTGAGTGTCTTGCTGATGTGGTTGCGGTCGGTGCGCCAGCGCAGGTGCCAGTCGCCGTCGGCGCGCACCGCGTCAACGAACTCGCTGGGTACGCGCACGCTGTTGTTGCTGTTCTGGCCGCTTACGGTGGTGTAGGCCTCGCCGTTGAAGTCAGCGGCTAGACCGGCGTCAATCAGGATCTTGGCCTTGGCTTCTTCGTTTACTTTCCAGTTGATGAACTGCTCGATGTCCGGGTGGTCGAGGTCAAGGCAGACCATCTTGGCCGCGCGGCGTGTGGTGCCGCCCGACTTGATTGCGCCCGCGGCGCGGTCGCCCACGCGCAGGAAGCTCATCAGCCCGCTGCTCTGGCCGCCGCCTGAAAGAGGCTCGCCGTCGCCGCGCAGGTTGCTGAAGTTGGTGCCGGTGCCCGAGCCGTACTTGAACAGGCGCGCCTCGCGCGTCCACAGGTCCATGATGCCGCCGTCGCC
>CAZZBH010000209.1:0-2119 GCA_964652605.1 uncultured Planctomycetaceae bacterium
TCGCTATCGGCAGACACCACCTACGAACTTTCAAGTTTCCGGACAGGCTCTAAGGCGAACAAGCTGCGGGTGCTCCTCCTTGTTCCATCCGAAGCAGAGCGTGCCACCATGCCGCGCTCTTTCGATGCTCGATATTGCTCTCTTCAGGAAAATGCGAAGGTGGCCATACATCACGTCCGATGCAACGGTCGCCTCCGTAAGCTCCATCGAGTGAATGGCCGAGGACGCCTCCGCGACCATTGAGTCAACCTCGCTTTCGAAGTAGGAGCGAATCACTCCGTGTGCAAGAACATCTTCGCGTTCGCCCTCTTCCTCCACGATGGCTGTGCCTCTGGGGATTCCGTTCGACTCCACATCTTCTCGAAACACTTCGATACGACCAGACGACAACGTCATCCAGCGCACTCCAGCTACCGAAACCACGAGTTCGCCTGGTGACTCCGAGAGAAGGCCTAACCACGAGGGAGTCAGGTATCCCAACTTGCCGGTGCCTTCATCAATCTGCCAAGTGGCTGATCCAACGTGTGCTAACCCTGAGATGCGAAGGCCATTTTCCCGATCGACCTTCTGAACCAAGATAACCGCCTGCCTCGGGTTGACCGCAGGTGCCAGCTTCAGAATCTCCGAGGACGTGAAAGGACGCGGAGATTCGAACATCACGATACGAAGGTCGGGATTCTCACCGTTTGTGGCTTCATTTAGTAGCTCGTCATTTACAAATGCGACCTTCACACGCGGTGGACGGCCTTCCTCTCGCCCGAAAGAGGCGTGGTAGATCTGTTCAAGGAACACGATAAGGTCAGCCCTAGATGGTAATGCCTCCTGCTTTAGCAAGTGAGGATGGGGAAAGCGGTCCGCGTCTAAGATGCGGTCCACAAGGTCGATCGGATACCGCAGTTGAACGTCTTTCATGAGCGCTCCCACTTCACCATTGTCCGCATGTTTCAAAGTCCTATGTGCATTCGCGCAACACTATCAGCAAAGCCGCGCCGTAGGCCTCCAGCTTCTGGGGGCCTATTCCGGGGACCTCTAGCAGTTCGTCCTCGCTGGTGGGTTTGTGGACGGCGATGGCGTTCAGCGTCTTGTTGCCGAGGATTCGGAAGGCTGGGACTCCCTCCTCCTTGGACTGATTCAGGCGCCATTGTTTGAGGCACTTCACGAGGTTGGCGTCTGGTTCTGCCTTTGATTCGGCTTCCTGAATCGCTTTCTTTGCTGCTGATTTGCGCGTCTTCCGGTCGCTGGCGCTCCCGGCTCTTGTTGCCTCGTCGGGCAGGTTTACCCAGGTGGCGGCTTCGGCTCCGGCTTCTTTGCCTTCTCTGGTCAGCCAGATCTTCTCGAAGCGTATTGTGCGGCCTTCTTTTTCGAACTCAGCCTCTTCTATGCGGATTGCGCCGGCTTGCGCTAGTGCTCGCAGCAACTCGCCTATGCCGCGGCGGTCGAGCTCTCCGTTGGGAAACGCCGCTTCGATCAACTGCTTGGGCGTGCGGCCGTCGCGCTCGGCCAGCGTGAACAGGATTGCCTGCAGCAGCTCGCTTTCGCGCTCGTTGGGTTTGCGCACGCGCTTGACGGTGCACTCGGCCGGTGCGCAAAAGTCGCAGTGCCCGCACGGCAGGCCTGCGCGGTCGCGGTCGCCGAAGTGCTCCAGCAGCGCACCCATGCGGCACCCCGTGCCGCTGGCAAAGCGCAGCACCGCGTCGAGTTGCGCCTCACGGTGAGCGATGCGCGCCTGGTACGGGCCTTGCCAGCCATTGTTGCCGCGCGTTACGAACCCCTGCGCATCCGCGTTCGCGCCGCCGTGGCTCAGCAGCCTGTCAACGCGGGTCGCTGCGGCTTGCTCGTCGATGTCGAGCTCGGCGGCGATGTCGTCGATCGCGCGACCGCCTGCGCCCAGCGCTTTCCAGACACGCTCAAGGTCAGCCACCGGCGGGTAGTCGCGGGTGAGAAAGAACTCGTGCAGCCGCTTGTCAGCCCACGAGTACATCAGAATCGCACGCGAGGGCTTGCCGTCGCGGCCCGCGCGCCCGATTTCCTGGTAGTAGCCTTCCACCGTGGAGGGTAGCGCCGTGTGGATCACCGTGCGCACGTCGGATTTGTCGATGCCCATGCCGAACGCGATGGT
>CAZZBH010000210.1:0-1948 GCA_964652605.1 uncultured Planctomycetaceae bacterium
GCCCTTGTACTTGATGCCCTTGTACTTGCCGCAGAAGCACTCGTAGTCCTTCTCGGGCCCGAAGATCTTCTCGCAGAACAAGCCGTCTTTCTCAGACCGGTAGGTGCGATAGTTGATCGTCTCCGGCTTTTTGACTTCGCCGTAGCTCCACGAGCGGATGTCCTCGGGACTGGCGAGCATGATGCCGACGGAAGCGATTTCATTGATCTTGTCGTACAGTGAATCAGCCATTGTGTGCTTCCTTCTGGTTGTCGCGGTTGCCCGCGTCGTCGTTCTTTCAACTGTGGCCACTGTGGCGCCGTGCTGCACTGGTGTGAGCCCTACTCCTTGATCACGTCCGAGACCATGCTGCCGTCGGGCCGGTACAGCGCGATGTTCAGCGCCAGGCCCTTGATCTCGTTGACAAGCACGTCAAAGCTGACCGGCGTGCCGGGCTCCAGCACATTTTCGCCCTTGACCATGCTTTCGTAGATCTTCGTGCGGCCTTCCACGTCGTCCGACTTCACGGTCAACAGTTCCTGCAGGATGTTGGCCGCGCCGTAGGCTTCCAGTGCCCACACTTCCATCTCACCGAAGCGCTGGCCGCCGCTGCGCGCCTTGCCGCCTAGCGGCTGCTGCGTGATCAGGCTGTAGGGGCCTGTCGCGCGCGCGTGCACCTTGTCGTCAACCAGGTGGTGCAGCTTCAGCACGTACATGTAGCCAACACTGACTTTCTGCTCGAAGGGCAACCCAGTGCGGCCGTCATACAGAGTCAACTTGCCGTCCTCGGGCAGGTCGGCTTCCTGCAACAGCTGTGTGATGTCGTCCTCGGTCGCGCCATTGAACACGGGCGTGATGGCGCGGAAGCCCATCCTGCGGGCCGCCATGCCCAGGTGCAGCTCAAAAAGCTGGCCCACGTTCATGCGCGACGGCACGCCCAGCGGGTTCAGCAGCATCTGCACCGTGGTGCCGTCCTCAAGGAATGGCATGTCCTCAACCTTGAGGATCTTGCTGACGACGCCCTTGTTGCCGTGGCGGCCCGCAAACTTGTCGCCAACGCTGAGCGTGCGCTTGGTGGCAAGTTCAACCCGGACCTTCTCCAGCACCCCCGTCGGCAGCTCATCGCCGCGTGTCAACTTCTGCACTGAGCGATCAAGGCGCTGCTTGGCCGAGCGAATCTTCTTGCGCGCGCGGTTGATGGCTTCCTCGACAAGTCGAACAGCGCGCCCGGACGCGCCAAAGGCGTCCGGCGTCAGATTCTCCATGATGTCGTCGATTTCCTCGACGCTGAGGCTCTTGCGCTCGTCATCGTTGAGCAGGCTCTTGATGGACTTTTTGCCCGAGCGCGGCTTTTCGCCCAGTGACTCCTCCAGCTCGGCGACCAGCACGCGCAACTGTTCGCGCGAGTCATTGAGGTAAGTCTCGTTGGCCTGCTTCTGCTCGATCTTGACCTGCTTCTTTTCTTCGTCTGTCTGCGCGATGCGCTTGCTGAAGCGCTCGGTCTTGATCACCACGCCGTAGCTGCCGGCGGGAACTTCAAGGCTGTCGTTCTTCACGTCTTCGCCGGCTTTGCCGAAGATGGCGTACAGCAGCTTCTCTTCGGGTGTCAGCTCGGACTTGGACTTGGGCGCAACCTTGCCGACAAGAATGTCGCCGGGGCCGACCTTGGTGCCGATGCGGATCACCCCGCCTTCGTCCAGATTCTTGCGCTGTCGCTCACCGACGTGCGGGATCTCGTTGGTGAACTCTTCGCGGCCCAGCTTGGTTTCGCGTATCTCGATTTCAAATTCCTCGATGTGAATCGAGGTAAAGGTGTCGGCGTGCAGCAGCTCTTCGGACAGCAGGATCGCGTCCTCAAAGTTGTAGCCGTCCCACGGCATGAACGCGAGCAGGATGTTGCGCCCCAGTGCCAGCTCACCAAAGTGGGTGGCTGCGCCGTCGGCGATGACCTGGCCGGCCTTTACGCGGT
>CAZZBH010000211.1:0-1906 GCA_964652605.1 uncultured Planctomycetaceae bacterium
GCATAAGGCTGCCTCAGAAGGAAACAGAATTAGCTTGAAGTATAGCTGTTTTCCCGGCAGCGAACAGCCGAAATCGCCTGCTAGGCCGGGCGCATCGCGGCGGCCGCCCCGCCGCCTGCCTCGGCGGTCCCGCCTCCGCCGCGGCGGCCGCCCTGCTGCAGCATGCGCTTCATCTGGTCCATGTTGGTGGAGCGGTTGAGCGCGATTTCGCGGCTGATCTCGCCGTGGGTGTACAGGTTGAACAGCCACTGGTTCATGGTGATCATGCCCTCGCGGCTGCCGGTCTCGAGGATGGTGTAGATCTGGTTGGCCGCTTTCTCGTTAAGCAATTTAGTGTCTGCGACGTTGATCTTCAGGATTTCCATGGCCAGCACGCGCCCGCCCTTGACGCGCGGGAGCAGCTGCTGCGCCACCACGCCCAGCAGCACGAACGAAAGCTGCACGCGCGCCTGCTGCTGCTGGTTGGTGGGGAACACGTCGACGATGCGGTTGATGGTCTGCACCGCGTCGGTGGTGTGCAGCGTGGCGAACACCAGGTGGCCGGTTTCAGCCATAGTCATGGCGGCTTCGATGGTTTCGAGGTCGCGCATTTCGCCAATCAGGATGACGTCAGGGTCCTGGCGCAGGATGTGGCGCAGCGCCGGCGTGAAGCCCAGCGTGTCGTCGCCGATCTGGCGCTGGTTGATGATGCTGCGTTCGTGCCGGTACAGGTACTCAATCGGGTCTTCGACCGTGATGATATGGCACGAGTCGTTCTGGTTGATGTACTGGATCATCGCCGCCAGCGTCGTGCTCTTGCCGCTGCCGGTGGGGCCCGTCACCAGCAGCAGGCCCTTGTCGGTCATGGCGAACTGCTTGGTGATCTGTGGCAGGCCCAGCTCGTCGATGGTCGGGATGGTGCTGCGGATCACGCGAATCGCCAGGCCGATGCTGCCGCGCTGCCAATAGACATTCAGTCGGTAGCGGCCGGCGCCGCGGCGGCCGAAGCTCAGGTCAAGCTCGCGCTCTGACTCAAGCACAGCCATCTGCTTTTCATCCAGCAGTTCCATGGCCAGGCTGCGGGTGTCGGCGGGCATCAACGGCTTGAAGCCTTCAATGGCGCGCAGCTGTCCGTCAATGCGCAGCACGGGCGGCACGCCTACAGTCAGGTGAAGGTCGCTGACCTCGGCACGGCGGGTAAACACCAGCAGGTCATCAAGACGAACAGAGCTCTGGCCCGACATAGCACCTCAGTTGCGATGTTCTCATGCCGCGATTTCGGCGCGACTTGCTAGTCTTCGTAGAACAGACTTACTGCCTCTTCTACCGTGGTCAGTCCATCCAGCAGCTTGAAGAAGCAGCTCTGGCGCAGGTTTCTCATCCCCATGCGCAGGCACTCTTCCTCAAGCTCGGCTTCCGGGCGCTGGTCGAGAATCATCTCGCGCAGCGTCGGCGTCATGGTCATGTACTCGTGCACAGCCAACCGGCCCTTGTAGCCGGACATGTTGCAGAAGTTGCAGCCCTTGCCGCGGAACAGGTCGATATCGACGCTGGGCTGCCGGAAGCTTGCCGCCAACTGCCTGCGCAGCGCCTCAGAGGGCGTGTACGGCTCTTTGCACTTGGGGCAGATCATGCGGATCAGTCGCTGGCTGATGGCCGCGATCAATGAGCTGGTGATCATGTATCGCTCAAGGCCCATGTCGGCCATACGAGTCACGGTTGCCACGGCGGTGTTTGTGTGGATGGTGCTGAACACAAGGTGGCCGGTCAGGGCCGCGCGCACGGCGATTTCGAGCGTTTCCTGGTCTCGCATCTCACCCACCATCACGACGTCAGGGTCCTGACGCAGGATGCTTCGCAGGGCGGCGGCGAAGGTCATGCCGATGTTCGTGCGCACCTGCACCTGGTTGACACCGGGCAGCTGGTA
>CAZZBH010000212.1:0-1847 GCA_964652605.1 uncultured Planctomycetaceae bacterium
GTCAACAAGCGGTCAATTGCGACGAATCTGCTCGCCTATTGATAGCACGTGCGCGCAGACCGCGCAGCACCCGGTCCAGTGCATCGCGTCATCGCGCCATCCCGCAACGCTAGCCCGGATTTCTCACAGATAGAGGGCGCATCGGCCCGGTGATTGAGTGAAAATGGCTTTACCACAAGCACTTTCACGCACCCAACCGGGGGGTTCCGATGCACACACAGTGTACCGCCGAGCAGCTGGAGTTTTCGAGTGTCGGGCGACGGGAAGTTGTCGCCGCGTTTGATGGCGGCACGGTCAGCTCCGACGCCGGAGCGCTGCTGCTGGGCAAGACCGATGCGGCCATTGGCCTGATCGACCGACTGGCAGGCTGCTTTGCCGACCATCGTCGCCCCGAGCTGATCGAGCACTCGGTGCGCACGCTGGTCGGGCAGCGGGTGTTTGGTCTGGCGCTGGGCTACGAGGATCTGAACGATCACGAGCAGCTTCGGCACGACCCGGTGATGGGCGCGCTGCTGGGCAAGCTCACCGCCGCTCGCAAGCAGTGCGCACCCTTGGCCGGCAAAAGCACGTTGAACCGCCTGGAGCTGTTCACCGACCAGGCGCAGGATCGTTACCACAAGATCATGCCCGACCCCGAAGCCATGGACCGGCTGTGGGTGGATCTGTTCCTGGAGGCGCACCGTCGCGCCCCCAAGCGCATCGTGCTGGACCTGGATGCCACGGACGATCCGCTGCACGGCCAGCAGGAGGGCCGGTTCTTCCACGGCTACTACAACCACTACTGCTACCTGCCGCTGTACATCTTCTGCGGCGAGCACCTGCTGTGCGCGCGGCTGCGCCGGGCCAACATCGACGGGGCGGCCGGCGCCAGGGATGAGGTGGCACGCATCGTGGCGCAGATCCGTGAACGCTGGCCGAAGGTGCAGATCCTCCTCAGGGCCGACTCCGGGTTCTGCCGCGATGAGCTGATGGGCTGGTGCGAGCAAAATGGCGTGGATTACCTGTTTGGCCTGGCCCGCAACAAGCGCCTGACGCGGGCCATCGGGCGCGAACTGCGCCAGGCGCGTGAGATCAGTGAGCGCACCGGGCGGCCGGCGCGGCGGTTCCGGGATCTGACCTACCGCACGCGCAAGAGCTGGAGCCGTCGGCGCCGCGTGGTGGCCAAGGCCGAGCACACCGGCGACAAGTCCAACCCGCGGTTCATCGTCACCTCGCTATCCAGGCAGGACTGGCCGATGCAGAGCCTGTATGAGGATCTGTACTGCGCGCGCGGGGAGTGCGAGAACCGGATCAAGGAGGCGCAGCTGGACCTGTTTGCCGACCGGCTGTCCACGGCCACGTTCCGCGCCAACCAGCTGCGGCTGTGGCTGTGCTCGGCCGCCTACGTGCTGATGCACGCGCTGCGCCGGATCGGGCTGAAGAACACCTGTCTTGCCCGCGCCTGCGCGAACACCATCCGGTTGAAGCTGCTGAAGATCGGCGCGGTGGTGACGATCAGCGTGCGGCGGGTGAGGCTGGCGATGAGCAGTGCCTGTCCGGGCCAACAGGAATACATCACCGCGTTCCACGCGTTGAACGCCGCGGCGCGATAAGCCGCACCCCACGAACCAGGCAGCGTCACACTCAATCACTGATCCGCTGTCAGGCACAGCGGCGGGTTGCTGTCGCGCGAATCCGCCCGATCAGGCGCTCGCCGCCATCGCGGCGAGCGCCATCCTTGCGTTCATCATCAAATCACCCGGCAGCCACCGAAATCAGTAGGGCTGTGAGAAATGCGGGCTAGATCAGCGCCGCGTCGACTTCCGCCACCGCGGCGCCGCCGTCCTGCACGATGCGCGCGAGGCCGT
>CAZZBH010000213.1:0-1714 GCA_964652605.1 uncultured Planctomycetaceae bacterium
CAGCCACGCAGCTTGAGAAGATCGAGATGCTGGATTACGCCGACTTCATCGTGCTGAACAAGTTTGAGCGGCGCGGCTCGCGCGACGCCCTGCGCGACATCCGCAAGCAGGTGTGGCGCAACCGCGGCGCGCCCGGCAACGTCGGCCCTGATGCCATGCCGGTGTTTCCTACCATTGCCGCGCAGTTTAACGATCTCGGTGTCAACGCGCTGTACCAGAAGCTTCTGGGGCGGCTGTCAGAGATTTCGGGCGTGAAGCTTGAAACGCGGTGGTTTACGCAGGTCTGCGGCCCCGACGGCCCGACACAGCAGACCGTCGTGCCGGGCAAGCGCACACGCTACCTGAGCGAAGTCGCTGAAACCGTTCGCGGGCACCACCGCCTGGCGGAGCAGCAGCGCACGATCGCGCAGCGCATCGGCGCCTGCTACCACGCACTGATCGAGCTTGGCGATAAGGCGATTGAGCCCTTTGCCAAACTCAATGAGTGGGAGGGCAAAGACCCCGTCGTGCGCGCATTGCGCGAGCGCTATAACGATCTGCTGAGCGAGCTTGACCCGGCCTGCCTGGCTGAACTCAGGGCATGGCCGGAGTTGACCAAGTCTTACACCGACGACGAAAACGTGTACGAGGTGCGCGGCCGCAAGATCCGCGTCGCCAATTACGTCACCACGCTAAGCGGCACGCGCCTGCCCAAAGTCGCGCTGCCGAAATTCAGCGACTGGGGCGACCGCCTGTACTGGCTGCTTGAGGAAAACGTCCCCGGGCGCTTTCCGTACACCGCAGGGGTGTATCCCTACAAGCGCACCGGCGAAGACCCGACGCGTATGTTCGCCGGTGAAGGCCCCGCCGCGCGCACCAACGCGCGCTTTCATCTAGTATCCGAGGGACAGCCGGCTGCGCGTCTGAGCACCGCATTTGACAGCGTGACACTGTACGGCGAAGACCCGCATGAGCGCCCGGATATTTACGGCAAGGTGGGTGAATCCGGCGTCGCGATTTTCACCGTGCGCGAGATGGAAATTCTTTACGCAGGATTTGACCTGTGCGCGCCGACCACCAGCGTCAGCATGACGATCAACGGCCCGGCGCCGATCATCCTGGCCTTCTTCTTCAATGCCGCCGTGCGCCAGCAGGCCCGCAAACACCTGATGGTTGAGGGCAAGCTCAAGCCGCAGCGTGAGCCCGAGCGGCTTTACCGCCCCAACCTGAACCCGGGATTGCCGGCGATTGAGCTGGCTTGGCAGGACCCGCGCTGTTTTGACGCAAGCTGGGAAGAGATGCGCGCATTGCTCGCCGACGACGAGTTTGAGCGCATCATGCGCGAGACGGTCAGCCTCGTGCGCGGCACCGTGCAAGCCGACATCCTCAAGGAAGACCAGGCCCAGAACACCTGCATCTTCAGCATCGAGTTCGCGCTGAAAATGATGGGCGACGTGCAGTCGTGGTTCATCGACCACAACGTGCGCAACTACTACAGCGTCAGCATCAGCGGGTACCACATCGCCGAAGCCGGCGCCAACCCGATCACGCAGCTCGCGTTTACGCTCGCCAACGGTTTCACGTACGTCGAGGCGTACCGCGCCCGCGGCATGGACGTCAACGACTTCGCGCCCAACCTCAGCTTTTTCTTCAGCAATGGCGTGGACGCCGAGTATGCCGTGATCGGCCGCGTCGCCCGTCGCATCTGGTCAGTCGCGATGAAGCGCATGTACGG
>CAZZBH010000214.1:0-1698 GCA_964652605.1 uncultured Planctomycetaceae bacterium
GACGCAGGCCGGCGACGTCTCGGCCTACATCCCGACCAACGTGATCAGCATTACCGACGGGCAGATCTACCTGACGCCCGAATTCTTCTACGCCAACGTGCGTCCCGCAATTGACGTCGGCATCTCGGTCAGCCGAGTCGGCGGCAACGCGCAGATCAAGGCGATGAAGAAGGTGGCGGGCCGCCTGCGCCTGGACCTTGCCCAGTACCGCGAGCTTGAGGCGTTTGCGCAGTTCGGCAGTGACCTGGACAAAGCCACCCAGGCACAGCTCGCCCGCGGCGCGCGACTGGTTGAGGTGCTCAAGCAGGGCCTGTATCAGCCAATGCCGGTCGAGAACCAGGTCGCGATCATCTGGGCGGCCACCAACGGCGTGATCGATGATGTCGCCGTTGAAGACGTGCAGAAGTTTGAGAAGGCCTACCTGGAGTATCTGAACACCAACAAGGCTTCCCTGATGGAAGCCATCCGCACGAAGAAGGAACTGACCGAAGAAGCCACCACGGCGTTCCGCGATGCCGGCAAGGTGGTCAAAGAGCAGATGCAAAGCCGGCAACCAGAGCCTGCCACTGCGGGCGCATAGCCGCCGGCAAACAGAATTGGCATACACGAGCGGCGCCGATCATCGCGCCGCTCTTTCTGTATCAGTCCGCGCGCTTGGCGTGGAAGCTCAGGTCCTTGAAGCGAATCACGACTTCGCCCTCGGGCGTCAGCAGGATGCGGTGCTCGAACGACTCCTCGGGCAGCGTGTCAAACTCCTCGGTCAGGCACTCGTCGGCAAAGTGCAGCGCGTCGAGGTCTGAGCCGTCGAAGTCCACACCCTGGTACTCGATCTGCAGGTAATGCTGTGCGTCGTGCCCCTTGACCTTCAGGATCAGCGTGAACGTACCCGCCTTTTCATCCTGCTGCGTCGCGATGATCTTTGAGCCGGCAAGCAGCATCCCCCGGCTTAGCAGCGCGAACGTACGCACAGCCGGCGGCAGCTCGGTCGCGATGTCCATCAGGTGGCGCACATAGACGGAATGGTAGAGTTCCAGGGTGAACTCGTCGTGCCCGCCATCGGCCCACTTTCGGTCAAGGAAGCGCATCATTCTTTCTTTCCTGACGCGCTGCCCGCAAGCTTTCGCACAATCTTGTACTCGGCGGGAGTGACCGGCTGAATCGAAAGCCGCGCGCCCCGGCGGGTGACCATCATGTCTTCCAGGCCCTTGGTGCTCTTGAGCGTCTCGAGTGTGACGACCTGGGGAAAGCGCTCCACGAACTTGATTTCGACGGCGTACCATGTCGGGTTGTCGCGTGTCGATTTGGGGTCGTAGTAGTCGTGCCCCTTCTTCCATGCAGATTCGTCCGGAAACCCCGCACGCGACACTTCGGCCAAACCAGCCACGCCGGTCGGGTCGGCGCTCGACTGATAGAACAGCACCGCGTCGCCGGGTTTCATGTCGTCGCGCATGAAGTTGCGCGCCTGGTAGTTTCGCACGCCTTCCCAGGTGGTTTTCTTGTCCCGCTCAAGGTCGGCAATGCTGTAGGCGCCGGGCTCAACTTTCATCAACCAGCAACGCATGGAAAACTCCTCCAACTGCATTGTGCCACGAATGGCGACAGGAGGTCAGTGGATGACTGCCCCGCGTCGGCAGTAGTATCGCAGTGGCATCGGCATCTTGCCGAAGGAGTTTCATCGCCGTCCCGGCGATGACCGCG
>CAZZBH010000215.1:0-1664 GCA_964652605.1 uncultured Planctomycetaceae bacterium
GGCCAGGTGCAGGCCCGCGCGGCCTTGGAGTAGTAACCCTCACAGTTGCGGAACTTGAGCGCGCTAAGCCGGAGGTAGCGCGTTTCGAACCCGGCCTGTCTTGCGTGCTCAAGGCCCGATTCCAGCAACGCATCGGACGTGGAGTAGCGCGGGTTCTTTTCGTCCATCGCGGTCGTAGAGATGCCCACAACGCGCACAGGCCCCTCGCCGCGTTCAATCTTGCGAGCAAGCGGGTGCGGCTTGTGCGGTACTTTGTTGCGCTTGGTGCCGGAGTTCAGGTCAACGAGCAGCTTGCCGCCTTCTTCTTTGAGCGTGAAGCCGGGGACTTTGTCTTGTTCAAAGCCCGGCTCGCCTTCGCCGGTGCAGCGATGAAACTTCCAGTGGTGCCACGGGCAGACGACGTATTCGCCATCCAGCTTGCCGTCGCCCAACGGCCCGCCGACGTGGTTGCAAACGTTATCGATCAGCCCGAACAGCCCGTCTTTGAAGGACAGGGCAAACTTACGGTCGCCGAGTTCAACCACCCGAAGGCCGGGCGAACGCAGTTCATCAACGGCACCAATCTCAACCCACTTCGCAATAGCCATGGCACCTCCCAGAAGAAGCACACCAGCAGTCTAGCCCCGCGTACCTGCCCGCCGTAGCGTTTCGCGAAGGCGGGTAAACGCGGGGCATAAAGGTCTGAAGCATGCAACCTACAGGGCAGCAAACACCAAAGTCCATAGACCCACGAAGCATCGAGTACCACATGATCTTCACGACATACGGAGCGTGGCTCCACGGCGACGAACGAGGCTCGTGGGATCGACACGAAGGGCAGCTATTGCCTCCGGATGAGTTATTGCGACGCCGACGCTTTCGGCAGTTACAGCACAAACCGGTGCTGCTGTCCGAGTCGATGCGGTCAGCTGTGGACGAGGCCATTGTCGAAGTATGTCGGGTACGCAAATGATAGCTGTTTGCGTTGAACGTTCGAACCAATCACGTCCACATCGCGGTCGCGGCATTGGCCGCGTCGGAAAAAATGCTGCACGACTTCAAGGCCTACGCTACCCGGCGCCTGCGACGGGACGGACTGGTCAGCGCCGGCACTCACGTCTGGACCGCCAAGGGGCGTGTGAAGGTTGTTCACCACCCGGACGGTTTGGCTGCTTTGATCGACTACATCCTTAATCGACAGGGGCCGCTCTAGGCGGCCCCTTTTGTCTATCGCTTTGATGACTGCTCTGTTCTGCGGGTCTGCTTACTCTGCCAATGACCCGCGTTTACACGCGGGTCTAAACTGCTACACACCCTTGAAACTTGGCTGGCGCTTGCTGTTGAAGGCGTTTAGACCTTCTTTGGCATCCTGTGAGTCGAACAGCGCCTTCTGCAGTTCGCGCTCCAGCGTCAGGCCGCTTTCGAAGCTCATCTCGGCGCCGCTTTGTACGCTGCGCTTAATGTTGCCGATCACCTTGGTGGCTTTGTTCGGCAGGGTGAACTGCTTGCAGTAGTCGATCAATTGCTCACGAAAGCTCTTGGCGTCGCCATCGTAGATCTCGTTGACGATGCCCCAGTCCAGCGCCTCGTCGAAGCTGAACAAGCGGCCGGTGCACATCAGCTCGATCGCTTTGCTCTTGCCCACCATGCGCAGCAGGCGCTGGGTGCCGCCCGTGCCAGGCAGC
>CAZZBH010000216.1:0-1660 GCA_964652605.1 uncultured Planctomycetaceae bacterium
GGTGGACGTGACGCTGTGGCCGCGCTGGGAGTACAAGGGCCACAAGTGGGGCATGGTCGTTGATTTGAACCTGTGCACCGGCTGCAACGCGTGCGTAATGGCTTGCCAGGTCGAGAATAACGTGCCGGTCGTGGGCAAGGACGAAGTGTGGCGCCGGCGCGAGATGCACTGGATTCGCATTGACCGCTACTACGACGACTCGCGCAAGGAAGACGGCACCGCCATCCGCGACGGCAACAAGACGACACTGGACAACCCCGAGGTTGTCTTCCAGCCCATGATGTGCCAGCACTGCGAGAACGCGCCGTGCGAGACCGTGTGCCCGGTAATCGCGACAAGCCACAGCGATGAGGGCTTGAACATCCAGACCTACAACCGCTGCATCGGCACGCGTTACTGCGCCAACAACTGCCCGTACAAGGTGCGGCGCTTCAACTGGTTCAACTACAAGCACCGCGACCTGACGATGAACCTGGTGCTGAACCCGGACATCACAATCCGCAGCCAGGGAGTGATGGAAAAGTGCAGCATGTGCGCGCAGCGCATCTACGACGGCAAGCGCAGCGCGGCGCTGGACGGTCGCAAGCCGCGCGACGGAGAAATCCGGACGGCGTGCCAGCAGACCTGCCCCACGCAGGCCATCACGTTCGGCGACAAGAACGACCCGGAAAGCGTGGTCGGCAGGCTTGAGCGGCAGGACAAGCGCAACTACGCCGTTATCGCGGAGATCAACACGCGGCCCGCGGTCACGTACCTGACCAAGGTGCGCAACCGCCCGGCCCGCGACTACGAAAAGAAGAAGGCACAGGAGATGCTGGCAGCGCATGACCACGACGGTCATGGGCACTAGGGCCGGCCGCTGGCGGGCATCGCGGCGGGACAGACGTGAGGAAAGTTGAACTTTTGGCGCGTTGGCGCTTTGACGGATAAGTCAGTTGCAGGCAGGAATATGGCAGGACACGTTTACTCTCCGCTTCGCAAACCCCTCGTCCTGGGGGACAAGTCGCTGCACGACATCACCAACGATGTCTGCGGGTCGATCGAGGGCAAGCCGTCGCTGCTTTGGTGGCTTGGCTTTTTGGTCTCCGGCGCCGTGGCGATGATGGGCGTGGCGGTCATCGGCTACCAGATTTACTTCGGCATCGGCACATGGGGCCTGAACAAGACTGTCGGCTGGGGCTTTGACATCACGAACTTCGTGTTCTGGATCGGTATCGGCCACGCGGGCACGCTGATCAGCGCGGTGCTGTTTCTGTTCCGGCAAAAGTGGCGCACGTCGATCAACCGAAGCGCCGAGGCGATGACACTGTTCGCGGTGATCTGCGCGCTGATTTTCCCGGTCATCCACATGGGCCGGCCATGGATCGGCCCGATCTGGGCGGCGCCGTACCCCAACCTGCGCGGTCCGATCTGGGTAAACATCCGCAGCCCGCTGCTGTGGGACGTTTTTGCGATCAGCACCTACTTCACGATTTCGGCGGTGTTCTGGTACATCGGCTTGATCCCTGACCTGGCGACGGTGCGCGATCGGGCCAAGCACTGGGCGCGAAAGTTTTTCTACGGCACGCTCGCGCTGGGCTGGCGCGGCTCGGTGCGGCACTGGAACCACTACGAAACCGCCTACATGATCTTCGCGGGCCTGGCAACGCCGCTGGTCTTC
>CAZZBH010000217.1:0-1659 GCA_964652605.1 uncultured Planctomycetaceae bacterium
TTCCGCTTGAAGTCAGTGTGCCCGGCCGGCCGCACCCGTACACCGTGTGCTCCGGCCCGCGCATCAAGCAGGAGCTTGACCAGCTTGACGAGTACGTCGCGGTGCAGGAAACCATGGGCATACGCCAGTTCGACGCCTTCGTCGATATCCGTCGCGAAGCAATGGAGCGTTTCGAAAAGCAGGAGGGCGTAGGCCGGCGCTTCTGGGCCAAGTGGGGCGTTATGGCCTTGCGTGGCGTCGTTGAGCGCTCGCTGCCGGCAGGGCTGCCCGTGTTCATCGACCCGACATTCGGCGAAGTCCCGGCTGTTGTGTGAGCGCCCTATCGCGCGCGGCATGAGCCGAGAAACTGGATGCGTACCTGCCCCACCCGGGCGTTCTTGAGCACCTTGCCTGTGCGGGGATCAATCGGCTTGAGCCTTTTGAGCATGGCTTCATCGACGTGCACGTCGTAAATGCGGCCGGTGTCAGAGCAGATGAAGTGCTGGTGCGGCTCGAGTGTTGCGTCGTAGCGGCGCAGGCCGTCGCCGGCGCTCAACGAAGCGATGACACCGGCTTCAACCAGTTTGTCGAGGTTCTGGTACACGGTGGCGCGGCCGATGCGATGACCACCGCGGGCAAGCCGCAGTGTCAGCTCATCGGCAGTGGGATGGTCGCGGGTATGCTCAAGCGACTCCAGGATCGCGACGCGCGCGGTTGTCGGCCTCAATCCTGCTTCAGCGATTTTCTCGACTGCGGTGCTATGCAACTGGTGCGCCATGTACGGTTGCCACGACAACAAACCGATAATCTAGCAGCACGCCCGGATTGCGCCATAAGTAGAAAACCCGGGTAGCGTCTCAGTTTGAGCCCCCACCGAACACTCGTTGCCCGAGAAAAGCAGACCGCCGAGGCGCAGGGGCGCGGAGACACGCTGAAAGACCTGCCTTCGCCGAAAGTTCATCGCCGAAGGGTAACGGTCCAGCGTCGAAGCAGCGGCAGGCGTATGCTATCGACTTTCAACACTCGACGAAGAACCGCAAGAACGGCGCGATAGAACGCGAGAACTGGCCCGACAATCGGCTTCGCGTGCCGCTAGAAATGCCTTCTCTGCGACTCTGCGGTGTGCGGTATGGACGTGGCAATCCGACAACAAGGCAAACCGGGACACTAACAAAACCCGGGTGCCCGGGGCGAACGCGTCCGCCGCCAAGGCCCCGGGTCTCCCCACACCAGCCTACAGAACCCGCAGAAAGGCGACGAGGTCAGCCTTCTCCTGCTCGCTCAGTTTCAGTCCGAGCACAAGGTTGAAGAACTCAACCGTGTCTTCCAGCGTCAGCAGGCGCCCGTCGTGGAGGTATGGCGGGCTGTCCTTGATGCCGCGCAGCGGGAAGGTCTTGATCGGGCCGTCAGCGCTGGCCCAGCGGCCGTTGACGTCCTGTTCGTTGTAGAACCGCTCTGCTTTCAGGTTATGCATCAGGTTGTCGGTGTAATACGGCGCGGCGTGGCAGGTTGCGCACTGGCCCTTGCCGAAGAAGACTTCCTGGCCGCGCATCTCGGCTTCGGTGGCCTGGGCCGGGTCAAGTTTGCCGTCCCAGCGCAGTTTGGGTGCCGGCGGGAAGTCAAGCAGTGCCTGAAACTCGCCCATCATGTGGACCTGGCTTCCGCGCTCGAGGATGTTCA
>CAZZBH010000218.1:0-1659 GCA_964652605.1 uncultured Planctomycetaceae bacterium
TGCTGCGCGAGGGCCGCGGCACCCACTTCGACCCCGCCTGCGTGGATGCGCTCTTCCACGCCTGGGACGAGGTTCTCTCGGTGCAGATGCGCTACCAGGACGAGCACGCACCCGCACCGTCCGACTCCGCCCTCGCGCCCGCCCGCTGAGGCCTGCCCCCGGGCGGGCACGCCGGCGCGCGCGCCCCGCGTCAGGCCTTGCGTTCGATCAGCTCGACCTTGTAGCCGTAAGCTATGTTGGGTAAAACAACTACTATTGATCGCGTGAGTGAGTGAATACAGCGTTTCATTTATAGTAATCCTACTATTCGACTATTATCTGATGAATGCTACCAAAACCTTATCCCACACGAAGACAGATAAAGAAGTCCTCGACCTTCGGTGCCGTTCGGCTTCGGCGGCGTGAATGGCCGTAGTATGGTTCAAATGCGGCCAAAAGCCGCATTGCAGTTGCAACTTCTAGACATGCCCCTGTACGGTCAGGGCAACTTCGCAGCACTCTGACGCTGCCGTAGGCTGTCAGCCCAGGCCGCCAAGGCGTCAATCTCGGCCGTGAGTGCTTCTGGCCTCGGCAGCGGGCGGTTTAACGCAGCGGCGGCACTATGCAGCAGTTCGGAACAGCGACCAAAGCCATCACGCATGGCCTCACAATCTGGAACCGTGATCGCAGTCAGCTTGACCAAGCCAGGCGTCTTCACTTCGTTGGACAGTCGGCGGATGACGTGCCCGACAGCTTCTTCAACCGCGATCTCCCACGTATCGCGCAACGTTGCAGCGATGGATTTGACGGACTTTCGCCACTCGTCGTGATTGCCTTGCTCGAAATGGTAGCGTTCCCCCGCAAGCTGATTGGTCAAGCTTGTGGTGATGTCACTGACCCGACGTGCTTTGAATGGCGGCTCGCTGCGGCAAAAGCCTGCCTTGTCAGCACCCCGGCTGATGGAGCTAATCGCAACCGGCGGCTTAGGCTGCGCATTGTCAGCCGCACGATTCAACTCGAACAGGAACGCAAGGTCATGAGTGAAGACGATGACCTGGCGATGTGCGGCTTCAACAACCAAGCGTTCAGCAACCGCCTCGCGATGCATATGGTCGAGCGAAGAAACGGGATCGTCGAAGACGATGCTGGACTTATTTTCCGTGGTGGCGAGTTCAGCCATGAACGCAGCCAAAGCAACGCAGCGATATTCACCTTCGCTCAGCACCTGCCCCACTGCGGCGGTAGGTTTCCTCGTAAGTGCGACCTTGAAGCGGGGGATGCCCTGAACGCTGTTTTGCTGTCGAAGCTCCACGGCAAGGCCTGCAATCTCAAAGCTCGCTACCTCACGAGCGAACTGCGCACGAAGTGCATCTGTCACTAGAGCCTGTGCGATCTCGGTGCTCTTCGTGGTAGTGCGATTAGTGGTTGTGTCCCGTTGGGCTGCCTCAAGCCGCGCGATTTGCTTCTGACGTTCAATTTCGGCGAGAACATCGGCTTTGATGCCGCCAAGCCATTGCCGATCTGCTAACTCGGCTTTTTCGGCAAGCAAGGCAGCACGAGCTGGAGAACCTGCCTCAGCAGCAAGGGCGTTCGCCCGAACCTCAACACCCGCTGCTTGATCGACCAGCGCTTGACGTGAATATTCCGTAACGGGCACGTCAATAGCGGCGCTTGGATTTG
>CAZZBH010000219.1:0-1628 GCA_964652605.1 uncultured Planctomycetaceae bacterium
GCGGCGTTGACATATTGTGTAACAAGGCGGGGATTTCGCCGAACGGCACGGTGACGGAGATTAGCGAAGCCGAGTGGGACGAGTGCATTGCTATTGACCTGCGGTCGGTTTTTCTCGGTGCCAAATATGCCATTCCCCTTATGCAGCAGCGGGGCGGCGGAGTTATCATTAATACGGCAGGAACCCTGGGGATTCGCCCCTGTCGCAACAAGGCCGCCTATGGCGCGGCCAAGGCCGGAGTCATCAACTTGACCAAGGCGATTGCGCTTGACTATGCGCGCGACGGCATTCGCAGTAACGTGATCTGTCCAGGCTATGTTGACACGCCGCTGACTGCCCATGTCGCGCCGGACGACCGCGCTGCCTTCCTGGAGGTTTCGCAGCCGCTGCGTGGGCTGATTCAACCCGAGGAAGTTGCCGCGCTGGCGGTCTATCTGGCATCAGACGCCGCGCGCATGATCACCGGGCAGGCGTATGTCATTGATGGCGGGCAACAAGCAGGCATGTTCTAGCACACATGTATCCCAACGCCCAATACCATTGACCCAGCCATCCTCAATTTGCCGCATACGCGTAACAAAAACGGGCCGCCCGACGAATCGGACGGCCCGTAACGAACCTGATGTGTTGCGAGATTAGCGACTGCGAACCGGGTCGGTTGCCATCGTACCCTCGGTGACCGGGCGGCGACCACGCAGGTCTGTCGCAATGGCGAAAATCAGCGCGAGGGCCGCAAGGCCGGCAATGATCCAGGCCAGGATGCTGGTGATACCCACCGTAGCAGGTTGCGACGCAGGCTGGCTAGCCACAGCAGCCTCGGTAATGATCGGCGCATTGCCCAACGCCAGCGGTGTGCGGCTGTCAGTCGTCAGGGCATAAACGCCACCGGTCAGGCCCGCCACCGGCATCAGTTCCGCCACAGCCAGGTTCGCCGCTTCGTTAATCGGCGACCATGCCTGGGCACCATCCGTGCTAAGCGCCACACCCGCGGGCGATTCGTGAACCTCAGTCGTCCCGTACAGGTAACTCGTGGCTACATAAAGCACCTCAGGCTGCGCCGGGTCGACGGCCAGATCGTTCACCATCAAGCGGGAGCCAGGCACGAAGTTCAGGCCGGCATTGGCTGGCGTCCACTCCAGGCCATCATGGCTGACCAGCACACCGCGATCCACTGTTCCGACATACACCTTTGCCGGGTCACTATTGGCGATGGCGACCGCAGTCGGCGCGCTCTGCAGATTGGTCACCGCTACCCATGCCAGGCCAAAATTCTCGGCACGGTAAAGGTTCCAATCGGTGCGGGCAAAGGCCATGCCCTTGCCGGTGCTGTCAGCAACGACCTCAACCACAGGCGCATCGAGCAGCAGATGACCACCCAGAACCACGCTGGAACCGACATCACGCAAGCGGAACAGACCCGCTGTATCAGTGCCGGCATAGACGATACGCTGCGCGCCATCAACGGCAATATCCGTGATACCACCGACATAGTCGTCCGCCAGCGGCACGCGCAACCAGCTATGACCCCCATCCAGGGTCCGATAGATCGCCAGCTCGTTGGCGGCACCGATATAGACCACGTTCGGGTCAGTGCTGTCAACGGCAACGGCGCTGACAATGACATGTTC
>CAZZBH010000220.1:0-1569 GCA_964652605.1 uncultured Planctomycetaceae bacterium
TGCATGAGTTGAGGCGTGCAACATCAACAGGTTTGGAACGGTGAAGCGGCATTGCGTGACGCGGTGCTGCGGTTGTGGAGGAAGAAATATTCAGGCGGCGCGCGGTTCCCGCTGGCTGATGTGCTCCGGGTCGAAGCTGGTGCCGTGGTGCTCAGCCGCCCAGAGCCTTCGCGCTGTCTTGTTGGCCAAGGCCACAGCGGCTTTGTTGTGGCCTTTGCGTTCGGCCAGCGCCAGCGCCCAGTGCTGGGTGCGATCCAGCGGCTGCCCGCGCTTTTTGGCCGTGGCGGCCACCACCAGCGCCGAGCGTGCGCCGTGGATCAGCAGGGTGCGCAGATACACATCGCCCTGTTTGGTGATGCGCCCGAGCTTGCGTGTGCCGCCGCTGGAATATTCACGCGGGGTCAAACCCAGCGCACTGGCGAAGTGCCGACCCGAGGGGAAGCGGGCAAAATCGCCAATGCCCGCACTCATTGCCGTGGCGGTGATCAACCCCACGCCGCTGGCCGCCATCAGGCGCTGGCTGCGGGTGTCGCGTTGGACAATGTCGGCCAGTTGCTTCTCGATGGCCTGCATCGCTTCCTGGCACGCGGTGATTTGATCCAGTAGCCCAGCCAGCGCATGACGCAGCGCCATCGGAATATCGTTGTCACCATCTTCCAGCGCCGCCAGCGTGGCCGGGCGCACCTTGTCGGCCCCGCCGGGAATGGCACTGCCGAACTCGCGCAGCAGACCGCGCACCAGGTTGATCGCCGCCGTGCGCTGCGCCTTGTGGTGCTCGCGGATGCGATGCAGGCCCTGCGTGCCTTGTTGCTCTGGCGTCTTCACCGGCACCGGGCGAATATCCCCGCAGCGGGCCGCTTCCAGCAGCCCGGCGGCATCGGCACGATCGGTCTTGTTGCGTCGAACATACGGGTGCACGTGTTGGGCTGGCAGCAGCGTCACCTCATGCCCATACCGGGCAAAACGCCGCGCCCAGGCATGCGCCGAACCGCAGGCTTCCATCACGATGCGCAGCGCCGGGCGATTCTGAAGGCAGGTGGCAAACGGCCCGCGCTTGAGCCGCTTGCGCTCAACAATGTGCCCGTCGGCATCGGCGAAGGCCAATTCGAAGACATCCTTGGCCAGATCAATGGCGAGCATGACAGCGGAAGATTCAGCTGAAACGGGTTTGGTGGTAGCGTGCATGGCGGACTCCTCTCCTGATCCCGTGTCTGGTGGCGAGAACCCCAGTCTGGCTCATCGAAGCCGTGTGGGACGCGGGAGGAGTCCATTCGATCATTCAAGCCGGCGGCTGAGGGTCGGTTGCGCTACTCTCCAACTCACGCGGCAGCCGCCGCTTAGCTCAAGCGTTAGCCCCCTATGGCAGACATTCAAGACATTGAGGTTGACTTCAAAGTCCATGATGGCTATGTAGCCTTCAGCGCGGAGGTGGTTCGCTTAGCCTTACTCGCGCCTACCGCATTTGCGTTCTTTATTGCGCTATCCGGTACAGATGCAACGCCGCAGACCTTTGCGAGACTCATAGCGCCAGGGAAAGCATGGCTGATCTCTAGCCTTGCATTCATGGCC
>CAZZBH010000221.1:0-1560 GCA_964652605.1 uncultured Planctomycetaceae bacterium
AGCGTCTTCCTGGTACATCCGGTGGTTGCCGTCGGCGTCGCGCGGCTTTGGCTTGAACGGGGCGATGCGCTTGTTCTGCTCGTAGTTCCACTTGACGTCGCAGACCAAGTCCTTGATCACCGGGAAGGTCTTGAGCGGCTGTACGGTGATGGTCTCGCCGGGCGCGAACGTGTTCAGGCGCGTCATGCACGACAGCTTGGGCTTGCCGTTGATTTCCATGCTGCATGAGCCGCACTTGCCGGCTTTGCAGTTCCAGCGGCAGGCGAGGTCGGAGGCGTGTTCAGCCTGGATGCGGTGGATGCCATCGAGCACGACCATGCCGGGCTGCGTTTCGACGGTGTACTCGACGAACTTGCCGCCTTCCTGGTCACCGCGCCAGATTTTGAATGTGCGTTCTGCCATGGCTTCCTATGACCCGACTTTGCCGGTCTCCAGGTCTTCGATCTTGCTGTACGCGATGTCGGACAGTTCTTTCGGCGGTGCGGGGCGCTCGTACTTCTCTACCTTCATGCTGCCGTCGTCGTTGCGCGAGATGATGATGTTGTACTTAATCCACTCCTCGCGCTCGCCGGGGAAATCTTCGCGCGTGTGCGCGCCGCGGCTCTCCTCGCGCAGCAATGCCGCGCGCGCGACCGCCTCCGCGCTGATCATCAGATTGCGCAAATCGAGCGCAGTGTGCCAGCCCGCGTTGTACTGGCTTGTGGCGTGCGCTTTGACTGTGGCTGCTTCCTTGTTAAGTGCTTCCAGGTCGTTCAGCGCCTGCTCAAGCTCGCTCCTGGTGCGGATGATGCCGACGTTGCGACTCATCATGTCTTGCAGCTTCTCCTGCACGACAAACGGGTTGGGGCCGGATTCGCGGTTCAGGATGTCGGTCGCGCGCCGCATCACCGCTAGCACCTGGTCTTCGTTCACTTGCGGCGTGCTCGGCAGCGACTTGGCGTATTCACTTGCGCCCAGACCGGCGCGGCGGCCGAACACCAGCAGGTCGCTGAGAGAATTGCCGCCAAGCCGGTTTGCCCCGTGCATGCCGGCTGCGCATTCGCCGGCGGCGAACAGTCCTGGCACGCGGGTCATCTGCGATTCGGCGTCCACGCGGATGCCGCCCATGCAGTAATGCAGCGTCGGGCCTACTTCCATCGCGTCCTTGGTGATGTCCACTTCCGCCAGTTCTTTAAACTGGTGGTACATCGAGGGCAGCTTCTTGCGTATGACCTCGGCGGGCACACGGCTGGCAATGTCGAGATACACGCCGCCGTGCTCGCTGCCGCGACCGGCTTTGACCTCGGCGTTGATTGCGCGTGCCACAACGTCGCGGGTCAGCAGTTCGGGCGGCCGGCGGGCGGACTTGTCGCCCTTGAGCCAGCGGTTGGCCTCTTCTTCGGTGTCGGCGGTTTCCGGCGCGAAGCGCTCCGGAATGTAATTGAACATGAAGCGCTTGCCTTCGCTGTTCTTCAGAATGCCACCGTCGCCGCGCACGCCTTCGGTTACCAGTGTGCCGCGCACGCTGGGCGGCCACACCATGCCGGTCGGGTGGAACTGCGTGAACTCAAGGTCCATCAG
>CAZZBH010000222.1:0-1544 GCA_964652605.1 uncultured Planctomycetaceae bacterium
GCGGCGAGCAATCTCCATTGCCGGCACAGTTGCAATTCCGAAAACTGCAACTGACCGCAAACAGATAATCAGTTTAGAGTTACCCCCTAGTGCCGCTTCCATTAACCCAGTTTCGTGATGATGGTACGTTGGTTTAGGCCGCATGGCGGTATCCGGTTTGTGGTCGCGTCCAGGGATGGGTGCTGATGCTGCGGCGGTGATTGCGCCAGGCGAGGTAGCTCCGGATGGCCGCCTGCTGCGTTTCGTGATCTTGGTAATCGGTGTTGTCCAGGGCGAACTTGCGCAGGGCGGTGAAGTGACACTCGATGCGATTGAGCCACGAGGCCCCGGTGGGCGTCCAGTAGAACCGAATGGCGTGCGCGTGGGCGTAGGCCAGGACCGCAGCCTTGCGATGGTAGCCCACGTTGTCCAGTACGATGTGCAGCGTGCCCGCCTTGGCGTAGCGCCGCCGGACCCACTTCAGGAAGGACAGGAACGTCCACCAGTTCTTTCGCCGCGCGAAGCGGCCAACAAGCCGGTCATGCTCCAGGTCATAGACGCCGAAGAAGTGCCGAACCCCGGCGGTGCGATGATAGGTCGCCCGCAGCCGATCCACGTGCCCCCTGCGAGCCCAGTGCCGACCGTGCCGGGGCTGGAGGTTGAGCGGACCGAACTCATCGACACACAGCCGCACGCCGCCGGCCGGGCGACGCGCATACAGCCGTTTGAGCCTGCGATACTTGGGCCAGAACTGCGGGTCGGTGGATTCCTTCCAGGTCTTGGTGTGCCGCCAGCGAATGCGTCGGCGTCGAAGGAGTTGGCGCAGCCACTCCAGGGAGATGGTGGGCACGATCTTTTGCTCCACCAGATAGTCCCGCAGCTTGGCCAGCGACCAGACGCTCATGCCGATGAGCTTCTGCGGGGGCGACAGGGCCACCTCGGCGATCTCGTCCACCACCTCGGCCATGAACCGGCGCGGGCCGGAGGGGCGGCAGAACCAGGGATACCACACGATGGCGTCGATCCCGCCGTCGTTGAAAGAGTGGATGATCTTTCGCACCCAGGTCGGGGTGCAGCCTGCCCGCTGGGCGATTTCGCGGTTGCCAACACCGCCGGTCGAGAGCAGAATGATCCGCGCATGCCGGCTGTTGACGGCGTTGGCCAGTTGCCGCTTCATGCGATGCAACTCCCTGCGTTCCGCCAGCTGCGGCCTCCGTGCCACAACCTTGTCCATGTTTTGTTCTCCACTTCACACGGGTGGCGGCAATCACCCGAAGTGGAGAACATTTTTACACGCAAACCGCCGCCACGACAGCGATTACGATTCAACGCCGCCGAAACGAAACTCTCTCAGTGGAAGCGGCACTAGTTCCAAAAGACAGCCAGTCTTGACCTACGGGATCGTTATTCCGGACTTGAAAGTCTCCCTGTCCCAAGGTGCCGAGTCCGTCGTTATAGAATCGGCTGTATACATAGCCCGCGCCAAGGTTGAGCTGCCACCTCCATGAGGGATAGTTCGCGACGTCAGAACCGTGAGAGAAGGCATGCGACTCGGTGTTATATGC